>CAINDJ010000185.1 GCA_903847325.1 uncultured beta proteobacterium | reverse complement strand
GTGAGTAACGACGTTGATCAGTTTTTTGCCAAGCCTGATTTGTTTCCCGCTTATCTAGATCACAATATTCCATTGAGCCCTGTTGCCAACCGATTTTATGAGAGTGGCGCACCGGCACTGAAGGATAGTTTGCCACTTTGGTTGAGTAGCTATCTGGACAGAATCTGGATTTTGCTCATCGGTGCGCTGGCTGTGATCTACCCGATCTTTAAACTTTTTCCGAGCTACAGGCATACACGGGCCGCGATGTTGATTTCGGATGCCTACGAGGAAATACTTGAAATCGAACAGCGTGCGGATGGCTGTGATTCGCTGGAGGTTTTGCAAAAAATGATCGATCGACTCGAGGAGATGAATGTAGACTCGCGCCAGATATCCATCGCGTCGGATGATATCAATCGTTTGTATAGTATGAAATCTGCTTTGAATATGGTTCATACGCAGTTGATCGAACAGAAAAATAAACTCGATCCCTGAGATCAGACAGATGCCCTTATATAGTTATCTTCGCGTTGGCTGGTTGAGGTCAATCATGTATCGCAACGAGAAAAATGCTGTTGTCATGCCGCAAGGGGCCTGTTGTTTAAGTATTTCGCTCAAGCTTGCGGGTGATAACGGCTGCGCCTCAAATTGCTGGTCATGTTGTGTCTGTCTGAATATTTCAAAGACAGTACCTGTGATGACAGTTTTTTTACAGTTACTCAGTGTATGCAAGTACAGCTCTCGTTCACGTGCGCTTAGTTTCCCAGTACCCCGTCCATCCTGCAAAAGAATATTGACCGAAGTATTGATTCTGAGTCGTCTGAGCATGTCTGCGTAACGTTGGGGAGACATGTTTCCCGCAAAAAATGAAGAGATAAAAACAGGTTTGTCGCCTATTGAATTTAGTAGGCTGGTTTCTGACTGAATGTGCGCATTGAGTACATCAAAGGCGGCGTTGTCTCGCCATCTTCGATCATCAATTTCTAATGGGATGTACCAGCCCGTAATTTTATTCTCAGGTAAAACGCGCAGCCATTCTTGCGCGCGCTGCGCATCGAGTTGTCGTTGTTTGCGGAAGTAATCACCCAGGACTTTTGATGGTTGTTCAAGTCTGACAAAAAGCTCTGGATCAGCATGCAGGCCAATGATCAGTTTCAGTCCTGCTGCGATCGCTTGCTCAAGTCTTGTTTTGAGCCATGCTTGTGATTCAGGCTTATCCAGAACGTCGCCATAAGCCGTCCACTGTACGATCAAGGTATCGATACCTTGCGCACGCACCGCATTAAATATGATGGGCCAGTTGGTTTCAGGTACGTTTAAATCACGCACCTGTGGTTGATAGAAAATCGCCCTCGATGCTTGAGCCAGACCAGGAACAACCAAAACGAGAGCCAGAATGATACGTATGATGAACATCACCAGCGACCTCCAAAGGTCAGTAATGCTGTGGTTTTGTCGCTCAGGTAAGTAGACAGCGCGTACTGCAACTCTAATCCAACAGATATTTTGCTCGCATAGGCGTTGTAATGACTTTCATTACCCCACACGTTCCACCTGACGCCCATTCCTACGCGAACATCAGGTTGATTTTGCTGATTCAGTGAATTCCACTGTATATGTGAATACGGCTCGAGCGTTTTGTTTTCACCAAATTTATTGTGATAACTGACACGATAATCTGCAGTGAGAGAAGATAGTTGATTGACCAGGTAGTAGGCCGCATCAAGGTATAGGTTTTGTGCCATCCAGCCTTGAGCGGTGGGATGCCATTCATCGCTATATTTTCCATTATTGAAAAAGGATGCGCTGATGCGAACGAGGGTGTTGGTTGTAGCGCTTTGCCCCTGATCAAGCGGGATTTGCTCCTCGATCGAAAGATTGATGACTTGATCGCTAAAAGGTTTCCAGCGTAAACCCGCTGCTAGCACGGGTGCGTAGATGGGAAGTGCGGAGTTCGATGCGCCATTGCCAGCAAATAATCTGGAGAATGCTGAAATCGTTTTGCCGTCATCAATAGCGGGATCGCCTAATCTATACGCTATTTCAGCTTGTCCGTAACTTTTGTAATTCAAACCGGGTTGTGGCGCATTGGGCACAGAAGCAATCTGGTTGCCACTGATGGCATCTACACTCAAGGTCCATCGGCGACTTAAATCCTCGTGCATTCGACGCAAACCAAAGCGTTGGTTTTGGATCTCTGGCGTCATTTCAGCAGACGTATACAGATCGTCGTTGTCGATCGCGCGCTCAGTGAAATAGATCGCACGTTCATTTTGACCTAGGTGTTGATTGGTGAAGGCAAGTTGTTCGATAAGCTTATTGTCATCCGGGCGCATTTTTAACGCACGACTCAGATACTGTTCTGACGTAGCCATTTTGTTTTGATGGTAGTAGGCATAGCCAAGCGATGCTTCGACCGAACTATTGTCCGGATT
>CAINDJ010000184.1 GCA_903847325.1 uncultured beta proteobacterium | reverse complement strand
GATGACTTGATCGGCGACCGGGCATCCATCCAGATCAAGTACTGCGTGGAAAGATGGGCCGTCATTAAACGCCCAGGAAAAATACAAATCTTCTGCAGACCAATCCTCAGGGTTAAGGTTGACAGGTCGTATGGGGCACCTGATAAAGAGAGTTGCTATGTGATTGCTCATTGCGCCACAACCGTGACACGCTGAATCATCCCCAGGTCTGCGTCCTGCAACATCTGACTATGCAGGATATAAGGGCCACAAAAATCTTTAAAGCGCATACGAAACGTAACCGATGTTGGGTATTCAACAGTCCCACCAGCGGGCAGCGCTAGGGTATCGCACCAATACGGATCTATCGCAATTCCATTTACTTTGATGACATACATAGGATTGACGTGTATGTGAAATACATTAGCTATGCTGTTCATATTAAAAACAGTCCACTCCTCTACAGCATCCAAAATGACAATTTCATTCAGAGTGTTGGCAGGTTGGATATCAAATCTTTTAACGATTTTGGGGGATGATGGATAAACAGGTTTTTGTGCGTTTGCCTCGAGCAGTGGAGGTAACTGCTGACGTACTTTTTCTTTGCTTTGCTGATATAGATCGTCAGCTCGTTCGGCAAGTGAATAAAACACATCGGTCGCGCGATGCAATGCAGTCTTTACCTGCTGAGCACTTAATAGAGATTCGTTTCCTAGCATCCTAAAAATAATATTTCGTTTCTTACCTCCTCCGTTTGCAAACTCCTCATCCGTAATAGGATTTAAGAAACTGCGCACAGGTAAAGGTTGCTGCGGGACGGTCATTGTCTTTATCGCGGCAAGCACCACGACTTTGGCCAACATATATTCCGGCAAAATAATTGGATGATGACCCTCTGACATTCTTACTGACAATGAGCGCAGGTAGTAAGTACCTGGTTTGTCCATTTTCACAAGCACCGAAGCACGCCCACCAGGAGCAAGTAGCAATCCGTCTCCGCCTTTTTGCCTTGCATCCTCGTGATTTTGATACAGAGCGCTACCCCAGCCATCGCTTGTATATTGCTTAAGAACGTGAGCGTCTAAATTAAGATTGAGATAGTTAAAGACTTGCGTATTAATAAAACGCCATCTTTGTACTTCGCCACACTGCATGACAATTGTGGGCTGACGCACCCCGTTAATCATTACGGGCTGCGCATCAGCATAGGCGTCATCGCCAAAATTATTTCTTAAGCCCTGCCCTGTAGGATGACGCGTCAATTGTGCTAACTTTTCAAGCATGCCAGGCGAAACACCAAGATCGTCTTTAAATAAACCAGCTACAGCAAAATAGGGTGCTTGAAATAAAAATAGCAGTTCAGATGCTTGAGCCATTTCAGGCAAATCATCGACAGGCCCGCGCACAAGAATAGCGCCAGACATGAGGCTTGCGACTTGTATCGCACTTGAGCCATGATATTGAGGATGATAATAAAAGGGGCCTTCAGGATGATCTTTGGGGATGTGATACACATACTGCCGAGAATCCCCGGCAGGCATAACACCACCGTAATTTGGATCAACGACATAGTCACCATATTCGGGATTGATCGAATCCTCATAGATACCTGGATACACATGCAGACCATGAGCATGCAGATTAGTCGTGTTTGGTTTGATGTAATTCGTCGGATCTCTAAACGCTAAAAATGGTGGATTAACAGGTAGATCATTGATCAGTTTGATCCTGAGCGTATCGCCTCCCCTCACCACAAGTGTTGGGCCTGCGTAACTTGCAGGATGAGCGCCATAACCATAGGCGCGTAACGAGACTGGGTATTGATCTGTTGGACTGGCTCCTGAAACCATAGTATTGAAATACGAGGCTTTAAGCGTTACCTCAAGCAAACCGTTTTTGGCCTCAAGTAAATCTGGTTGCATAAAGTTATGTACAGATGCATGATGCGAAGCTTCGTCTGTTTGTTCGCATCCAACTAAACTCAGCGGCACAATAACGCCTGACGCCATACCGAATCCAGCGCGTAAAAAATTACGTCGCGAATTGGCAAAGGCGTTGACATCAGACATACGCGTCCTTAGCCGTTCGGCCAAAAAGGGTATGGCAACAATTGCTTTGGTGCTGCTTGACCGATTTGGCCAGATTCGTTGTTACCCCAGCCATACAAATCTTTTTTTCCCAAAGCGACTGCTGACATCTCGCCGGCAGAGATTGCCTGGATATCTGATAACTCAGGAATACGAGTAGGCATATTCCGAGGCGCGACATCACTCAAACCAAGTTGACCAAAGCCATTCCAGCCCCAGCTGTACACAGAACCAGTAACGGTCAAAGCGAGAGAAAAGTGGCTACCCGCGGCTATTGCTCTGACTTTTTCTGGCACCTTAATCAAAATCGGAGTCTCGCTATAGCGGCTTTGACTATTGCCCAGCTGGCCATATTGATTACTGCCCCATCCCATCAGGATTCCATCATCATCCAGGGTTAATACATGTGTCGCACCAACGGCAATAGCGTGAACGGTGCTTGGCAACTTAACTCGAGCTGGCATGTCGACGGTTTTAAGATGCCCCGCGCCTAATTGCCCAGCAGAATTACTACCGAAAGAAAATACTTCTCCATCGCTCGACAGGACAATCACGAAGTTGTCCCCCAGCCCGACGTCCTGTGCTGCTGGTAAAGCGGTGACGACTCCTGGCGAGGCATTTATTTGCGCAGTCTTTCTACCCAAGACACCATCGATATTGATTCCCCACGTATAAAGAGCACCAGAGCGATCAATCGCAGCAAAGCATGACTGTCCAGACGCGACGCTAATAGGTGAGCTGATTTGTTTGATCAAAGTAGGAATTTCTGAAATCGGTTGGCCATCACCAGAGCCCAGAGGACTAAAGCCCCAAATCAGTAACTCCTGACGATCTGATACCCCCAAACTCACGCCATAACCGGCAGACATGCTAGAAAAACGCGTAGATTGTCCAACGTATATTGGCTCTTGATTTGCATTGCGCGTGCTGCAAATATCGACATTATCTGCGGTATAACGCCCACTACCAGCCCCGCCCCATCCCAGCAGCTCACCCGACTCTAAAAGTGCCAGGGTTTGACTCTTACCAGCGCAAACAGCGCGAATGTTGTAGGGCATTTATTTAGATCAACCCTATCTCAGGCCTCCTGAAAGTATTGGATCGATAAACCCTGCAGGAACTATCGCGCCCGCTAGGTCTGGAAGTTGCGCATAAGGTATACCCTCTTGCATCGCTGCAGAGCCCAGTGCCTTGTTATAGTCTGGCGTCCCTCTAAAACAGCCTACAGAAAAGGGGTATTCACGATTAAGGTGATAGTGATAAATGGGTTGTACCGCTCCATTCCACTGCACAGGGGCAACATGGCCATGACACTGATCCAGCTGCGCATTTGTAATCATCTGCCCATCTTCACCGCGGGGACCATAGATACCGAAACCATCCAGCGCATAACCAAATAATGGCGACGGGCCTGACGTACCCTGATTCGGGAAACACTTCCAGGAATAACCATGCAAGTGGTATTGCTGAGAATATGGATGTCCAAAGCACTGATCTGTTGGTAAGGCATTGGTCGGGCTATACCAATTACCACTCGCATCGTTGGCTAATTCTGTATGCCAGACGGTGCCAGTCAACGTGACACCAATGATCAGCGAGTTGATGGGATTAAATCCCGTCACAACAGGATTGAGCGGTAAGGTACTAGTGAGGTCATAAGGAGATATAGAAATGGCCGCAGAGGACGAGTAATCTTTACCTGTTCGTGGATCTGTCCCACCCGGCAACGCAGCATAGTAAGCATATGCAGCAGTACCCGGCTGCACTGGGAAACTACCCATAGGTGTACTGGGTAAGCCATTACCTTTGAAATAACGATTCATTGCATCTGTGGACATTGAAAAAACGCTACCTGCCGCATCTATTTGCGAGGCAGACACCGCACCCTCTACAAAGGGAATCTGGGCGATGGTAATAATATTGGTAGAGGTATTTGTCCAGCTCGTCGCTGCCTGACTCAGTTTGGTGGCAACACCTGCTGCTTTTGCAAAAAGCAGAGAAATGCAGAGTCCATTCGAAGCACAGCTCTGCGTGCTCATACCATTTACTGCCGTGACCAAAGTAGTCGGTGTGCCTGTGTCAACGACGACGGCACTTGATGAAGAGGAGCTGGAGGATGAGGATGAGGATCCACCACCGTCGCCGCAACTAGCAAGGGTAAATGCTGCGAGAAACACCAAAATACACTTGCTGAAGTGTTTTGCCAACATAATTTAACCCCGCTTAATTTACCAATAATTCGATTAGCATTAGTTCAAAATCAACCTTCCGTCATAGTGACGAAATGTACACTGTATTTTACGCATTGGCAACAGGAGATTCACCCGCAAGCGGTCGCTAGACTATTGAAAACAAAAAGATTTCGGACTAACATCCCTCAATGCTAAACGTACAAGATCATCGAGTCAGAGTCGCGGCAGCCAGACGCGAAGAAATGCGTAACTGCCTGCTTTTCAGCGCAATGTCGCTGGCCTCAGACAAATCCATTCACGACATAGATGTCGAGGAAATCATTGCCCACGCGCAGGTTTCACGAGGCACGTTTTACAAGTACTACCCATCGGTCTCCAGACTATTCGAGGATTTAGCAGCGCAACTGACCCATGAGCTCGCTGAGGCGCTAGAAAATGTAAATATTCCGGGCGCAGATAAATCCGTGCATCTTGCGAGCTCTGCAAGATTGATCATGCGCCTGCTAGTCGACGTCCCGGTTTTGGGCAAACTGCTCATTCAGTTGCCCTGGCTTAATCCAAATCCTAAACAGGATTTGTTTCACGCATTAAGGCGCGACATTGAACAAGGCATCAAAGAGGGCTTATTTGAAAAATTGCCTGCTGTAATTGGGCTCAATCTATTGATCGGTAGTATGGTTGGGGGTATCCACACGATGCTTCTCAGCCCTCCATCTAAGGGCTACGAAGATAAAGTCATACGCCAAGCGCTTATAGGCTTGGGGCTGGACACAAAGTCAGCCGATAAGATATCAACAATTCCCTTATCCACCAAAGTGACTTTCCCACCGACAGGCATCCTGGGAAAAATAGCTAAATGATCGTCGTGACGACATTAATATGGCAAAGGTAATTCATCATCTCTTTACTGATGAAGAAAAAGCGCGTCGCAAGGCACAAGACCGCATGGCATCTGACTTTGCTGTACTTGCCTCAGAAAAAGACATTGACAGTATTAGCGTGGAAACGGTTATTTTAAAAGCAGAAGTATCGCGGGGTACTTTCTATAAATGCTTTCAAGGTTTGACGAGTCTGTCGCAACTGACTGCAAAGCGATTGACTAATGACACGTTTAGCCATGTCAAAGCCACAGTTCAGCCACATTCTGACATCGCGATTTTGGTAGCGACTAAAACCCGGCTAGCGATTCGTCTTTTAGTGGGGGTCCCGACTCTAGCTAAAATAATCTTGAAAATAAAGTGGCCGACCCACGATACAGAACTCAAAATCCTGCACGATATAAAAGTAGACGTTGAAGAGGGTGTTAAACAAGGTCGTTTTTCGGATATGCCCTCATCTATAGGTGTCAACCTAATTTTCAATACTCTCAGAACCACAATTCATGAGATGATTCTTGAAACATGTCCAGTAGATTTTGAAAATCAGGCTATTTATCAAATGCTATTAGGGCTTGGTGTGGATGCTGAATCAGCCCTCAAGATTTCTGAAACGCCCGTGTCAGAACTCCCCCCCCTTCCCTCAAAAGGCATCGTTGGTAAAGTTTTAAGACTGGTTGCTGGCAAACAGCGTTATTAATTTCAACCCAACGACGCCCGGTATTCCTTTGCCGCTACATTTTGCGCAATGACTTTTTCTTTAAAACTTGCAATGAGTTTTTTCTGATTCGTACTGCGGCGCGTTCTGAACCAGTACAGAAGGCCGAGCACTAAAAACCACAACGGTAAAACGTATAATGCAACCCGGGTATCGTTGCTCAAAGTCAGGGTATAGATCACAAGGACAAAAAAACCAAGAATGACATAGGGCATGAAATTGGCCATGGGCATTTTGAATGCAGACAAATCATGGGCCTGGGGTAGACGTTTGCGATACGCTATGTATGCAAACAATATCATCGACCAGATATAGATAAAAATTAACGAAGCGACGCTGCCCACGAGTTCAAAGGCACTCATCATGGATTTTGTCGTGGAAAGTATGAGGGAAACCGACAAGATCAAAGCGGAAGCCAGAAATATCCCGCCAGTCGGTATTTTGTGGCTGGATAATTTGCCGAAGACTGCTGGGGCATGATGATTTTTAGCTAGACCATAAAGCATGCGAGACGTAGCATAGATGCCACTATTGCTTGAAGAGGTCGCGGAGCTAATGACCACCGCATTTATGATTGAAGCGGCACTCACCATACCGACCAGAGTAAACATCCCAACAAAAGGACTTTGATCGGCAGGAATGTCATTCCAGGGCGTGACCATCATCAGCACGGATACTGTGCCAATATAAAAGACCATGATGCGTATTGGGATTTTACGGATGGCGTCTGGCAGCATGACTTTTGGATTTTTGGCTTCAGCCATCATCGTGCCAATCACCTCCATCCCAGCAAACGCAAAGATCGTAGTTTGAAGGCCTGCAAGCAATCCCTCTATGCCGTGCGGCATCATGCCACCGAAGGACCATAAATTACTCACGTTCGCCGGGATGCCTTTGGGAGACACAAAACCCGTTACGCACAGATACAGACCCAAAATAATAAGTAAAGCGATCGCGACCACTTTAACAATAGCCATCCAGAATTCAAGCTCTGCAAACGCCCTGACACTTAAAATATTTAGTGTCAGCAATAAAAGAGTAATCCCCATCGCAGAAATCCAGTGGGGGAGATCGGGCCACCAAAAAGAAACGTAACCCGTGATCGCGATAATTTCAGCGATTGCCGTCACAATCCAGGCAAACCAGTAGGACCAACCTACAAAAAAACCTGCAGAAGGTCCGAGGATATCTTCGCAAAAATCAATGAAGGTCTTATAGGACAGGTCGTGCAGCAACAGCTGACCCATTGCTCTCATCACAAAGTACAACATGAAGCCTGTCAGGGCATAGATAAAAATAATGCCTGGACCTGCAAGTGAAATGGTTTTGCCTGACCCCATAAAGAGACCCGTGCCGATGCAGCCGCCAATGGCAATCATTTCCATCTGGCGCTGACCTAATCCACGTTCCAAATCGCTGTCTTTTTGCATGATATGAGTGTTTTATTCTGTGTTTTAAAGCGGAAGCAATGAAAAGCTTATAAACAAAACTGTAGTACAAAGTCAAATCCAAGACGGCTTCGATCAGAAAGCCGCCCTCCTCGTTATTGTCTGTAACTAATCAATGCCGTGCAGATTGCTCATATTGTTTGGCGGCGACCGACAAACCATTCAATATAGCCTCGCTGACTCGCACCGGAAAACCTGGGGGTAGCAGGCATTGGACCTTTTGAATGACAGAACTTGTTTGTTCAATGACTTGCACAAAAGGGCTGTCTGCACCCGTTGAAACGATGCCGTGCCTCTTGGCAAGCGAATGCCAGTGCCGAGACTGAATTTCACGCATTTTCCAGTGCGGGCTTTTGCTCCTCACAGCCATGGCCATCCTGACCTTGTGAGGGGATACATGATTGGCTCCTTCCCCTAAAACAGGATAGACCGACAGCACATCATATAAAGGCGCCATGCAATAGCTACCACCAGCTTTAAGCTGGATGCTGAAATTTTTAGCATGACCATCAGTTGCACATAACAACCAGAATAAGAACTGTGCTTTCATGAAATTGACTTTGTCTTGGCGAGCGCTGACGGACCCATTTAATAAGTTGAGAATTTTGTCTATTCCCGGCCCACCATCAGACTCATATTTCATATGGCTCGGATAACCCATTGCCTGGCACATGTCCTCTTGCGGCAAACGAATCAGCCATGAACCGTCTGCAGACCACCCGCGATCAAACCTCTCCACTTCCAATACCTTGATGTCTTCAAATTGTCTCATTGCGCAATCAGCGACAGGCAAGCCATACGCCTTGATTACTTGAGCACAGAGCCACTCGTTTTCAACCGAAGCAGCCATGTCCATTTGCATGTTGCCAACCAGTCCCAAGGGCAACTTCAGAATGTGTGTTGTTGGCGTGGCACCTAATGGACGCATCCACTGGCCATTGCGCTTGAGTAATGCGGTCTTTTCTTGTGCACCTGCCAGTGAAATCCGGAAGTCATCAGCACGTTGGCCATCGTCTTGCCATGGCGGCATACTGGTCGTGCTTCTCAGCAGCTGAGCGATCTCGGCATCTGTCATGGCCTGCGCCTGGACATGTCTCACATCCTCCACAGCGAAATCTTCAGGCAATAGGCGAATGGCCCCTACACTGTCACGCCCGATCTCCGCCAAAAGATCAAACGTACTCTGCCCCTTGGTCTTGAAACGAGTAGCGACTCGCTCTCTCAACCGAGCACTGTCTGGCAATAGATTATCAAACCATGCACCTACCAGATCTCCTCGGTGGGGCTGATTACCAGGCGTAAAAGGCAAAGTCAGAGAAAGTGGGCGTGCTTGGGGTGATGCTAGCCAGCTATCTGCATACTGGAGCAAATCCTTGCCATGTGCGATGGACCAGGTGCCTACCTTCTCTCCATTCATCCACAAAACAAGGCGTCGCATGCTGTAACGACTCATGGCACTCACCACTGGGCAGATTTCACACCAGATGGTGTTGCTTCTGCACTCGAATGTTTAGGTTGAAGAACGATCTCAACTCCTAAGGCATTGAGCACAGAGAGTAGCTTACTAAGACTCATGTTAGAGGCGTTGCGTTCGGCGGCGGAATACGTTTGCTGAGTGATACCCAAGCGCGAAGCCATATCTGCTTGTGTCAAACCTGCATTTTTCCGGAATCCGGCAATGATGGGCTTTAATTGGTCAGCAGTTTGGATTGTGTAATTCCCCATACAGTCTCCAGCTTGTATTTTCAATTTACAGATTATAAACTGTAAATTAATTTAACGCATTAAATGCTGTATTTTTGAGGTATTCTTAGATCGGCATAGGGGGCAATCATAATTGATTGCGCCCCTGCCACACCACCCGGCATGCGGGTCCGCACCGGGCGGTTCGAGAGGTTGAGGTCATGAGAGACGGGGCACCCCCAGCCGATCG
>CAINDJ010000183.1 GCA_903847325.1 uncultured beta proteobacterium | reverse complement strand
CGCGTTTAACGTCGCAGAGCAACTCATAAGAGATCGTGCCAGCGAGTTTTGCGACAATATTGACATCAATCTGTGGGCCCCAGCACTCAACCTTGGTTCCAATCCCCGCTTGCGGTAAATCCGTCAAGTCGATTGTCAGCATATCCATGGAGACACGGCCGATCGTTCTGGTGACAACACCATCTACAGCAATAGGCGTGCCTGTCGGTG
This sequence comes from uncultured beta proteobacterium, assembly GCA_903847325.1. Classification (GTDB taxonomy): domain Bacteria; phylum Pseudomonadota; class Gammaproteobacteria; order Burkholderiales; family Burkholderiaceae_B; genus Zwartia. The sequence continues at coordinate 3,358 of CAINDJ010000183.1, read as the reverse complement.
CGCCGCGCGGGTAGCCATCTGCATAGCCCATGGCGATCAGTCCGATTCGCATACGTACGTCTGCAGTAAACGTCGCACCATATCCCAGTGACTCACCTGGCTCGAGCATTTTGACCGCAAATACCTCGCTCTGCAGACTCATCACAGGAATCAGGTCGTGGCTCTGCACCGGCATTGGATCTGCACCATAGAGCATGATGCCGACTCGCGCCCAGTCTCGACGAGACAAAGGCCAGGCCAAGATGCCGCCAGAATTACTCAGGCTGCGTGCTCCAGGCAAATGACCTGTCGCAGCATCGAAGGCGTCAATTTGTTTTTGTGTCGCATGTGTTTCAGGCTCATCTGACTGTGCGAAATGGGTCATCAGCGTGATGTCCATCACACTGGGGCAAGCAGTCAGACGAGCGTGCATTGCTGTGACCTCGTAGAGCTCGAATCCTGCCCGGTTCATACCAGAGTCAATTTTTAACCATGCATGAATTGAGCCTGCGGGCAGTGACGTTTGCTCGATCGCCACCAGCTGACTTTCCTGATGCACGGCCATCCATATGCCAAGCCTTGTGCATTCGATGAGCTCTTGCGAATCAAAGCAACCCTCAAGAATCAATATGGGGCCTTCAATACCTGCCGCTCTCAGCTCAAAAGCTTCGGCAGCAAACGCCACCGCAAAGCCATCTGCAATGCCCTGTAGAGCCTGCGCGCAGCGCACAGCACCGTGGCCATACGCATTGGCTTTAATCACAGCCAGCGCACGACCGCCATGGAGGTCGCGGGCCACAAGATAGTTATGTCGTAATGCATTGAGGTCAATCAATGCCTGAGCAGGTCTAGTCATGCGTGAATTATATTGGGTCGCGCAGCAGAGTTGGGCGTATTTGAACGTGACTGATAGCGACTGATATCCAGACCATCTGTACTGATTTCTGTTTTGTGACCGGTCATCAAATCAGCAATCAGTTTGCCTGAGCCACAGGCCATCGTCCAGCCCAGTGTGCCATGGCCAGCGTTGATGAACAGATTTTGAAAGTGCGTGTGACCGACCACCGGCGTGCTATCTGGTGTCATCGGGCGCAGCCCGGTCCAGAATGTTGCCTGACTGAGGTCTCCGCCAGGGAATAAATCCGTCACAACTTTTTCAAGTGTTTCGCGACGGCGTTGTTTGAGGTCCATATTAAAACCGCTCAGCTCCGCCATGCCTCCCTCACGAATACGGTTGTTACAGCGCGTGACGGCGACCTGGTAGGGTTCGTCAAGTACGGTGGACTGCGGCGCTTTGGCTTCGTCAACAAGTGGGATTGTCAGCGAGTAGCCTTTTACTGGATAGACCGGCAGATTGATTGAGAGCGGTCTGAGTAAGTCACGCGCAAAGCTCGCGAAAGCCATCACATATTTATCGGCCTTTAATATTTCATTGCCGACTCTCACACCCGTGATGCGATTGCCCTCAGACATGATCTGCTCAACACGGGTATCAAATTTGAATTGCACTCCCAGCTCTTTTGCTTTGATGGCTAGCTGGGTCGTAAACATCTGACAATCGCCCGTCTCATCATTAGGTAGACGAAGCCCCCCCGCGAGCAGTTCCTTTGCGTGCGCGAGTCCCGGTTCTACTGAGGTGAGTTGTTCGCGACCGAGCAGTTCGTAGGGCACGCCGCATTCTTCGAGGACTTTAATATCACGCTGCACTGCATCGACCTGTGCTTGCGTGCGAAACAACTGGAGCGTGCCACCGGTACGCTGTTCATATTCAATACCCGTATCCGCACGCAGCGCGCGCAGGCAGTCACGGCTGTATTCAGCTACACGGGTCATACGCTCTTTGTTGATCTCATAGCGCGCTGCGTTGCATTCACGCAGCATGCTCGCCATCCATTTAAGTTGCCACAGGCTACCGTCGAGCCGGATTGCAAGCGGCGCATGTCTTTGGAACATCCATTTCACTGCTTTCAGTGGAATGCCAGGGGCTGCCCAGGGCGTTGAGTAACCAGGCGAGACCTGACCCGCGTTGGCAAAGCTTGTCTCATTGGCCGCACAGGGCTGGCGGTCGATCACAGTAACGTCGGCACCCGCTCGCGCTAGGTAATACGCCGTAGTTGTTCCGATCACACCGGCACCTAAAACAATCACTTTCATGGTAGTTCCTGACATTTCTAGTGGATTGTGAAAGTTTAGAGGTGATCTGGTAGTGAATTTGATTGAATAATTTGAATGAATTTAGTTAAATCACTTTTTTTAGGTATTTTTGGCTATTTTTTCAGGGAAAACAACAAAATCGTGCATTTCCACCACACTTAGCGATAATTTAGTTTGACTCTTGTGATCTTCACTACTACACTTGGCCTTGCAAGATTCTCAAGCGATTCGGTTTTTGTCCCTAGTCGGTCGCCCTTAGTGGTAATCAGTGGTGTCTTTCCATTCCTTGACCATCTAGCACGTGGGCGTTTTTGCCCGTATTTTATTTATCAAGGAAGTTCAAATGTCTACTGGTGTCGTTAAGTGGTTCAACGCCGAAAAAGGTTATGGTTTCATCATGCCTGATGGCGGCGGCAAAGATCTCTTCGCTCACTATTCTGAAATTCGTTCGAGCGGTTACAAGACCCTCGAAGAAAACCAGAAAGTCAGCTTTGAAATTGGTCAGGGCGCTAAAGGCCCATCAGCGACCAACATTCAAGTGCTGTAATCTGAGTTGATGAAAGCCTGCCTTGTGCAGGCTTTTGTTTTAAAGCCCTGTATCGCTTCGGTGATGCGGGGTTTTTTGTTGGGTACCAAGATTGTTGGGTAGGTAACTCACCTAATAAATATCGTTAATGATCTGGTCTTGCTTTGATCAAACACGCAATCCACTCGCGACGCGTGCGGTCGTCACCCCGAATCGGGATAATTTTTCGTTTACGGTTGGCTCTATCAGTACTTGCCTTATAGCTTTATTTAATCGCTCAGCCTCGGCTGCGGGTATCCCGCGGGGAGCGAGTAAACCTATCCAGCCTTCGAGTGCAAAGTAGGTGTGCGTGAGCTCCGCGACGGTTGGAAAGTATATTTTTTATTTCGCTAAATATGTAACGGCAGGCAGTTTAGCGAAATGCGCATCGAACGTGAGCAGCTCTGCATGGCAGTGTTGAGCGGTTGCGTACACGATTGCATCGGCTGTCGCCAGCTTAAATTTGCGATGAAACTCTGCCGCTAATAAGGCGATATTTGTCTCAAGAGGAGCAACAATACATTTCTGTGTATAAGCGATGACGGAGTCGGATCTTTCTTCGCCAAGTTCTCTGGTGAGCCACTTCGAGAGTTCGAGCTGTACGATTGTAGGAACAATACAAAAATCTCTGGCAGGAAATTTACTGCTGAGATGTTTGCT
>CAINDJ010000182.1 GCA_903847325.1 uncultured beta proteobacterium | reverse complement strand
TTAGTTTATTTGTGTGAATTTCAATTAATTATTCATTTGTACTACAAAGGAAATATTTATAATTATTTTTCATATAACGACAATTCTTCATGAAACTTTAGTCTTTTAGCTAATTTTATAAGCTAATTGGCTTGTAGGGAAGTCTCGGCTGCATTGAAGCGAAGCTATGTCTTAAAATAACAAGACATTTAATTAAAACATCATTATTTAATTTTCCCCGAGGAGCAAGCGATGCGTGAAGTTTTCATAACTGCAGCAGCAAGAACCGCAATAGGCAGTTTTGGCGGTGGTCTGAAAGACGTCCCTCCTATTGATCTGGGTGCGACGGTTGTGAAAGCCGTGCTTCAGCGAGCGGGCGTTGACGGTCAGCAAGTTGGCCATCTGGCTTTTGGTCATGTGGTCCACACTGAGCCGCGCGATATGTATCTGTCACGCGTGGTCGCGATCAACGGTGGACTGCCCCAGTCTTCGGCTGCCTTTAACGTCAACCGCCTGTGCGGTTCAGGTTTGCAGGCCATTATTTCCAGCGCCCAGTCGATTATGCTCGGTGATACCGAGATGGCGATTGGTGGTGGCGCGGAATGTATGAGCCGCGGTGGCTATCTGTCACAGACGCAGCGCTTTGGTTCGCGTATGGGCGACGCAACCCTGTCAGACATGATGGTTGGTGCGTTGACCGATCCGTTTGGCCGTATGCACATGGGCATCACAGCAGAAAACGTCGCCGCGCAGTTTGGTATCTCGCGCGCTGATCAGGATGCACTGGCTCTGGAGTCGCATCGTCGTGCTGTGCAGGCACAGGACAATGGCTACTTTAATGAACAGATCGTGCCAGTGGTGATCAAAACCCGTAAAGGCGAAGTCGAATTCAAAGTTGACGAGCATCCACGACGTGACGTGACCGCTGAAAACCTGGCAGGTCTGCGTGCTGTATTCATCAAAGAAAACGGCACGGTGACGGCTGGTAATGCCTCCGGCATTAATGACGGTGCGGCTGCGGTACTGCTGATGAGCGGTGATGCGGTGAAGTCCAGTGGTGCAAAGCCCCTGGCTCGTCTGGTGGCCTACGCACATGCAGGTGTCGATCCAAAAATCATGGGTATTGGTCCCGTGCCAGCCACGCAGGCCGCCCTCAAACGCGCAGGTCTGACGATTGATCAGATGGATGTCATTGAGGCCAACGAAGCGTTCGCAGCCCAGGCTTGCGCAGTTGCTAAAGAGCTCAAGATGGATGCAGCTCGCCTGAATCCGAATGGCAGCGGCATTTCATTGGGACATCCGATCGGTGCGACCGGCGCTATTGTTACAACCAAAGCTATCTACGAATTGCATCGTACCGGCGGTCGCTATGCTCTGGTGACGATGTGTATCGGTGGTGGTCAGGGTATCGCTGCGATTTTTGAGCGAGCCTGATTGGTTGGTATTTAGATCGGCTGCACGCTAAAAAAGACGGCTCGGTTCATTGAACTGACCGTCTTTTTTCATGGTGCTCATCAATAGGTCTAAATATGTCCTAGCTCGGCAAGCGATACCACCTTATTGGCTGCAACCACCAGATGATCCAGCAATTCAATATCCACAACGGCCAGTGATTGTTTGAGTTGCCTTGTTAAATGGATGTCCGCCGCGCTGGGCTCAGCCAGACCGGACGGATGGTTATGCGCAAGAATCATGGCCGCGGCATGGTTAGCCAGCGCCGCTTTGACGACCTCACGCGGGTAAATTGAGGTTTGCGTCAGCGTTCCGCGTGAGATTTCCTCGGCCCGAATTAAACGGTGCTGGTTATCCAGGAATAAGGCAATGCAGTATTCGATCGACTCGTGACCGAGAAGTGCCGCGCAGTAAGCTTTAACCTGATCCGGAATATGTAAAGCGCAGTCGCGTCTGAGCTCTTCCTCCAGTGCGCGTCGGGCTAAAGCCAGAATGGCGGTGAGCTGACAGATTTTTGCCTCGCCTAGGCCGTTAATCTCTTTTAAATCAACAAATTGCGCTGATAGTAATGATCGAACCCCACCAAAGTGATTCAGCAGGTGTTGTGCCAGAGCTAAAGCATTTTGTCCTCTCGTGCCAGTCCCCAGCATGAGGGCGAGTAACTCAGAATTTGTGAGTGCAGAGGCGCCAAGTCGCAGCATGCGTTCGCGTGGACGTTGATCAGGGGGCAGGGCATCGCGCAGTGTCATCTTTAAGGCTCTAGAATACGGGTTGACCAAGATATCTACGGTGACAGATTTTGACGACCTCAACACACTCCGATCTCCCCGTTGTCCGTGCGGACTCCTACCTGACTTTGCATTACCGCATCGTGATTGAAAGCGGCCCGGCTGCCGGATCTGCTTTTATTGATACGTTTGAGGGCCGCCCTGCGACCTTGCAGCTCAGTAGTGGCCAGTGGTCTCCCACCATGGAGAGTCCCCTGATCGGCCATCCGGAGGGCGACTGTTTTAGTTACACCCTGACGCCTGCCCAGGCCTATGGTGATCGCAATCCAGAGCTCATCCAGCGCGTGACGCGCAATATGCTCAATGAATATACCGAACCCGATACCGTATTTACACCGGGTGATATGGTTGAATTCTCAGCCCCGAACGGCGGGCGTTATTCGGGCGTATTGAAAGAAATCAATGACGAGACCGCGTTGTTTGATTTCAACCATCCACTGGCAGGATTAACGCTGCGCGTCGATATTGATTTGCTCGGAGTATTGTGATGACTGAAATTCTGTTGGCGCAGCCGCGTGGATTTTGTGCGGGTGTTGATCGTGCAATCGATATCGTGGAGCGTGCGATCGAATTACACGGCGCACCGATTTACGTGCGTCACGAAATTGTTCATAACCGCTTTGTCGTTGAGGATTTGCGCAATAAGGGCGCGGTCTTCATCGACGAGCTCGAGCAGGCACCGAGTGGCGGTATTGTTATTTTTTCGGCACATGGCGTTTCCAAGGCGGTTCGCGAAGAAGCGCATAGCCGAGGTTTGCAGGTATTTGATGCGACATGCCCACTTGTCACAAAAGTACACATCGAAGTTGCAAAGATGCGTGCAGCCGGTCGGGAAATTATCATGATCGGTCACAAAGGCCACCCCGAGGTCGAGGGCACGCTTGGGCAGACTAAAGACGGGATGTACCTGGTTGAGACCGTTGAGGATGTCGAGGCGTTAGTGGTGCTCAATGCGGAGAATTTATCGTTCGTGACACAGACAACGCTTTCCGTTGATGATGCCGCAGCCGTTGCGAATGCGCTTAAAGCACGCTTTCCAACCATTACCGAACCCAAGAAAAGCGATATTTGTTACGCCACGCAAAATCGCCAGGATGCGGTCAAGATCATGGCGCCTGAATGTGACCTGGTGCTGGTGGTCGGGAGTGCTAACAGCTCGAACTCCAATCGCTTGCGCGAGGTTGCTGAGCGTAAAGGGATTGAGTCCTACCTGATTGATGGCCCGGAGTCGATTCATCCTGAATGGCTGCAAGGTCGCACGCGGATTGGTATCTCGGCGGGTGCTTCGGCACCTGAGCTGCTTGTCCAGCAGGTCATCAAAAGACTCAAAGAGTTGGGAGCGGTGTCCGTCAGGAACATGGATGGTCTTGAGGAACACGTTTCCTTTCCTTTGCCAAAGGAATTGTCCCGTAAAGTCTGAACCATGCTGGATGTCAACGCTTAATTCAGCTGATGCCTGGGGCGTGTCACCAGCATAGCGAGCGCAATCACACAAAAGATTGCGCCTGCATAAAATGTGGAGGCTGCCCCCATCCGATCCCAAAGAAATCCTGCCGTGATACTCGCAGTCAGCATCGCCAAGCCGCTGACCAGATTAAAAAATCCAAAGGCAGTGCCGCGCAAGTCCTCGGGTGCAGCACTTGCCACCATGGTTGCAAGCAAGCCTTGGGTCATGCCCATGTGCACGCCCCATAGTGCGACACCTATCATCACACCACTCCAGTGTGTGCTGTTGGCCAATACCAAGTCTGCTGCGAATAGCACAAACAACCCGATCATAAGCAAACTGCGATGACTCATTTTGTCTGAGAGTTTGCCAAAAGGGAAGGCCGTGGAGGCGTAGACCAGATTCATCACCACCATCACGAGCGGCACGAGCGCGAGCGCCGCACCCGTTTGTTCGGCGCGCAAGACCAGAAAAGCCTCGCTAAATCTTGCCAGTGTAAAAATCCCGCCAATGGCCGTGACCCACCAGAATGGCAGGCTCATGCGTTTCAGATTGCTGCGCGTGATGGGGTTGAGTCGCGCTTGAGGATCATTGGTTACGTGTGTTGGTTCTTTGATACCTATCGCGAAAAGCAGTGCGGCGAGCGCGCCAGGAATGACGGCCATCCAGAATACTGCTCTGAAATCATTGGCCCACAACAGCATCAGGCCAACGGCGGTCAGAGGCCCCAAAATAGCACCGACCGTATCAAGTGACTGACGCAGTCCAAACGCACTACCGAGTATCGCTTTAGGTGTCAGGTCTGCGATCAGCGCGTCGCGTGGCGCACTCCGGATGCCCTTTGCGATGCGATCAATGATTTTTGCGGAGAAAATCATGCCGATGCCTGAGGCAAGCGCAAATACAGGTTTGGTGGCTGCACCCATGGCATAGCCAAACAACACAACATTTTTGCGATTGCCCAGATAGTCGCTCAGTGCGCCAGAGAAAACCTTGATGATCAAGGCGGTGGATTGACCCAGGCCTTCAATGGCGCCAACCGTTAATGCGCTGGCACCTAATCCCGTGACGAGAAATAGCGGCAACAGGCTATGAATCATTTCTGATGAAATATCCATCAGCAGACTGACAAAGCCTAACACCCAGATGCTTTTGGGAATGACCCCTGTGTTTGCGTCCTGTGTCTTGTCTCGTGTGTCCATGCTTGAATCATAGACAACAAAACGCTTAATTTGGTTTAAATTGAGAAAAAAACAATCTAACCGGAGATCTATTTGAATTCGCTCACCTCGCTACAAATTATGCAGGATGCCCCTGTGATTCCCGTGATCGTCATCCATGACGCGGCGCATGCTGTGCCGCTTGCGCGAGCGCTTGTAGCGGGTGGGATTCGCATGCTGGAGGTGACGTTAAGAACGGCTGCCGCCCTGGATGCGATCAAACATATCGCGCAAGAGGTGCCCGAGGCTGTTGTTGGAGCAGGCACTGTCTGTCATCCACGCGATGCGGAGTCTGCGATGCGCGCGGGCGCTAGATTTGTCGTGAGTCCAGGATATACCCAGACCCTGGGTCAATATTGTCGCAAGGGTGGTTGGGTACTGTTGCCTGGAGTGAGCACGGCAAGTGAAATCATGATGGCAATGGAGGATGGGTACACAGAATTGAAATTTTTTCCGGCCATGCAGTCTGGCGGCGTGGCGATGCTTAAAGCTTTAGGTGGCCCTTTCGGACACATTAAATTTTGTCCGACTGGTGGGATTACGCCTCAGAATGCGAGTGAGTTTCTGGCGTTAAAGAACGTGATATGTGTAGGAGGTTCCTGGCTCGCGCCAGGTGACGTGATGGTTGCTGGGGATTATGCACGCATTACGCAGCTTGCCCGCGAGGCGGTCGCGTTAAAGCGCAGGGCTCTCTAGACGATTTTTTACTGCTTGCGGTGCCGGCAGGCTGGAGACCGCTCCCCAGCCCTGCACGGAGATAGAGGCCGCTGCATTGGCATAGCGCACTGCAGTCTGTAACTCATCGTTTGCAGCGAGTCTGGCCAGTAAATTTCCACAAAAACAGTCGCCCGCACCGGTCGCATCCACGGCCTGTACCTGATGGGCTTTGACGATCGCTCGCAAGCCCGTCTCAGGTTCGCTTGCGAGCGCACCCCCCGCGCCCAGTTTGAGTACGACACGCCTGGCACCTTGCGCATGAGACCAGTCAACGATCGACTCTGGCGTAGAAAGTCCTGTAAGCGTCGTCATGTCATCCATACTAGGCAGGAATAAGTCACATTCCTTTATGGCTGAGGTGATGACCAATCGCGCGCGATCGAGTGGCCAGAGTTTGAGCCGCAGGTTTGAGTCCAGTGAAATCAAAGTATCTGCCGATCTGGCCATACGCATGGCGGCAAACGATGTTTCGCAGGCCGACTCTGATATGGCAAGAGAAATTGCCGACAGGTGCAACCATTTTGATTGTTCGATGATCTGTTTGGGTATGCCTTGCAGCCACGCAGGTGTCATCCTGCTCGCTGCAGATCCAGCGCGACGATACGTAAAGACATGGCCATTTTTTGTATGCGTAACGAAATAAATTCCCGTTGGTGCCTCCGCGTCAGTATCTGTACCCTCTGCACAGACACTTTCTGATTGCCACAGCCTGCGTAGTGAGTCTGCGAATGTGTCATCTCCCAGCCTGGTCAGATAGGCGCTTCGGGCGCCTGCGCGCGCGGCTGCGATGGTGGCGTTACTTGTGTCACCGCCAAATCCTTGCAGATAAAGAGCTTGCTCAGGGTCAGTCTGATTGAATTCAATCATGGCCTCGCCAAGCGAAACGATGTCGTATTTTTTATTGTTCATGTTCAGATGGTGCTTAAAGGTCTTGTTTGCCTGAATTCCATCTTGTGATCATATTGCGAACAAAGTCTATATTGGTGCGCAGGCTGTAATACTCCCCGCCTAGCGCCTTAGGAACCCGAAGTGATTTCGCACGTTGATCCAATTGATTAATTTTTTTAACGTAGCTTTCAGTCTGGTTAGTGTCGTAATTTGAAATCAGATATTCTTCAAAAAACTTTAACGATCCATAGACTTCGTTTATCCTGCTGTGCGCGCGACTCAGTCTATAGCTAGGCATGGTCTTGAGCAGCGGGTAAGCAAAAGCAAATAGGGGCAAGAGCAAAATGAACATCCTGTCGATGAACTCGGCTAGCCAGAATGGCAGGTAGTTCATCAGGAAAGGCGTTCCTTTGTCATAAAAATGTTTGGCGACCGGACTTTCCGGGACGGTTGACTCCATAAAGGCAGGGAATTGTCCGTATTCGGAAAAAAAGCTGCGACCTCCGTTTATTTTTTCTGCAGCCTGCAAAAAGAGTAGCTGAATAGCCGGGTGCATGTTTTTATCAATGAGAAGATGCGTTGTCGGTGCAATCATCTTTGTATCGTTTTCAGGAAAGTTCTGCTCAAGACTGATGGCCCCCTGTGGTATCACAATCTGATGAAAGTAAGGCATCAATCGGGTATAGGCTGCGGCACGATCAAAATTTGCAATTGAAATATTTGGTTGTTTCAACAACAGGCGGACGTTTTCTGATTCGATCCCATCGACGATGAATATCGAGCTGACCTCGCCTTTGATGAATGCTTGTACGCCCTCATCGGAAGGGAGTGCTTTGAGATTGCCACTCATGGGGAAGCCATTTAATTCGAGAATATGCAAAGCCTGACGGTGGGTACCACTCCCAATTTCTCCGATGGCAATGGGCTGCTCCAGAAAGTCTTTTGTTTGCAAATTTTTTAAATCGAATTTGTCGTTGCG
>CAINDJ010000181.1 GCA_903847325.1 uncultured beta proteobacterium | reverse complement strand
TCAACTTCACAAAAAGTTTGGCGCGCCATATTGTGAGGGTGCTCTGCAACCTCTTTCATTCCGAGGACCGGAGCAAAGCAGACGTCCGTGCCTTCCATGATGTCGCACCACTCTCCACGGGTGCGCGTACTGAAAACCTGAGCAAGCCTGACTTTCATATCTGGCCAGCTAGCGGGGTTGCGTTGCGCCTGCATATCCACATCTTTTAAGCCCGATTTTTCAATCAGCAATGCATAAAATTGCGGCTCGATTGACCCGATCGCGACCCACTTACCATCGGAGCACTGATAAGTACCGTAAAAATGCGCGCCACCATCCAGCATATTGCTGGCGCGACGGTCAGTCCAGTGCCCCGAGGCCATAAATCCATACATCATGCTCATTAATAAAGCAGAGCCATCAGTCATTGCAGCATCAACGACCTGGCCTTTGCCCGTCGCGCGGGCGTGAATGACTGCAGACAGCACACCGGCGACAAGCAACATGGCACCACCACCAAAGTCACCCACCAGATTCAATGGAACGACTGGCTGTTCTGCTGTACCCGTAGCATGTAATGCGCCTGATAATGCGATGTAATTGATATCGTGTCCCGCTGCCAGGGCTAAGGGACCCAACTGGCCCCAGCCCGTCATACGTCCAAAAACAAGTGCCGGATTTTGAGCCATACAAACTTCAGGGCTTAGCCCCAAACGTTCCATAACGCCAGGTCGAAAACCCTCGATGACAACGTCCGAGTTTTCAATCAGCCTCAAAACAGCTTGTACCGAAGCGGGCCGTTTCATATCGAGTGCGATGGATTTTTTACCGCGCCGCAATACATTTGTCCGATTTTCATCTGACGGCGTATGTGCAGATACGGGACGATCAATACAAATAACCTCCGCGCCCAAGTCTGCCAACAGCATGCAGGCAAAGGGAGCAGGTCCCAACCCAGCCATCTCAATGATTTTTACGCCTTGCAATGGTCCAGCCATTTAATATCTCCCCCGCAAATGCCCGGAACACGACGATGTCAAGGAAATCGTGACCGACCGGATTTTTCTATAATTTCCTATAGTGTATACATCCCGGCGAAGTACTGCTCCAGAGAGCGTTACTATCACAACGGAAGATTCCGATTCGGCGTGATTTTTAAAATTTACGCTTTGCGCGAGTCAACACACCATGTATAAAGAATCCAATTAGAAAAATGACCGAGACCCCAATGAATCCTATTAGATTTGAAAAAACAGCTGACGGCATTGTGACGCTTACCTTCGATGCACCGGAGCAGTCTGCCAACACAATGACCGTTGCATTTAAGCAGGCATTCAGTAATGTGATTCACAAATTGGTGTCAGAACAGGATCACATCGCAGGAGTCGTTCTGACTTCCGCCAAAAAAACCTTTTTTGCCGGAGGCAATCTCAAAGATCTGATGGCCGTCACGCCAGACCAGTCCGAGGAATTTTTCAAGCGATCTATGACAACCAAGCTTGAGCACCGCTTACTTGAAAAGCTTCGCGTGCCCGTCGTGGCTGCGATCAACGGCACAGCCCTCGGCGGCGGATGGGAGCTATGCCTGATGAGCCATGCGCGTTTTTGTCTGGATGACGACAAAATCATGCTCGGCTTACCTGAAGTCACGCTGGGTCTTTTGCCAGGCGCAGGGGGTGTTGTACGCATGACCAGACTACTTGGCCTGAAAGCCGCCCTGCCCTATGTCATGGAAGGAAAAATCGTCAAACCTTCCGAGGCCTTTAAAGCAGGCCTGCTCAATGGTCTGGCAAAGACCCCTGGAGAGCTACTGGAACAAGCCCATGCATGGATCAGGCAAAACCCTCACCCCATCCAGCCCTGGGATACAGAGGGATTCACCATACCCGGTGGTAAACCAGATAGTGCGGAGCTCGCCGACTTCATCAAGCAAACCGCTGAAGCACTCGACAAGAAACACCACGGCTGTATGCCTGCGCCCGTCGCAATTCTCGCTGCAGCACATGAGGGGATGATGGTTGATATTGATTCAGCACTGCAAATTGAAGCAAAGTACATGACCCAACTGGTCACGCACCCTGTGTCTAAAAACATGATTAATACCTTCTTTTTTCAGATGGGTGAAATCAAATCTGGGAAAAGTCGTCCTGACGGATTTCCTAAAGCTACGTTTACGAAAGTAGGTGTTCTCGGTGCGGGCCTGATGGGCGCAGGTATTACTTACGCAAATGTGATGCGAGGCATCCCAACGGTATTGAAAGATGTATCGATGGCTGCAGCGCTCAAGGGCAAAAACTACACAGAAAAGCTTTTGAACAAAAGGGTAGAGAAAGGATTGTTAAGCGAAGATAAACGCGATGCGATTCTTTCACTCATCACCCCAACCGATCAGACCAGAGATCTTCAGGATTGTGACTTGATCATCGAAGCCGTCTTTGAGAAACGCGAACTCAAAGCGCAAGTCACAAAAGAGGCTGAACCCATGCTGCGTGCGGAGGGGATTTTCGCCTCGAACACATCTACTCTCCCGATCACAGGTCTGGCGGTCGCTTCAAGTAATGCCTCAAATTTCATAGGTTTACACTTCTTTTCACCGGTCGACAAAATGCCGCTGGTCGAGATTATTAAAGGCGCTCACACCTCTCCTGAAACACTTGCCCGCGCTTACGACTATGTGATGCAGATTAGTAAAACACCGATCGTCGTCAACGACAGCAGGGGTTTCTTTACCTCGAGAGTATTCAGAACATTCAGAAATGAAGGTATCAGTATGCTGGCCGATGGGGCCGATCCAGTCTTGATTGAAAAGGCCAGTGTTGAAGTCGGCATGCCGGTGGGGCCGCTCGCGGTGGCTGACGAAGTCTCGATGGCGCTGTCGATTTCTGTCACGCAGCAGACAAAACTAGATCTTGAAGCCGAAGGCAAGACTTACCAGCCACACGCGGCCGATGCTGTAGTTGAAAAAATGGTGAATGTGCTCAAGCGCCCAGGACGAGCAGGAGGCGGGGGATTCTATGAATACCCCGCAGAAGGTAGAAAATTCCTCTGGCCTGAGCTATCTAAACACTTTGGGGGTGGAACCTTAGACATCCCCTATCAGGACATGAAGGACAGAATACTTTTTATTCAAGCCATCGAGACCATACGCTGCCTGGAAGAAGGCGTTTTAGAATCGTCTCGCGATGCCAATATCGGCTCGATTATGGGAATTGGCTTTCCAAAATGGACAGGAGGCGCGATTCAATTCGTCAATCAGTATGGCTTAGAAAAATTTACTATGCGCGCACAAGAGCTTGCCGCAAAATATGGGCAACGCTTTAACCCACCCGAATTATTAATAAAGAATGCCAAAGATGGCCTTCGTTTTGAGTGAACCAACCAGAATGATTCAGACAAAAGTACAACAAATCGTTGATGATGCGATTACCTCACGGCACTCCATGCGTGCGTTTTTCCCAATGAGCCACTTTGCTAGGATCGGCCCTTAAGTAAGCATCTCTTGAGGGAATGGTATTCAGACTGGTTTCAAATGCGAGCGGCAAACTCATG
>CAINDJ010000180.1 GCA_903847325.1 uncultured beta proteobacterium | reverse complement strand
ATGCCCATATCGCCACGCAAGGTAAAAGCGAGCGTCATCGCGGGATTGAAATGCGAGGAAATATCAGCGGTAAAGTACACCGCTGCGACCAACCATAACGCGGCAATCGCCGAGAGGATGAACGCGAACTGGTAGGGAGCAAGTGTTGCGCCCCCGTAACCAGCAAGAATCGCAGCACCGCCGGACAACACAAAGGTCAGCCCTGAGGTACCAATAAACTCCGAGACGAGTCTCCTCGCCCGGTGATCATCGCTTTTCCAGTCGGCATAAAACCGGTCTCCGACCTGCTGGCGTAATGCCTGCTGCCCTGTCAGCACTGTCTCAGGAGTATCACTCATTTAGATATGCCCCGATCAAGTTTTAGCAGCAGGCACGTCGGCAGAGCCGGGTTTTGTCATATTGATTGGCACAACAATACGGTCAAATAATGCTTCGTCAACACCTTTTGCCAAAGCAGCCTGCTTGAGCGTCGTATCGTGATCAATCGCATAGTGTGCAATGTCGGAGGCCTTGTCGTAACCAATCACAGGCGACAGTGCGGTGACCATCATGACGGAGCGATCAATGTTTGATTTAAGTTGCGCCTCATTAACAACCGCGCCTTCGATCATGAACTCGCGGAAATGGTCACACATATCGGCCATGATCAAGGCAGAGTGCAAGTAGTTATTAATAATGATTGGACGGAAAGCATTCAACTCGAAATTACCCTCTGCCCCGCCCATCTGCACTGCAACGTCAGAACCCATGATCTCGATACAGACCATCAGCATGGCTTCGGCTTGTGTTGGGTTGACCTTACCTGGCATGATCGATGAGCCAGGTTCGTTCGATGGGAAAGTCATTTCCATCAGACCCGTACGTGGACCTGAGCCCAGCCAACGCATGTCGTTAGCAATCTTATAGAGCGACACGGCAGCAGTTTTTAACGCCGCGTGTCCACGCACCATACGATCGAGTGTGCCCTGTGCCGTGAATTTATTGGTTGCAGTTTTGATTGCAAAACCTGTCAGCAACGACAATTGCGCAGCGACTTCGTCACCAAATCCCACGGGTGAGTTCAGTCCGGTACCCACTGCGGTTCCACCCATCGCAACCTGGAGTAATCCCTCTGTCGCTTGCACCACATCGGCAATCGCATCATCCAATGCACCCACATAGCCCGACCATTCCTGGCCAACTGTGAGGGGTGTTGCATCCTCCAGGTGTGTACGTCCAATTTTTACAATCGTCGACCATTGTTTGGATTTAGCATCTAACGCATCACGCAGACGCTTGAGCGCAGGGATGGTTTTTTCCGTTGCCATCTTGTAGGCGGCGATATGCATGGCTGTCGGAAAGGTATCGTTGCTTGACTGGCCCATGTTCACATGGTCGTTCGGATGAATAGGCTCCTGCGTACCCAACACGCCACCGACCAGTTGAATGCAACGGTTGGAGATCACCTCGTTGATATTCATATTTGACTGTGTGCCAGAGCCAGTCTGCCACACATACAGAGGAAACTCGCTATCGAGTTTGCCGCTGATGGCTTCGTCGGCGACTTTCTGAATCAGCGCGCCTTTCCAGGCAGGCAGACGACCGGCTTTGGTATTGACGATTGCCGCGGCTTTTTTAACGTAACCGTAGGCGTGATAGACCTCTTTAGGCATCTTGTCATGACCGATATTGAAATGAATCAAGCTGCGCTGCGTCTGAGCACCCCAATAGTGGTCGGCAGGCACCTGGACTTTACCAATGCTGTCGAATTCCTCGCGCAGGCCAGTGGCTGAAAGACCGATTGGCAAATCGAGGATGTTGGGTGTTGATTCTGTCGTCATGGTTTGATCCTAAAAATTAAAAACTACGGCTGGAGTAGGCCAATTATGCCCTGATAACATTGCACTCACGCATTGATTACATCACAAAACACTACACTTCAAAATCCATGAAACAACCTGTCTATCGCAGAAGTAATTCGCGCTTGCTCCTGTTTCAAATTTAAGACAGGGTTTTTTAAAATCTTGCGTGGTACCGCAGCCATTTTAGGTGTCTCCAACAGACAAGTCGTACCTTCAATAGAAAAAACCGGCACCAGATCACTTGGCAATCTCACCGCTGCAAAAGAATCATGCAGCCGCAATGGAATCACCACGCATGTATCCAGACTTTCAAGCAAGTCGGCCTGCACATTAATCAGATAGGGAGTGGTTAGCGCATGAATGCCAGGATTTTTAAACACGTCATACCGAGCCATCAGAACGTTCTCCACTGATCAAGCGGCAATCCTTCGGACTCTACCTCGGCGTTGTAAGCGGCAATGTATTGGGCATGCTCTGCTTTCCAGCGCCGCTCTTTTTCCTGACGAATGAATTCACGCAAAAAACCGTCACAGACCTTAGAAATATTGATGCCTAATTGTTTGGCTTCTGCTAATACATCCGATGAAAGTGTGAGATTGGTGTGGCGCTTTAAAGATCCAGGATCAATGGCGATTGGCATAAGCGAGGTCATCCAGAAAATTACGCATCATAAGTACATATTATAAGTACTTATTTTAATTACGTATTAAATATACGTATTAATTATACTTATTAAAAAACATCCGAATCTATAGATAACTAAGACATAATTGAGCACATAAAAAAATAAAACCCGGAGACAAGCGTTGAAAATCACCGCCATCACAGCAATCCCACTATCCTTTCGCCTGCCCGAAGGCAAAACCGTCACCATGGGGATTGGCAGCACCACCAAGCGCGACACGATCATCGTACGGGTCGAAACCTCTGAGGGCATTACCGGCTATGGCGAGGCACATCCTGGACGCAGTCCTGGTGCGGTTGTTAGTATCATTCACAATACTCTCGCCCCCATGTTGATCGGGATGAAAGCCACGGATTGCGTAGGAGTCTGGCAACGCGTGCACCGCATGCAGCTATCCAGCCATGGCGTGGGCTCGGGTGCCTCACTCGGACTATCTGGTATTGACATGGCACTCTGGGACATCCGGGGCAAAGCCACCAATATGCCGCTCTATGAATTACTGGGTGGCAGCAAAAAACGGATCCCTGCCTATGCAGGTGGAATTTCTCTGGGGTACCAACCCAAAGAGTCTCTGGCCGAAGAAGCACAAAGCTACATCGCGCAGGGCTATCAAGCCATCAAACTACGGTTGGGTGATTCGGCGCGCGCTGATATCGAGCGGGTCAAGCATGTCCGCAAGGTGATCGGCGATGAAATTGATATCCTCACCGATGCAAATACCGCCTACACCATGGACGATGCGCGACGTGTCCTGCCTGTACTGGCGGATATTCAGGCCGGCTGGTTAGAAGAACCCTTTGCTTGCAGTGATTTTCACTCCTATCGCGAAGCTGCCAAAATTACCCCGCTCGTCCCGCTTGCTGCGGGCGAAAATCACTATGGTCGTTTTGAATTTGCCCAATTACTTGAGGCAGGAGCGGTACAAATCTGGCAACCCGATCTATCCAAATGCGGCGGCATTACCGAAGGTCTGCGCATCGCAGCCATGGCCTCGGCTTATCGGATACCGATGAATACGCTACACGCTCAGCGCGACCCCGCAAGATGTATACAACGCCATGACCAATCCCCTGATGATTGAAATCTGGACGGGTGAACCCGTGGTGATGAGCACGGAACCAGGCAGTGAGTTCGAAATCTGGGATGGTGCCATCACCGGACAAAACGTCGAGTTTGTTCCCGACAAACTAATCGTGCAAAGATGGTTTTTCGGGGAGGAAGAAGATTCGATCGTGACCATCAAACTGCATCCCGACCGGAAGGGGACGCTGGTAGAACTGCTGCAGACCAATATCCCCGACAAGGCCTACGACAACATGGTGGAGGGCTGGGACGTGGATTATTTTGGAAATCTGAGGCAGCTGTATGAATAGACTGTAGGACT
>CAINDJ010000179.1 GCA_903847325.1 uncultured beta proteobacterium | reverse complement strand
TGCGCTTGAGGCCATTACACACAGTATCTGCACGCTGGCAATTATGTTTCGAAAAAGTACCGTGATGCTGATTATCAGTTTTATTGCATGCGCATTTATCTATGCACTGATTTATGCTCGATTGGTGCATTTTCGCTGGGTCACGCCATCACTAAGACTCAGAAAAATTTCAGAATAATAGCTACTTGAGTAAATAGACTAAGCAATATCTACTAATTCATTAAATCAATATTGAAAGTACCTACGATCATGTCGATACAGCAAGCAATGCCAAAAATATATGTTGCAGGCCACCGCGGGATGGTGGGTTCCGCCATCGTACGTAATTTGATTGCAAAGGGACATGATCCTGCGCGCATTATTGGCCGGACACACGCGGAACTCGATTTGACTGATCAAGCTGCGGTCCGAAACTTTTTTGCTATGGAGAAGCCTGATCAGGTTTATCTGGCTGCAGCAAAAGTGGGCGGTATTCACGCTAATAATACCTATCCTGCCGAATTCATTTACGACAATTTGATGGTGCAGGCTAACGTCATTGATGCCGCTTTTCGCAATGGTGTAAAAAAATTATTGTTTTTAGGTAGCAGCTGTATTTATCCAAAGCTTGCTCCACAGCCGATGTCAGAAAATGCCTTGCTGACGGGATTTTTAGAGCCAACAAACGAGCCTTATGCCGTTGCTAAGATTGCTGGTATCAAAATTTGCGAAAGCTATAACCGTCAGTATGGTGCAGAGCACGGCGTGGATTACCGCTCCGTCATGCCGACAAATCTATATGGCCCAGGCGATAACTATCACCCCGAAAATTCCCACGTGATCCCTGCACTGATCCGTAGGTTTCACGAATCAAAGGTCAAAAAAACACCAACGGTCACCATCTGGGGCTCAGGCAAACCTTATCGTGAATTTTTGTTTGTTGATGATATGGCCTCAGCCAGTGTGTATGTCATGAATTTATCCAAAGATAAATATGACGAGCATACGTCACCGATGCAAAGTCATATCAATGTCGGATATGGCTCTGACATCACAATTGCGCAGTTAGCGCAGACGGTAGGCAAAGTGGTTGGCTATGCCGGACAGATAGATTTTGACTCGACTAAGCCTGATGGGGCACCTCGCAAGCTTATGAACAGCACATTACTTACAACGCTAGGTTGGAATGCAAAAGTAGACATCGAAGAAGGCCTGAGTATCGCGTATCAGGACTTTTTAAAGCACAGTGTTTAAGTGACTGACTTTGGACAATAAGTTGGGCAACCATTTAGGTAAATAGTGAATATTGTTTCAGGTGTAGTCCAACCTTTTAAAAGACTCTACAAAATCTTGCCTCAATCCAGCAAGAGGAGTTTGCCATTTGTAATCTTTGTCAGTTTGATTGCCGCGGTTTTTGAAACCGCAAGCGTTGCCTCGATATTGCCTTTTATGGCGATCGTGATGGACCCGAGTATTTTGTCCAAATATCAGTGGCTCGAACAATCACTTAAATTATTAAATATCCAGACGCAGCAAGGTGCCGTCATTGGCTTGGGGGTCCACCGCTGTGACCGTAGCGTCCACC
>CAINDJ010000178.1 GCA_903847325.1 uncultured beta proteobacterium | reverse complement strand
CGACATTCGGCATGCCTGCCATTTCACTGGCACAGGACAAGCCAATCAAAATCGGCATGCCCACTATTCTTTCGGGTCGTGTCGCGACACTGGGTATTTCTTCAAAAAATGCAGTGCTCATGGAAGTCGAAAAATTTAATGCTGCGGGTGGTTTGAACGGCCGCAAAATTGAAATGGTGATTCGCGATTCGAAAGGCGCTCCACAAGAGGCTGCGCGTATTGCACGCGAACTGGTTACAAGCGAAGGATGCGAAATCATTTGGGACGCTGAAGCATCGTCTGGCGCGTTTGCCGTACATGAAGTCGCACGCGACTTAGGCGTACTCTGTATACACACATGCTCGGAGACGTCCTCACTCACGGCCGATCCAAAACTGCGCATTCCAAATGCTTTCCGCTGTGCGCGTCAGGGCATACATGACGCCATCGTTGGTGGTGCGTATGGTGCGAAAGTCGCCAAAGAAAAGAAACTTAATCGCTGGATGAGCGTGTCACCTGACTATGCGTATGGTCGCGACACCACTGCTGAGTATTTTGAATACCTAAAACATTTCAATAAAGATATCGAAATCGTGGGTGACGTATGGCCCAAGCTATTCCAGCCAGATTACAGTGAGTCAATCACTCGTTTGCTTCAAGGTAAACCCCAGGCAATTTACTCTGCCATCTGGGGTGGAGATCTGACGTCGTTTATTGACCAGGGCAATATCTACGCGCTGTTCAAAGACCGCCAGTTCTTCTCTGTCAATATGGCGGACTACACGGTTCTCACAGCTGTAAAAAATGTACCCGGCAATCTGCACTCAGGTAATCGTTACCTGAAAAGCTTCCCTAAAACACCCAGTAACGCTGCGTGGGCAGATGCATACGTTGCTAAGTACAAAGACTTGCCCACCAACTGGGCCTGGCAAAATGCTGTCGGTATC
The DNA here is from genome assembly GCA_903847325.1 of uncultured beta proteobacterium. Taxonomy (GTDB): domain Bacteria; phylum Pseudomonadota; class Gammaproteobacteria; order Burkholderiales; family Burkholderiaceae_B; genus Zwartia. The sequence goes on along the minus strand of CAINDJ010000178.1, from coordinate 8,705 downwards.
AACTTGCTGACTTCTGCCATGAAAAAAGCCAATAGCGCGGATGGCAAGAAAATCGCCGATGCGTTGCGTGGCCTCACTGTTGATTCTCCTTTTGGCGCAAACGGCAAAATCACTATGCGCGCCGAAGACCAGACCATCGTCGACTATGCCGACGGCTGGGGTGAACTCACCAACAAAGAGCCGTACATGCCAAATCCCGTCCCAGGTGACTGGAAGCAGATTGTCGAGCTTGAGCTTGAGTGGAAAAAACGTAAAGGCTGGGCATAAGTTTACTAAGGCTGTAGGTAGGACAATAAGCACCTGCCCGAGCAAACGCTCGGGCAGGTTGTTTACATTTTTTGCATCACACGGAGAATCCCTTGGATCCCACCGCACTCTTTGATTGCCTGAGCTCTTTGTCATGCGTTGTTACGCAAACCAGTACAGGGCTGATCGTAGGCGCCTTACTGTTTTTAGTCGCCGCTGGTTTAACACTTATTTTTGGCGTCTTGCGCATTATTAACTTTGCGCATGGCTCACTTTATATGCTGGGGGCTTACATCGCCTTGTCAGCCTATCGCATCACAGACAGTTTTATCATCTCAACCATTGTTGCCGGCCTTGGTGTCGGACTATTTGGTTTGATTTTTGAGCGCTTCATTATGCGCCGTGTCTACAACGCAGATGTGTTGATGCAACTCCTTGTCTGCTATGCACTAATCCTCATTCTGGATGATGTGGTCAAAATAATCTGGGGCGCCGAATTTCAATCCATGGGCATGCCCGAGGCATTTCAGGCCCCGCCACTATTTATCGGAGGAGGCATCATCCCGGTTTTTTATGTCTATCTGATCGCTGCGGCTGGCGTCATTGCGGCCGCACTCTGGTTTGTCTTAACGCGTACCCGCATGGGTAAGGTTGTCCGTGCAGCCGCACACAACCCAACCATGACCTCAGTGCTGGGGTTAAATACCAGTCTGATCTATGCAGGCGTATTTGCACTCGGTGGCGCGCTCGCAGGCCTGGCAGGGGGATTGGCTGCACCTGTTCGCTCGATGTCCCCAGGGATGGGGTTTTCTATTCTGATCGAATCGTTCATCGTAACGGTGATCGGTGGGATGGGCTCAGTCAGTGGCGCACTTGTTGGCGCGTTATTGATTGGTCTAGTCCGCTCGTTTGGCTCAATCGGATTTCCTTTGTTCGTTGAAGGCATCATGTTTATCGCGATGGCACTCATCCTGATTCTCAAACCTAGCGGCTTGCTAGGTAAGGAGCCACGTCCATGAGTCACGCAGCTGGTTTCAAAAAAGAGTTACTGATTAGTCTGCTTGGTTTAGCCATTCTGATAGCTATTCCGTTTTTAACTTCCTCGCGTGTCACGCTCGATTTCGTCATCCGATTAGCTGCTTTCGGAATCTTCGCGACTTCACTCAATATCCTGGTCGGCTATGGCGGTATGGTGTCATTTGGTCACGCCATGTTTTTTGGAGGGGGAGCCTACACCTACGGTTTACTCATGCAAAAAACTGGCGTATCCATCCCTGTTGCTATGCTGGGAGCAATCGCCTTTAGCGCTCTGCTAGGTTTGGTGATTGGTGCAATCTGTGTCCGGCTGAAAGAAATTTACTTCTCATTTCTAACGCTCGCTTTTCAAATGCTGATTCACAGTGTGATAGTCACCTGGAGTTCTCTTACAGGCGGCGATCAAGGACTCATGGGCGGCATACCGCGCACACCATTCTGGGGCATTAATCTTGGTAACACAACCAACCTCTACTGGTTTGCTTGCGTAATCGGTGTCTTGTGCCTGTTGATCATGCGTTATATCCTTCAGTCACCTTACGGGTATACGTTGCGTATGGTGCGAGATAACGCCGACCGTGCGCGCTTTCTCGGCATCGATGTGTGGCGAGTCAAGCTATACGCGTTCATTCTGTCAGCGTGCTTTGCCAGTATCGGTGGTGTGATTATGGCAATGTTTGTCTCAGGCGCATTTCCCGAGTTCAGTTACTGGACCATGTCGGGCGAAGCGGTATTCATGATCATGATGGGTGGTTTACATGCCTTTATTGGGCCCGTTGTCGGCGCAGGATTGTTACTCATGTTTAACGACATCATCAGCCGCACGACCGAATATCACGGTTTAGCGCTCGGCATAATCGTATTGATTTTTGCGCTTGGCTTTAAACGCGGCATCACCGACTTTGTCGTCCAAGCCTGGCACATGGTCACAAGAAAAGGAGCTCAGTCATGAGCAAACCAGTCATCAGTGTTGTCACAGGCGGCTCAAGCGGAATTGGTGCAGCCTGCGTCAGGCATTTAGCCAAACGTGGCGATCACGTGATCTTGCTTGACTTGCCCGGCACCTGGACAGAACAAAAATTGCGCGAACTAGGCGCCAGCGCAGCGTATGCGTGTGATGTCACAGACGAACAGGCTGTCCGTCAAATCGCAACCATGATTGAATCAACCCATGGGCCGGTCGCGAACCTGATTAATAGCGCAGGCATTCTCCAACACCGCTTACCACCCGACCAACTTACCATGACAGAATGGGATCGAGTCGTGGCTGTAGACCAGCGCGGCACCTATCTCTGCTGCGCTGTGTTTGGATCACGTATGGCTCAGCTTGGAGGCGGCGCGATCGTCAATATCGCTTCGATCACAGGCTGGCGCTCTGTACCATTGCACGCCTACGCTCCAGCCAAAGCCGCGGTCATATCGATGACGGAATGTCTTGCAGCCGAATGGGGAAGATCGGGCGTTCGAGTCAATGCGATTTCTCCCGGGTTCACGATTACCGAGGCGCTACAAGCGGCGATCGATCGTGGCGATCGCAATCCCGATGACCTGAGTTCCCAAGCCGCATTAGGTCGCATGGTCACGCCAGACGAAGTCGCCGACTCAGCAGGATTTTTGCTTTCCCGAGCTGCCGCGGCGATCACGGGCATCAATCTGCCGGTAGACGCCGGCTGGTTTGCTGGTTCAACCTGGCAGAGTTATGGCGGCGTCCCTGCCTCTCGTGAAATCAAACAAGGCGGACTGCACTGATGCTAAAGATTGAAAACCTCTGCAAGTCTTTTGGCGGTGTGGTGGCGACAGCTGATGTGTCGATCCACTTTCCTAAAGACTCTCTTCATGCTGTGATCGGTCCGAATGGTGCGGGCAAAACCACTTTCTTTAATCTAATTTCGGGCGCCATTACGCCAGACTCAGGTCGGATTATCCTGGATGGTGAAAATATTGTCGGACTGCAAAGCACTGCCATCGTCCGTAAGGGCATAGGGCGTGCCTTTCAGGTCGCCAAGTTATTTAAAACGCTCACGGTAGAGGAATCATTGCGCGGCGCACTGATGTCCCCGCAGGGCACCTCGGCACAAATGCACGGTCGCTTTCCTCTCGCACAAACCCGTGACCGCGCTTTTGAGGTGATGGAGCAGCTCGGCCTGCATACTAAAGCGAATATTGTCAGTGGAAATCTTTCACATGGCGATCAGAAACTTTTAGACATGGCTTTGGCACTCGTGCTCAAACCTAAAGTACTGCTACTCGATGAACCGGTAGCAGGCATGGGTCCCGAGGAGCGCGAGCAGATGATTGAAACGGTCTACGCACTCTGGAAAAAAGGCGGGCTCACTCTGGTGCTCATCGAACATGACATGGAGATCGTGTTTCGTATCTCACAGAATATCCACGTACTCTCATATGGAAAAGTTTTAGCCGAGGGTAATCCGGAGCAAATTCGTACTAATCCGGCCGTCATCGAGGCCTATCTAGGCAAACCGCAAGAGGTACACGCATGAGCCAGACAGTTTTGCAGGTCAAAAAAATAGACGTGTTTTATGCAAGCAGTCAGGTTCTTTTTAATATGTCGCTAGACGTTCGTCAGGGTGAGACGCTCGCGTTGCTCGGGCGCAATGGAGCCGGCAAAAGCACCACCATGAAAACCATTGCAGGGGTGATTGCACCCAAGCGTGGCGAGATTGATTTCAAAGGCAAACATATTGCTGGTCAACCCGCGCATTTGATTGCTCGGGCCGGCTTAAGTTTTGTACCGGAAGACCGGCAAATTTTCCCTGACCTGAGTGTCGAGGACAACCTGACGATCGCCATTAAAAATGGCGCGGATGGCACCAACGCCTGGAGCCTGGAACGGGTCTACGGCATGCTGCCTTTACTGGCGCCACTTAAAAATCGTCTGGGGGGTCAATTATCTGGCGGCGAGCAGCAAATGCTGACAGTCGGTCGCGCCCTCATGGGCAATCCCGATGTGCTGCTGCTCGATGAGCCAAGCGAAGGATTAGCCCCCATCATGGTTCAAAAAATTGGGGACTTGATCAATACGTTACGCAAAGTCGGCACGACCATTGTGCTCGCGGAACAAAACCTCCACTTTTGCCTCGGGCTCGCTGATCGTGCGGTCGTCATCGATAAAGGTGTAGATGTATTTTGCGGTACGATCACAGAGCTCAATGCAAATGATGAAGTTAAACAACGTTACCTTTCTGTTTGATTCATGCCAGTCACAAAAAAATCAGGTGTTTTCTTCTTCGTTGTAGGCCCAAGCGGTGCGGGGAAAGATAGCCTGATTGACGGTGCGCGTAAGGTATTGCCGTGTGATCAGTTTGTATTTGCACGACGTACCATCACGCGCCCGCATGGCTCGCCTGGAGAGGATCATGAGGCGTGTACTGAGGCTGAATTTCAAACACGCATATCTAAGAATGGCTTTCTGATTACCTGGCAAGCGCATGGATTGAACTACGGTTTGCCTTCGTCTTTGCTGGATGAAATGAGGGCGGGCTCAAACATCATTGCGAATGGCTCACGCGCCATGGTGGCAGCTTTACGTGAAAAAATTCCTTCTCTCATCGTCATTGAAGTCAATGCGCCCAAGAGCGTGCTTGAAAAAAGGCTCGCCTCACGCGGCAGGGAAACAACCGATGATGTCGCACGCCGTCTAAACCGGACGGTAGTGGATTACCCAGCAGGCCAATCTGTGGTGCGTGTGATAAATGATGGGACCCTCAAGGATGGCATCGATAAATTCATCAATGCCATCCACCAGCAACTCAGCTGTTAATTCCCATACCCGTCGGCGACAACCACCTCAACCAGATTTGGCATACCACTGGCAATAGCAGCTTTGAGCGTCTCCGTCAGTTTTGCCGGGTCTGTAATACGCACTGCATTCATCCCCAGACCTTCGGCCACCGCGACAAAATCAATCGCCGGATCATTCATATCCATCGCGACGAACTGGTCTGTGCCGCGCATGGCCTGAAGGCGCTCTTTAATGATGCGATAGCTGCGATTATTGATAATCACATAGGTAATGGGCAACTTGAAATGCGCAGCAGTCCAGAGCGCCTGAATGCCATACATTGAGCTGCCATCACCGATCGTTGCAACCACAGGACGATCAGGCCGAGAGAGACTCACACCCACCGCACCCGGCATGCCAAAGCCCAGTCCACCACTGGCCAACCCATAGTAGGCCTGCGGATTATCAGCAGGGAGCATCGCACCGATCGCGGGCGCAGCAGTTAATGTCTCGTCCACAACGATGACATCTTTCGGCAGCACATCGACTAACTGTTTAACCAGATAGCGCTGGTCAATCGGCATCGCGGCAGCGCTCGCCTCTACATCCTCACGGACTTTGGCACAGTTTGCCGACCAGTTACGCGTCGCAATGTCTGCCAATCGCGCATCGGCTTGCTCGGCGTATTGTTTGCTGCGCATCGAACGTAAAACAGGCAATAACGCCTGAAGCGTTTCTTTTACATTCGCCCTGATCGCATATTCAGTTGAATAGTTTTTACCCAGCTCCCAATCACGCTCCGTAATATGCATCACAGGCAACTCAGGCGGCAAAGGCTCCACATCACTCTTGGGGGACATGCGTAACAAGTCAGCCCCTAAGCACAGCATCAAGTCGTAGGCCTCGAGCGTCTGACGCACGCGTTTCTGATTACGCGTCAGGTCACCCATGCAAGTCGGATGTGTATTGGGATAACGCGCGTTATAAGGTACGGATTCCTGATAAACCGCAGCACCCAGCAATTCAGCTAATTCGCAAGCTTCTGCAAAAACATCCTGATTCGCGATCTCTCGACCTGCAATCATCACGGGTTTTTTAGCTTGTAGTAACCGCTCGGCTAGTTGCTTGATGGTTTCATCGCTCGGACGCACATTGCTGTCAACGCGAGTGGGGAAACCAAAGTCGATTTCTGCTTCTTCGTCCAGCACCGAACCAGGCAGGCTAATGAATACAGGGCCTGTTGGTGCGGTCATCGCGATCTTTGCCGCACGACGAATCACGCGTGGGAGATCTTCGATGCGAGTGACCTCAAATGACCATTTCACAAGCGGTGCAGCGATCGGCACGAGATCGTCATACAAGAGCGGCTCTTGCAGACCATACCCCACCTCATACTGACCTGCAGTAATGATGATGGGTGAGCCTGAAAATTTTGCACTGTAAATGGCACCCATTGCATGGCCCAAGCCTGGCGCGCAATGCAAGTTACACGCGGTCAGTTTGCCTGAGGCGCGTGCAAAACCATCAGCCATGCCGACCACGATTGACTCCTGCAAGCCGAGCACATAGGTGAGCTCGGGGAACTGTGGCACAGCTTCCATGATGGCAAGCTCAGTCGTGCCAGGATTGCCAAACATGTGCGTAACGCCTTCGTCCAGCAACAGTTTGATGAACGCCTGTCGGCCAGTCATTTTCTCAATAGCCATGATCTTAAAACCCCGCCAGTTTTTTCATCACATCCACATCTACACCCAATTTTTGAGCGGCGACCAGCATGTCTTGCCAGGTGTTGTCATCGACAGGCACACCATGGGCAAGGCGCTTAGCGCGCGTCTCACGTTCAGGCTCGCCAGCAATGCGGACATAATCATTGCCAGATGCCGCAGGCGATGCTTTCACCCAATCGATGAAAGCTTTCATTTCAGAATTAAAGATCGCGCCATCCGCGAGTTTTTTAGGGTCGATGATGATTGTCAGCATGCCATTCAAAATCCGGCGCTTGCCGTCTGGTGGACCCGATGTAGTCAAACCACCTGCCAGTGCACCGCCCAGCAGTTCGCACACAAGCGCCAATCCAAACCCTTTATGCTCACCAAACGTACGCAAAGCGCCGAGCGGCTCTTTCACGCCATAAATCGGATCAGTGGTTGGACGGCCTTGGTCATCAATCATCTGGCCGGCGGGCAGCTGCTCGCCCTTATTGTGCGCCACGCGGGTTTTACCCTGCGCAATCACACTCGTCGCGAAATCAAGCAAGATGGGCGGCTGGCCTTCGACAGGTATGCCAACGGTAAATGGATTCGTGCCGAAACGTGCATCGCCACCACCATGGGGCGCCACAATCGGACGCGAAAACGCATTCACAAAATGGATGGATATCATGTTTTGTGCGACGGCCATTTCAGCCCAGGCACCGATACGGCATAGGTGATGAGAATTGCCCAATGCGACCACGCAGCTGCCATGTTCTTTAGCACGTGCAATACCAAGTTCCATGGTCTCATGACCAATCACCTGACCAAACCCTGCCTGACCATCCAGGCTAAGCATCGCGCCACTATCCATGCGGGTTGCAATATGCGCGTTGGCTTTGAGACCACCTTCGAGAAAGGCTTCGGTATAGCGCGGCAACATACCCACACCGTGGGAATCGTGCCCGGTCAGGTTCGCCTGTATCAGGTTCTCCGTGACAAGCTCAATTTCTGTTTCCGAGCTGCCGTAGCCTTTAACCAAGTGGCGAACTGCCGCGCGTAAACGCTCAACTTCAATATGGTGCATCTGTGCCATGCGTGTCTCCGTCATTATTTTTTTAATTTTGACACAATCACGCGGTTAGATGACTTAGTTCATGGCAAAGGAATAGAAAAAATCGCTTTAATTGTCAGAGAGTCAGTATTTTGTGTCAGACCTTTACCGATACCAGCCTGAAATGCGAAGGGCTTGCCTTCCCAGTACATCATCAAAAAGGCGGCCTGGCCTGTTTCCTGATAATTAAAAGACTGATTCAGTGCACCGACATCGGAGTAATACTCAACCCCCAGCGCCAGATCGGTAGTGACCTCGCGCGAGACGCGTGTGGCCAGAGAAAAATTGGGGCTGGTGCTCTGATAAGGCTGTGAAAGCTGGTAACCAAAGATCGGGTTAACCGACACCAGCCATTTATCGATATGCTTACCGATGATAAAGCGTGCCTCTGCGCCATAGCGTGACTGTTCATACTGATACATCACGTTACCGACTTCGAAATTCACGCCTGCAAAAAAATCATATCCATCTTTTTCAAGGATAGGCAGCCATTTCAGCCGGGCCTTATAACCAGCGTATTCCCAATTTCCACCATTAAATACAGTATTCAAATAAAGGCCTGCCTCCAGGCCATGCCCCAAACCGTAGGCAAGCTCCGGGGTTAACCTGGTGTTGCCTGCATTCATCACCTCCCCGCGATAACTCGGGGTTTTGATCCCATTTGGTGTGGTGTTGACGTGCAGCTCCAGGCTGTACTCACCTTTATCATTGATCTCGTCGTCGTAGACTTGAATTTCGTCTTGCAAAACTGCGTAGCTGGCAGGGATGACCGCAAGCAAGCACAGTGCGCAGCATAATTTTGAAAGATAACGTTTCACGATGTCGGGGGGGCCGTTTTAAGCACGCAATTAAATTCTCAGCTAGCCAATGGCGTTGT
>CAINDJ010000177.1 GCA_903847325.1 uncultured beta proteobacterium | reverse complement strand
TGACACCGGCCATTTCAAGGGCAATCACCACACCGACCACCGCAGCGAACGGGAAGTGCTTCCAGAACCCGTGGCGCAAAGCCTCGACATTCACGTCCATCATCATGACGACGAACAGGAACAGCACCATCACCGCCCCCACATACACCAGCACCAGGACGATGGAGAGGAACTCTGCCTTGAGCAGCATCCAGATCATGGCCGCCTGGAAGAAGGTCAGCACCAGGAACAACACGGCATGGACCGGATTGCGGGCGGTGATGACCCGGAAGGCCGCAAACAGCAGCACCGTGGAAAAAACGTAAAAAAGACCGGTCGTGACATTCATATTCAAATTCTTTCTGTCATGGGTCTTAGCGGTACTTGGCGTCCGCTTGCTTGTTGGCGGCGATCTGCGGTTCGTACCGATCGCCCACCGCCAGGAGCATTTCCTTGGTGAAGTAGAGATCGCCACGCTTTTCGCCGTGGTATTCATGAATGTGCGTTTCAACGATCGAATCGACCGGGCAGCTTTCTTCGCAGAAGCCGCAAAAAATACACTTGGTCAGATCGATGTCATAACGCGTGGTGCGGCGTGAGCCATCCTCACGCTGCTCAGACTCAATCGTGATCGCCATCGCCGGGCAGACTGCCTCACACAATTTACAAGCGATGCAGCGCTCTTCGCCGTTTGGATAACGGCGCAGCGCATGCAGGCCACGAAACCGTGGTGACATGGGTGTCTTTTCCTGCGGATAACGCAACGTAATTTTGCGCTTAAAAACATATTTACCGGTCAGCATCATTCCCTTGAGTAACTCGAGGAGCATGAAACTACCGAAAAAATCCTTGATCACTTGCATAACTTGCCTTTTTTGCCGTCTTGAGGCGGTCAGTTCCAGATATTCCAGGGCGTCTGCATCCAGATCGCCACCACCACTAACCACACACCTGTCAGAGGAATAAAGATCTTCCAGCCCAGGCGCATGATCTGGTCATACCGGTAGCGCGGAAACGTAGCGCGGAACCAGATGAAAAGCGAAACCACCACGAAACTTTTAAAACCCAACCATAACCAGCCCGGCAACCAGTTCAGCGGCGCTATATCAAACGGTGCTGCCCAACCACCCAGGAACAGGATCGAGGCCATACATGACAGGAAAATCATGTTGGCGTACTCAGCCAGGAAAAACAGAGCAAACGCAATGCCTGAATACTCAACCATGTGGCCTGCGACGATTTCTGATTCACCTTCAACCACGTCAAAGGGATGACGGTTGGTTTCCGCCACAATGGAAACCACATAGATCACAAACAATGGCAAGAGCGGCAGCCAGTTCCAGGACATGAAATTAATGCCCTTATCGGCAAACCAGCCACGATTCTGCACACTCACAATATCTGACATATTCAGGCTGCCAGAAACCAGCAGTACCGTGACCAGCACAAAACTGATCGCCAACTCATAGGACAGCATCTGTGCCGAGGCACGCATTGCCGCGAGGAAAGCATATTTGGAGTTGGAGGCCCAGCCAGCGACAATCACGCCATACACACCAATCGATGTGATGGCCATCACATACATCAGACCAGCATTGACATTAGCCAACACCAGCTCGGGTCCGAAAGGCACGACCGCCCAGGCCGCCAGAGCAGGCATGAGTGTGACAACCGGTGCCAACACAAACAAGATCTTATTAGCCTGACTCGGGATCACGACTTCTTTGGTGAGCAGCTTAAGTACGTCAGCATAGGGCTGAAGCATTCCGCGCCAGCCTACCCGAGTGGGTCCCAAACGAACGTGCATCGAACCAATCAGCTTACGCTCCCAGAAAGTCAGGCGAGCCACAGCTAGAATGATTGGCACAGCGATGACCAGGATCTTAATCAGGGTCCAGACAACCAGCCAAAGTGTAGGCCCGAGCAAATCGGTACCCATTGTTTCAAGAACGCTCAGCCAATGCTGCATCAGGCACGCTCCACGTTAAGTTGACCAAAGGCACTACCCAGCGCTGCTGTTTGTGCAAAACCAGCCGCAATGCGCACTGCACCAGCAGCCAGCGTATTGTCTAGCTCAGCCATTAACTCAACCTGACCCGTAGCAGACTTCACCCGCACTGTTGCACCTTGCTCAATACCCAGACCTGCCATCGTCTGTGCATGCATACGTGCAACCGGTGCACGCGAGGCCTGTGACGCCTGGAGTGCCTCGGCACGACGCACGATCGCATCCGTGCGGTAAATCGGTACATCAGTCACGCGTTGAAGACCTGAAACTGCTTGCGTGGAAACACCAGCAACCGCTTGAATCTGATTCGACAAGCGCGATTGCACGTCGCCTGACAAAACTGAATCACGCACGGACTCTGAGGTCTCGTCATCAAAACCCGCCAGATGCATGACATTACCCAGCACGCGCAAAACTTTCCAGGCAGGACGCGTCTGTGCATGCGGCGTCACGGTACCTTTAAAGCTCTGCGGCAAACCCTGTGCATTGACAAAAG
>CAINDJ010000176.1 GCA_903847325.1 uncultured beta proteobacterium | reverse complement strand
TTTCCGAACAAGACAAGATCGACCTTGGCTAAACGATTTTGGCGCGCCGGGAATTCGAAATTTACTTTGAGATCCTTAATCATCAGATTATCGATCGCAATATGGCAGAGATGCTGATTGGTAAAGCAGAGCGCCTTGAGGACGCGGTGAGAGTGCAAGGGCTACGCGGTTTTAATGTGATGGCGGCACGCGCGCTGCGTTACCCGCGCAGGTTCCGTCAGGCATTACGTGTATCGGAAATTTTCGGTGTGCAGCGCTGGCTCGCCCATGAACTGAGTCAGCGCTTTGTGGCATTGATGTGCATGCGTGCGGTGTCCAGGCGGCTGCTTATATTTGCTGATCAGAGATTGCGTGACATCTTGGGTAACGAGGCGACCGAGCAGGTCAGGCAGGCGCATCAGCGGCGACTAGATCTAATTTCTGAGGGGCTACAGGCGCTGGAGTTGCAATATCCGGCCTACTCACTATGGTTGCACGAGCGCTATCTCGCACGAATTGCTCGACGCATTGAGCGTGAGCGCTATGACGAAATGCTTGAGCAGTCTTTAATCAGTGGTGAGGTGTATGCAGATCTGACTGGTCAGGTTGGTAAGCGCTGGGAGTTTATCGACCATGTACCTGAGCTCGACATAGAGATGGGGGCGGCAGATCTGGTTGCCAGAGTTCCTCTGCTCAATACGCTGACGCCCGATGTGCAGCGTCAGCTTGCAAAAATGCTGACGCCGCGCTTGTTTTTGCCTGACCAGTTGGTTTGGGGCCAAAAAGGCCCTGCTTTTGCGCTTTATATCGTTGCATCCGGGGCGGTCAAAGTGCTTTTGCCCGACGGCACGAATATTGAGCTAGGTTCAGGAGAGTTTTTTGGCGAGCTCTACATGCTGGCCAAAGAGAAATTAGATGAGTTTGAGGTCCGCTCGCTTGGCTACAGCAAATTGCTCTGTCTGCCAGCGCGCGATTTTGAAGCATTGCTTTCACGGGACCCGGCGTTGCGTGAAAGCATTGAGCTGGTTGCAAAACAACGGATGAGAGCCCTTGAGGTTTGGCGCAGCCAACCGCCTAAGCCGCCTGCGTCTACGCCACCTGCCGCGCACGTCTGAGCAGATCTTCTGCAATGACGATTGAAGCCTCGACAGTGAAGGCGCCGCTTTGAAGCATTTCAAATACAAGCTCGGGTCTTAAGCACTGTATTTCCATGACTTCGCCATCTCGGTTTTTAGGTGTGATGTGCATAGGCAACACGCATTCGCAAGTTAAAACGTCTTCGACTTGCAGTCCCTCCGGGATGCGTCGGTTCATGCGGGTGATGGTGCGCAGTGGTGTCCGGTTTTCGATGTCCGGTGCATCGAGCCCGGCCTCTTCATCGGTCTCGCGAATCAGTGCAAGGTCAACGTCTTCCTGGCTGCCAATCAGACCACCGACCAGGGTATCCCACATGCCAGGATCGGTTGCTTTGGTCAGTGAGCGCCGTGCGACCCAAAGTCCACCCTGATCGGACCAGGCGTTCAGGTGTACCGCGCGAGTGATTAAGCCAAGGGGGCGCATGACGCCCCGTTCAATCGCTCCCAGCCTGAGTGGCACCGGGGATGGATCGGCCCATATGTCGAGCAACTCATTGCGCCAGCCTGGCGCGCAGCCTGCCGCGCGCAGCGTGTCTGCAACAACAGCCAATAACTGATCAAGCTGCGATCCAGGGTTCAGGTCGGCGCCAATATCCATTTCAGTTGGGTGAACCTGAATACCCGTCAGCCCAACAAGCGCAGTCGCCGCTGCTGGAAACACCCAGCCGCAGAGATGGCCGGCGATACGCAGGCGTTTAGACTCTGGATGGGCAGTTTGCTGCGCCTGCTGGATCAGTCGATCGAGCAGGGTTTGGATATCTTTGGCGGGCAAAGAAATGCTTAATTCCGACATGATCAGAAGCCAGTTGAGAAAAGACTTTAATTGTAGTGCAGCGAATCGCCCGCTCCTCCGCTATAATCCTCCCGTTTCTTTATGATTCGCGCTGAAAATGGGTTCATGGAATGCGAGAGATCCATTCGCAGTTCTACGAAGTCATAACCAGCCGTCCAATAATTTTTGCGTAATGGAATTCCATCCTTGGCCGACTGTAAAATTTGTCAGGTGCCGTATGCAAGACCTTGAGCAACTTTGTCATGGACAAGCTGATGGAATGACTCCCTGTTCGGAAC
>CAINDJ010000175.1 GCA_903847325.1 uncultured beta proteobacterium | reverse complement strand
GGCGTCTTCGAAATGACAACACCACACGGTGTTGTTAAGGCTCATAAAGTTGTCCTTGCCTCTGGCCTAAACAACCAAAAACTTGGCGAAAAAGTAGGGCTCGCTATCCCTGTTCGGCCACAGCGCGGTCAGATTGTTGTACTTGAACGTACGCGCAGAATGTTGCACACACCGTTCAGTACGCTCAGACAAATGGATGAAGGCACCTGGCTGATTGGCGATTCACAAGAAGAAGCCGGCTACGTCGATGGCATCGTAGGACTGCCTGTATTGGCGACGCTAGCCGACCGCGCTGTGCGGACTATGCCCGCATTAAAAGATGTTCGCGTGGTGCGTTCGTGGTCTGCCTTGCGAGTCATGTCCAAAGATGGTTTTCCTATTTATGAGCAATCCGCAACCCACCCAGGCGCATTTGTTGCAACCTGTCACAGTGGTGTAACGCTTGCGGCCGCTCACGCATTACGCATTGCTCCCATGGTTATTGACGGCGCACTGCCCGAAGCCATGTCTCCCTTTTCGACCCGGAGGTTCCATGTTCAACAGGCTGCCTGAAACACAGCAGGCCGTAACGACACGGCCGATAGATCTGATTATTAATGGTGTTGCTGTTCAATGCCGCGAAGGCGATAGCGTAGCCGCCGCACTGATCGCCGCTGGTTTTAATGAGTGTCGTGATACTGCAGTTAAAGAGGTGCCACGCGGTCCATTTTGCATGATGGGTGTCTGCTACGACTGTCTGGTCATGATTGATGGGCAGCCTAATCAGCAAGCCTGCATGACACGTGTACGCTCCGGGATGAACATTGAACGCCAGCTTGGTGCGCGCGAGGTACAGCCATGATTGAAATCAAACAATGTGACTTGTTGATCGTCGGTGCAGGTCCTGCGGGTCTGGCTGCAGCTACGACAGCAGCGCAGCTAGGGATCGAAACGCTTTTACTTGATGAGCAACAGGCGCCTGGTGGCCAGATTTATCGTGCGATTACCGAAACCCCGGTAAAGAATCGCGCGATTCTTGGTGAGGACTACTGGCATGGCGCCTCGTTAGTCGAGCCCTTTAAACAATCGGGTGCTCACTACCAGCCAGGTGCAACCGTGTGGGCGATTGCAAACCATACGGCACCTGATGCCGCAGAAGGTTTTGAAGTTGGTTATTCAGTTGCCGGACAAGCCAGCATGCTGCATGCGAAACATATTTTGCTCGCAACCGGTGCGCAAGAGAGACCCTTCCCGATTTCAGGCTGGACATTGCCAGGAGTCATGACTGCTGGTGCTGCACAAATCCTGCTGAAATCCTCAGGGATGTTGCCAGGTCAGCGCACTGTGCTGGCCGGTTGCGGGCCCTTGCTCTACCTGGTGGCCTGGCAATATCTTAATGCGGGTATTGCTGTTGATGCCATATTGGACACCACCCCAACTGGTCGTCTGACTAAAGCATTGCCGCACGCATGGGGGTTTTTGCGATCGCCCTACCTGATCAAAGGTCTTAAGTTATTACGCGAGGTCAAATCACGAGTACGGATTATTCAAGGCGTGACAGCGTTTGAGGCTTTAGGCGAGAACAAAGTTGAAAAAGTTCGCTATACAGCGCACGGTAAGACGGTGACAATCCCTGTTGATCAGTTATTACTGCATCAAGGTGTCATTCCTAATATCAATCTGGCGCAGGCTGCTGGCGTTGAGCAACGCTGGAATAAGTTGCTGTTATGTTGGGAACCGGTGGTTGACGCCTGGGGCAATACCAATGTTGAGCGTCTCTCGGTCGCCGGAGATGGTGGCGGGATAGCTGGTGCGCTTGCCGCCGAAAACAGTGGTCGTATTGCAGCGTACGAAATTGCCATGCAATTGGGCTCGATTGTCCGTGGTCAGCGTGATGCACAGAGTGCCTCTGCGCGCGCGCAATTAGATCGTGCTGTTCGTGGCCGTGAGTTTTTTGACACGCTGTATCAGGCACCCGATCAATTCAGGATGCCAGTCGGCGATACCGTAGTGTGCCGATGCGAGGAAATCACCGCAAGTCAGGTCCGCGAGACAGTTAAGCTCGGTTGCCCAGGACCTAACCAGATGAAATCCTTTTTGCGTTGTGGCATGGGGCCCTGTCAAGGTCGTTTTTGCAGCGTCACGGTGACTGAAATGATTGCGCAAGAGCGAGGCGTGTCACCCGAGGAAGTCGGACATTACAGATTGCGATTCCCGACTAAACCACTCACCCTGGGTGAGTTGGCCGCACTCCCTCAGACTGATGACTCCCGCAAAGCCGTGATCCGAATGAAAAAACCAGTTTAATTATTTAATTAAAAACCAACCTGATTTGATGTGATTCGCTTATGACAAGCAAGCCCTCTGCCTTGACCGCCCCAGTCATCATTATTGGTGGCGGTCTGCATGGCAGTTCAACCGCATTGCATCTCGCACGGGAGGGGGTCCCGGCTCTTGTACTCGAAAAAAATTATATTGGCCGACATGCCTCGGGCGTGAATGCTGGCGGTGTTCGCACACTTAGCAGACATCTTGCCGAAGTCCCTCTGTCACTTGCTTCGCGTGAGATCTGGCTACGCATCAAAGACTGGGTGGATGATGACTGTGATTTTGACCAGAACGGTCAGATGCGTGTCGCCGAGAACGAAGCTGATGTAGCCACTTTGCGCACCAGACGGCAGACCATGTTGGATCATGGTTTTACACACGAAGAATGGATCGAACCCGCTGAGATTCGTTCCATGATTCCTGCAATCACACCTTCCATTCAAGGTGGATTGATTGTTCGTGGAGATGGCTCTGCAGACCCATACCGTACGACACGCGCCTTTCGATTTAAAGCACAGAGTTTAGGCGCACGCGTGATGGAAGGTGTGAGCGTCCACACTATCTTACGTGAGAGCGGACAATGGCGAATTGAGACAGACAAAGGCACATTTACTGCCCCTGTTCTGGTGAATTGTGCCGGTGCGTGGGCTGACAAGATTGCTGCGCAAATGGGCGAACCTGTTCCTCTCGAACCTGTAGGCCCCATGATGTTGGTGACGACCCGCATGCCGCATTTTTTGGATCCCGTAGTGCTGGGTACAGGGCGTGCGCTGTCATTCAAACAACGTGCCAATGGCACGGTATTGATTGGCGGCGGCAGGCTCGCGTGGGTCGATCGAGATCGGGATTGGAGTGAGCTGGATTTCAGGCAGCTAGGCGAAGGCGCCCGGACCGTATGTGATTTGTTCCCCCACATGAAAGATGCGGTGGTCAGTCGTGGTTGGGCGGGTATCGAAGCAAGTATGCCAGACGGTATTCCTGTGATCGGTCCGAGCAGTACTGAGTCTGATCTTTATCATGCGTTTGGATTTTCAGCGCATGGTTTTCAGTTGGGGCCCATCGTTGGCAAAATTACTGCAGACCTGATTACCAAAGGTCAAACGGAGTTGCCGATCTTGCCTTTTTCAATTACGCGGTTTAAATAGTTCAGCGATTTTTATCGGAGAGTAAGTATGAGCAGCATTATCAGACAAGATTCCAATGCAAGATTAAGTCGTGTCGTGATCCATGGCGATACAGTTTATATCGCAGGCGTCACTTCAAGTGCTACCGGTGACATCGTAGTGCAAACCAGAGATGTACTGGCTAAGATCGATGGTTATCTTGCCAACGCAGGCACAGATAAAAGACATTTGTTATCTGTACAAATCTGGTTGAAAGATATCGACGCAGACTTTGCTGGAATGAATAGCGTTTGGGCTGAATGGGCGCCTGCAGACGCTTTGCCTACGCGTGCGACGTGCGAGGCAAAGCTCGCCGCACCTGATTTATTAGTTGAAATTATTGTGACTGCTGGTAAAAAATAAAAAGGTTGTTTCGAAAATGAAAATTGCCTTCATCGGTTTAGGTCGTATGGGTTGGCACATGGCGGCGCACTTGTCTCGTCATGGCCATGTGCTGGTTGTGTGTGATGCAGCGCCCGGTGTTGCACAGAAATGGGCAGCAGAGTTTGGTGGTGTGGCCGCAGCGAATGTGGCCGAGGCAGTCAGCGGCTGCGAAGTCGTCTGCTCTTCATTACCGGCCGATCCAGAGTTGCGTGCGGTGTGGGATGCTGGATTTGCTGTGCTGGATGCAGGTGCCGTATGGATCGATCACTCAACGACCTCTGCTGAAATCGCCCGTGTGCTTGCGGCGCAGGCGATCGCGAGCGGTAAGTCCTTTATCGATGCGCCGGTATCGGGTGGCACGGTCGGTGCAGAGAAAGGCAACCTCGCTGTGATGGCGGGTGGCGACGAACGTGGCTGGGCAATCGCTGAGAAAGTGGTCAGTGCCTATGCTGCACGCGCAACGCTGATTGGTGGTCCCGGTGCAGGTCAGCTCACCAAGATGGCGAATCAGATTTGCGTGGCCGGTGTGGGTCAAGCGCTCGCAGAGGGCTTGAGCTTTGCAGAAAACGCGGGCCTTGATCCAGAAAAAGTACTTGAGGTAATGCTTAAAGGCTCCTCGACCTCCTGGATGATGGAAAACCGCTCCCAGACCATGATCGCTGCCAAATATGACTTTGGATTTTCAACCACCTTGATGCGCAAGGATCTGGCGCTCGTGCTGGACGAGGCGCGCCGAGCAGATGCCTCGTTGCCCGTTACAGCGCTCGTCGCGCAACTGCTGTCTGATGTATCCAAGATGGGTGGGGCGAGCTGGGACTGGTGCAGTCTGATGGAGCGTCAGCGCAAGTTACTTAAGAAATAGTGCTTAAGTAGCTTGCGCTCAATTACAACGGCTTGGTGGCCACCATGTCCACCAATGCCGACATCCCTTGATGACGGGCGCCTTCGCTCAGGGACGCGTCGTATTCCTCAACAAATTCGATATCCATTTTGCTGAATTCTTCACGTACTAATGGGATGGTGTAAAGATTTTCTGCATCTTTTGGACCGCCGGTGTTGAATTCCAGCTGCTTTAAGCCATAGCCTTCAAGGACGATCAGGCCACCCGGTTTGGTCGCGTCCTGCATACCCTGAAAGAGCGAGGTGCGCATCTTTGGATTGGCAAACTGGAAAAAGATGCCAACCACGGCATCGAATTGCTGCGCTTTCCAGTCCCATTGCATCATGTCGTGTGTGCTGATGTGCATGCGGTCACTGACCCCACGCTCTGCGGCTAAGCGACGTGCTTTGTCCGAGGCATTTGGTGCGGCATCGACAGACCAGACCTCACAACCGAGCTCGGCCATCCATACGCCGTTACGACCCTCGCCATCGCAGACCGCCAGGACCTTCATGCCAGGCTTAAAGCGCGCTTTCAGTCTTTCCAGAAAAGCATTAGGTGCTGTACCAAACAAATACTCGTTGGCATCGGCATAGCGTTCGTTCCAGTTGGCGATGGAGGGTTTCATAGGTGTGTTCCAATTGCATTGTTGTTATAAACCAGATCATAAATCTATTTTCACAGGAATTCCTTTGCCCACTGTTGCCGTCATCGGAGCAGGTCCCGCAGGCTTGATGGCTGCCGAAACCTTGATCAAACAAGGTGTGTCGGTTCACGTCTATGAGGCCAAGCCATCGGTGGGGCGTAAATTTCTGATGGCTGGACGTGGTGGGCTCAACATCACACACTCCGAGCCCACTGAACACTTTCATGCCCGCTATGGCGCGCGTGCGCAACAGATGGGTGCGATGCTGAAAGAATTCGATGCTGAGGCCTTACGCGCCTGGGTACAGGGTCTGGGTATTGATACCTTTGTGGGCTCATCAGGTCGCGTGTTTCCTCAGGAAATGAAAGCCGCTCCTTTATTGCGCGCATGGTTACATCGCCTGCGTGAGCAGGGTGTACAGTTTTCGATGCGACACCGCTGGTTAGGCTGGAGTGCGGTTGCGGGCAGTGATTCAGCAACTGAGTCAGTAACTGAGTCAGTAACTGACTCAGCTCCTGCACCGCAATTAAGATTTGATACGCCTGCAGGCGAAGCGCTTGTGCATGCAGATGCAACGATCCTCGCCTTAGGGGGCGGTAGCTGGGCCAAGCTCGGCTCGGATGGCGCATGGGTGCCATGGCTTAAGGCTGCTGGAGTGCCTGTCAGTCTCTTATTACCAAGCAATGGTGGTTTTGAGACAAGCTGGTCGCGGCATTTTATTGATCAGTGCGCGGGCGAGCCGCTTAAAACCGCAGCCTATTCAGTTGGTGATGCAGATTTAAAAACTGAACCGCTGCGTGGTGAGTGCATGGTGACCGAACACGGTCTTGAGGGCGGTGTGATTTATGCGTTGTCTGCGCAATTACGCGATCAGATCTTGCATACAGGTCAGGCCACACTTTATCTGGACTTATTGCCCGATCACGAGGCCGCACGTGTGCTTGCAGAGGTGACGCACCCGCGCGGGACGCGTTCAATGTCTTCGCATCTGAAATCGCGCCTGGGATTGCATGGCGTGCGTGCGGCCTTATTGCGTGAATGTCTGTCTGCAGAGACCTTCAAAGACCCGGTCAAACTGGCTGCAGGTATTAAAGCCCTGCCGATTGTATTGAGTGCTTGCCGTCCGATTGACGAGGCCATTAGTACTGCGGGAGGTGTTCAGTTTGAAGGCCTGACGAACGGTCTGATGACCAAAAAAATCCCCGGCCTGTTTTGTGCCGGGGAGATGCTCGACTGGGAAGCGCCGACCGGTGGCTATTTGCTCAATGGAGTCATGGCCTCAGGACGCGCGGCAGCGTTAGGTGTATTGCAATGGCTGGATTCAGACAAATAATCTGAATCTAATAGTTCGTATTAAATAGACCGAATCCAAACATGCTCTGGGCCTTATGCGCGAATACTGCAAGAGCATTAACCCATAATGCCGATTTGCCATGGCACGAATTCGTGATCACCAAGGCCTAAGATCTCGCTCTTGGATGGCTCACCCGAAGCCGTGCGTAAAAACAGTTCAAAAATACGCTGACCCATTTCCTGCACGGTCACCGTGCCATCCATGATTTCACCGCAGTTGATATCCATGTCATCTTGCAGGCGATTAAACATCGGTGTGTTGGTCGCGAGTTTGACACAGGGCGCGGGCTTGGAGCCAAACATCGAGCCACGGCCTGTGGTGAACGCGATCAGGTTTGCGCCACCGGCGATCTGACCTGTTGCAGAGACTGGGTCATAGCCTGGTGTGTCCATAAACACAAAGCCTTTGGTGGTCATTGGCTCTGCGTATTTGTAGACTTCCATCATCGGCCCTGTGCCACCTTTCATGGACGAGCCAAGTGATTTTTCAAAGATGTTGGCCAGACCACCCGCCTGATTGCCCGGGCTCACGGTCCCGTTAATTTGTACATCGCGACCGACTGAGTAGACATCTTTCCACCAGCGGATGCGCTCGACCAGTTTTTCACCGACAGCCTTATTCGCAGCACGGCGAGTCAAGGTATGCTCGACGCCATAAATTTCTGGCGTCTCGGACAACACGCCTGTGCCGCCGTGACGCGCCAAAATATCGATAGCCGCACCCAGAGCCGGGTTCGCAGTAATTGAGGAAAACCCATCCGAGCCGCCACACTGCAAGCCAACGGTGAGGTGGCTGGCTGAAACGGTTTCGCGTCTGGCCTTATTAGCCTCAGGCAGCATCTCGAGTACCGCCTGGATACCTGCCTGAATCGTTTTGGTCGTGCCGCCTGATTCCTGCATGACAAAGGTTTTCAGATTTGGCAGCTTGTCGAGTTCCTCTTGCTCCATCAGGCCTTTGAGCTGATTACGCTCGCAACCCAGACCGATGATCAATGCGCCGGCCATGTTTGCATGCCGTGCATAGCCTGCCATCGTGCGACGCAGCAGATCCATTGGTTCGCCAGACATCTCCATGCCACAGCCGATCGAGTGACTAAAGGCCACGACGCCGTCCACGTTCGGGAATTCTTTCATGCGTTCAGGGGTAAACCATTCGGCGATTTTCTTGACTACTGTTGCCGAGCAATTCACTGTCGACAGGATTCCCAGAAAGTTGCGTGTGCCTACCTGACCGTTTGGTCGGACATAGCCCTGGAATGTGGCCCGCTCAGATTCCGGGACCATCTCGACAGGTTTGAATTCGGTTGCGTGCGCGTAATCGCGATCAAACTCACGGAATTCAGTATTGTGGCTGTGCATCATCGTGCCGGGCTCAATATCCGTCGCGGCAAAACCGATCGTCACGTTGTATTTGAGGATGGGCTCGCCTTTAAGGATCTTGCGTGCGGCAATTTTGTAACCCGCCTGAACCTGGCTGCGGCTTGTGATGTTTTCACTCGGGATTTTGGTGCCGATCGCGATGTCCACGCGCGCCACAACGATGTTGTCGTTCGGGTGCAGTCGGATGATCGGGCCGGTCATTGTTTTGTGGCTGGTTTCAAGCATGATGTCTCGTTGTTTTTAATGAGTTTTTGTTAAGTGATAGTCGTAAGTATAGGTAATCTTTACCCACTCAGTGCGTATTGATAAAAGTCGCCATATCTTTAATGAGTTTGTCTTTGGCGCTTTGCTCTGAGCCGGTCCATGAGAATGTGGTCATGTCTGTACCGTAGGTGAGCATTTTGCGATCAATGGGGCCTTGCATGATCCCGTGTGCCGCCTGATCGTAAAACCATATATCAATATCTGCACCTTTGGCTTTTTGTTGTTCTGACCACTCCAGCGGTGACGGTGAAAATAACTCTGGATTTTTCTGTCGATTGCAGTTTTCCGCCACACCAACAGGTGCCAACGCATAGCGGCCGATATACCTACAAGGCGCATTTCTCGCCCACATATAGTCTTCTTGCTTCAGACCTGCATAGTTATCCAGTTTGCCGTTTACCATTCTGACAGGAACTTTAAGAGTATCCGGAAAGCCAAGGCCTGCTTGCGGTGACCCTTCGGCAAAAACCCCTTTGACATACCTTGGATCAACAAGGCCAGCCATATTCAAAACAACCGTGCCACCATTTGATACGCCCTGTAAAAATATACGCTGCGAATCAATATCGGGGTGCGTGCTTGCCCACTGATAAGCACCCAGCATAGTTTTTAAAATCATTTTTTGTCTGGCGTCATTGGAGACTTGTGAGCCAAACAATGCATAGCCCTGATAAAAACCATTCATCTGATAGGCATCAAACACTAAGGTTGCAACACCTTCCCTGTTCAAGGCCATCGCCAGATTTTTTTCAAGTTTACCGAGACCACCACCGCCATGCGCGATGATGACAAGGGGCGGCTTGCCCTCTACTTTTGGTCCAAATAATTTCGAATGCATGGACAAGTCGACAGAGCGATGACAGGGATCGAATTCCGCTAGAGGTCCGCGTACGCCATGAAATTTTTCACGTAACGTCACGAGCTCGGCAACACCTTGAGGCGCGGGATTGCAATCGCTGGCAGAATCGGCTGCGTAAACGTTACCGGGACCCGTTGTAAGGAGCGCGCATGCAATACCCAGCAATACAACTAAAGTAGAACCCAACGCACACAAAGTACGAACCAATCTATACACAATCGATCGCAATCTGTTCACGGAAATTTTGCTCAAGCACATAAAGCCACCAGCTTGCTGACATCCCCCACTTGGTCGAGCGACCAAACCATTTCAATCACTTTGCGCGCTTGCTCTGCGCCCAGTGTTTTGGTGGCATTGCCCATAAATTTATTTTCTAAATCTTTATCTGACATAGGATTTGCAACCGTGCCTGTCGCATGATCAATCGTAGCTTCGAATACTTTGCCTGATTTGGTTGTGACTTTCGCAGTGGCCTGATCAAGTCGCAAATCGCTTGATCCCTTAATTTGCACGCGTTTGCGCATGGCTTGCACGCCGCCGTCCTGCGCGCGTTCGTTTGAAAACTGCAGCACCCCACCCGCCTGATCAATATAGGCGACAGCGGCTGCATGGTTCGCACTGAATTTAGACATCAGTCCCGAACCCGGTGTATCCACGCCCGTGATGCGAATCACATCCGGATGTACGGTCATCTCCAAAGACGCAACATCACTGACGGGGATCTTTCCCGCCGCTGCGGCCTTGATCGCTGCATCAATCAATGGATGCAGGACCACCCCACAGGCATAGGGCTTGTAGCCATTGCCTGTGATGAGCCACGATTTACCGAGATCTTGCGTGAGTGCAGAGAGGTTTTGCGTGCTGCTATAAATCCTCACAAAACCGAGATTGCCATCTAGAATTTCTTGCGAGCTATTAAAGCCGTTTGCTGCCAGTGAGGCTGCGAGTACACCGTGATAAGCAGACTTGCCTGCGTGCAGTGACTTGCAATCACTACCGCGATTTTGTTGCATGCCCGCGGCTTGCGTGCAGCCAATGCCGAGTGCGTAAATGGTTTTCTTCGCATCGAGTCCAAGCAGTCTCGCCGAGCCTGCAGTGGCCGCTACGGTACCAAGCGTGCCGGTTAAATGCCAGCCGCCATGATGGTGACGCGGCATGGCTTGGCCTGTGCGGATGCCTGCTTCAAATGCTGCGACTAAAGCAACGATTAAATCTTTGCCGCTCGACTGTCGCTTTTCACCGAGCGCGAGTAGTGCAGGCAAGGTTGCTGTGGAGGTATGTAAAATTACACCACCCAAATGGGTATCATCAAAATCCAGCACATGACCCATTTGCCCGTTTGCGACAGAGGCATCAAGCAAACTGAGTTTTAAGCCGCGCTGTCCAAACACCGTCGCGGCAGAAAATGATCCGAGTTCCTTGAATGTCGAGATCAATATTTGCGGTGTCGGGTGTTGGGAGCCTGCGAGCGCACAACCCAGCCAGTCCAGTACGGCGCGTTTCGCCTCATGAATTGCTGCAGGTGAAAGGTCTTTGTACTGGATTCCTGATAGGAATTCACCGAGTTGCTTGGTCACGCCTAAGCCCAGGTTTGCCGCACCATAGGAAGAGGTGCTCGCTGACGCACCTGCAGTATTTTTGGATTCTGCAGGGCTAAGTGCAACGCCATTATTAGTTTGCGCGGCCACTTGGCCCGTGACGAGTCCTGCGCTCAGGCCCGCGGCAGTTAGTCCAGCCGTAGTCAGCCCGCCAGCAGTGATCCCGCCCGCCGTCAATGCCAGGCTCGATTGCATCCATTGCCTGCGATTCATGGCAGATTTATTTTTGTTCTGCATTTGTGTCTCCTTGGGAATAGAATACGGGAAAATAACTATTCGCAGGCGCGATTTAAGTGTCTGATGAGATTCTCGCAGCAACCTTTCTTATTTCCTAAAACATGTTCAGTTCCAGCTCTCTGGCCGACCTGCCAAAATCCGCTCAATATGCCTCTTTGCTTGAGCAGGCGCAGGCATTGATGTCGGGTGAATCCAATCACATTGCCAATGCGGCAAACATGTCCGCACTCGTGATGGCAAGCTTGCCGGAGCTGAACTGGGCAGGGTTTTATTTTTATGATGGCGAGGAGCTTGTGCTGGGACCCTTTCAGGGTAAGCCTGCCTGCCTGAGGATCGCGCTCAATCGCGGCGTATGCGGCGCTGCAGCAACCTCGCGTCAGACGCAACTTGTGCCAGATGTGCATGTATTCCCCGGTCATATCGCGTGTGATGCGGCATCACGTGCAGAGATCGTTGTTCCACTCATTCATACCGGACAGTTATTAGGCGTATGGGATGTAGATAGTCCCGTAGCAGGACGTTTTGACGAAGAAGATCAGCGCGGCATGCAAGCGCTTTGCAATTTATTTCTGCAGACCCTCAAGGTCTCTGCACCGATACCGGAATACACCAAATCATGAGCTCTGCTGTTAACGCTGCGACCCCTACTTCTGAATACGATTACATCGTTGTCGGCGCGGGTACCGCTGGTTGTTTATTAGCCAATAGATTGTCTGCCAATCCAAAGCATCGTGTATTACTGCTCGAAGCCGGTGGCGCAGATAACTATCACTGGATTCATATTCCTGTTGGCTACCTGTATTGCATCGGCAATCCGCGCACGGACTGGTGCTATCGCACCAAAGCTGATCCCGGCCTAAATGGTCGCGAGCTGGGTTATCCGCGCGGCCGCGTGCTCGGTGGTTGCTCCTCGATCAACGGCATGATTTACATGCGCGGCCAGAGTGCTGATTACGACAGCTGGGCCGCTGAGGGTAATGCCGGCTGGGGCTGGAATGATGTGCTGCCGATCTTTAAAGGTATGGAAGACCATCATTTAGGTGCGAGTGATTTTCATGGCTCCGGTGGTGAATGGCGTGTCGAGCGTGCGCGACTGTCCTGGGAGATTCTGGATTCATTTCGTGATGCTGCCGAGCAGGCAGGTATCCCCCGCGTGCAGGATTTCAATAAAGGCGATAACGAGGGTAGCGATTATTTTGAAGTGAACCAGCGCTCAGGCTGGCGCTGGAATACGTCCAAAGCATTTTTGCGTCCGATCAAACATCGTCGCAACCTCACTATCCTGACCGGTGCGCGTACAACCAAACTTGAGTTTGTCGGCCGTCGTGTCACCGGTGTCGAGTTCATCAAAGATGGTCAGAAACATATTGCCCGTGCTGATAAAGAGGTCGCCATGGCGGCGGGCTCAATCGGTACGGCACAGATTTTGCAGGCCTCAGGGATTGGTGCCGCGAGCTTATTGACGCCTCTGGGTATCCCTTTGATTCATGAGCTGCCGGGCGTTGGTCAAAACCTGCAGGATCATCTGCAGTTGCGCATGATTTATCGCGTTGAAGGTACGCGCACGCTGAACACCATGGCAAATTCGCTCTGGGGTAAAGCCATGATTGGCTTGCAATATGCTTTGACCCGCAGTGGTCCGATGAGTATGGCGCCTTCGCAATTGGGCGTTTTTGCGAAGTCAGGACCCGAGCAAACGCGCGCCAACGTTGAGTATCATGTGCAGCCGCTGTCGCTAGAAAAATTCGGCGAGCCTTTGCATAGCTTTCCCGCTTTTACCGCTTCGATCTGTAACGTGCGTCCAAGCTCACGCGGTCATGTGAATATTGTTTCTGCGGATACGGCGCAAGCACCAGAAATCCTTTGTAATTATTTGTCTACAGAAGATGATCGCAAAGTTGCGGCTGACAGTATTCGTCTGACGCGTCGTATTGTCGGTCAGTCCGCACTCGCCAGATTCAAACCTGTTGAAATCAAACCCGGTATTGTTGGCGATACAGACGCCGACTTAGCTGCTGCTGCAGGTAATATCGGCACCACGATTTTTCATCCAGTCGGTACCTGCAAAATGGGTCACGATGCGATGGCGGTTGTGGATGCGCAATTGCGTGTGCATGGTATTCAGGGATTGCGTGTAGCGGATGCGTCGGTGATGCCAAGCATCACCTCAGGCAATACGAACTCACCAACGCTGATGATCGCTGAGAAAGCCGCGCAGATGATGCTGGCTGCCGCGTAACGTACTCGGTCGCAATATTCAGGTCGCAACGATTCAGTCGCAACGCTTACGCAGCAACGATTACGCTAATACGATTCGCACAGGTTCCAGCAAAGATTTGATTTCACAATCGATCTGCGGACCTTTGCGCTCGAGCACAATAAAGTCACCATCCTGTTGTGCAAGCAACGGATGATGCCAGGTGCCTGGCTTGAACGTCACACCACAACTGCCATCCACCCAGAATGCAGCGATGCTGTCCTCTAGCGGTACTGCACCTGCAATGCTTTCGCCCCGAGGCCCAGTGCTTGCGACTGACTGATCGCCTAGCGCCACAATCACGACAAAACTCACACCCCTCATGGGAATAAATGACTGACTGCCAAAACAATGGCGTTCAAGTTCAACCGCGCTAAAGGGCAAGGTGTTAGCTTTGGCGCGATAGAGATTCAATGCGGCATGGCCCGCGCCTTGCGTTAAATCAGGCGTTCCCAGTGGGATGCGCTCACTGGTGCCCGCATTAATAAATACGCCACTTTTGACCGCGCCGCCTAAAACGTCTCCGTAAGGTGCAAAGTTTTCTGGAGTGAGGGTTTGAACGGTGAGTGTGCGCATGGAGATGTGAGGTGTGAGTAGTGAGAAGTGAGGTGTGAATATTGTGATGTTCGGAGCAACGCAGCAGAGAGACACAGAGCGATGCGCGTCAGACATTTACCCCCGCAGCATCATTCAGAAACAAAACTCTGTCAAATCTAACAAATTAAATTGGTCTAAATCAGTGGGATATATGAGTAGCCTACGGTATAGTGAAACTCAATTTATCCATGCTTTAACTGAGCTATAAGTCCTAAGGTTTTTTAATGACAGTTCCCTTTTATATTCAAGTCACCGCAACGGTTTTGTTTGCCATCGCGATCCTGCATACATTTGCCGTTCCTGTTTTTGCACGTCTTGCGCACCAAAATGGACCGCATGCAGGGTTGTGGCATTTTCTGGCCGAAGTTGAGGCGGTCTTTGGCGTCTGGGCATTTGTATTACTCAGCATCATGGCGCTCGCTGTGGGCGTGCCCGAGATGGTGACCTATGTCGAGGCACGCAACTTTACAGAGCCGCTCTTCGTTTTTGCCATCATGGTGGTCGCAGCGAGCCGTCCTATTATTGAACTTGTCAGCATGCTGGTGCGCATGGTTGCACGCTTGTTGCCCGTACACAGGCAGATTGCGACGTTTTTTGTCGTGCTGACTCTGGTTCCTCTGTCAGGCTCGCTGATTACCGAGCCGGCAGCGATGACGCTTGCTGCGCTGCTTTTGCGGGATGGCTATTTCAACCGTAGCGGCCATCAGAGGTTTAAATACATTGCACTTGGGGTGTTGTTCGTTAATGTCTCGATCGGTGGCGTGTTGAGTGCGTATGCTGCTCCGCCTGTGCTGATGGTTGCGCAGACTTTTGGCTGGGATACGGCTTTCATGGCGAGTCATTTTGGCTGGCGCGCTGTTGCCGCTGTTTTGCTTAACGCATTACTGGTGACTTTTGTATTTCGTCAGGCATTGGCCAGCGGAGAGGTTGATACACATCGTGGTGTGACGAGAGCTGCATCGCCTGCGCTTGCCATCCGCGTCCCTGGGCTGGTGATTGCGATTCATCTGATTTTTCTAATTGGAGTGGTGATATCCGCCCATCACCCTGCAGTTTTTCTTGGTCTGCTTCTGTTGTTCATTGGCTTTTGCGAGGCCTACGCACGCTACCAGTCAAAGCTCATGATTAAAGAAGGCCTGATGGTTGGATTTTTTCTGGCCGGTTTGGTGCTGCTTGGGGCACTACAAAAATGGTGGTTGCAGGATTTGCTCGGCAGCCTGTCGCCAATCGTGCTGTTCTGGGGCGCGGCAGGACTGACTGCCTTGACGGATAACGCGGCGCTTACATTCCTTGGTTCACTCGTTGACGGTACTTCAGAGACCTGGCGCTACATGCTTGTTGCTGGTGCGGTAACCGGTGGAGGCTTAACCGTGATCGCTAATGCCCCGAATCCTGCAGGTTTTTCGATCCTTAAAGGTAGCTTTAAAGACGCAACGATTTCACCCGGACCGTTATTTTTATCTGCGCTTGTACCAACAATAGTCGCCGCATTTTTCTTTTTGATTTAATAATTTTGCTTTATAATTCTGACTAGTCTAGTCAGAATTAAGGGGGATAATTCTATGCACACATGGCAATTACAAGACGCAAAAGCTCACTTTTCTGAGTTAGTTAAGCTATCTGAATCAGAGGGACCCCAAAACATCACCTTGCATGGGCGGTCAGCGGCGGTACTTTTGTCGCGAAAAGCTTTTGATCAGTTATCTGGGGCCAGTCAAAATTTTTTGCAATTTATGCGTACCTCGCCACTTTATGGTGCAGATGATTTGATTATTGAACGCGACCGCAGCCTCACAAGGGATGTTGAGCTTTGAGTTATTTATTAGATACAAACGTTATCTCAGAACTGCAACGTAAGGCCCCTAATAAACTTGTACAGCGTTGGTTTAATGAGCGTCCTAGTACAAGTTTGTACTTGAGTGTATTAACGCTTGGAGAGCTGCGTAAAGGTATTGAGGGGATTGCCGAATTACGACGCCGATTAGCAATGAGCGATTGGCTTGAGGTCAAACTCCCGGCATTTTTTAACGGCAGAATCCTTTCTGTTGATCATCAAGTGAGCGATTGTTGGGGACGCTTAGCTGCAAAAGCAGGACGGCCTACTGCGGCAATTGATAGCTTGATAGGCGCTACCGCATCTCACCATGGGCTGAGTTTAGTGACAAGAAATACAAAAGATTTTGAATGCCTTAATCTTGAAATCATTAATCCCTGGGATGAGGGTTAATTTGTATAAATAGGGTTAGTATTTTTTACAATACTTTTTACGCCTACTAATTTTTTACGCATGTTATTCGGAGCATTTTCATGTCAGATCTCGCCTTCTCAACCCTCACCGATCTTGCCAAAGGTCTGGCAAACAAATCATTTAGCTCCGAGGAGCTCACCCGTGAGTACCTGAGCCGCATCAAGACTGCCAATCAGGCCCTGCACGCATACGTGAGCGTCAACGAAGACAGCGCCATCGAGCAGGCGCGCGCAGCAGACCTGCGTCGTGCCTCCGGCTACTCACTCAGTGCAGTCGATGGTTTGCCCATTGCCGTCAAAGACCTCTGCGACATCGAAGGCCAAATCACCACGGGTG
This sequence comes from uncultured beta proteobacterium, assembly GCA_903847325.1. Classification (GTDB taxonomy): domain Bacteria; phylum Pseudomonadota; class Gammaproteobacteria; order Burkholderiales; family Burkholderiaceae_B; genus Zwartia. The sequence continues at coordinate 13,769 of CAINDJ010000175.1, read as the reverse complement.
GTTCCCAAGACCTGATCAATCGTCGCAGCACCACAACTTGCACCGCGATTGAGCGACTGCTGCGTGGGGGCATGGTGATGCTGGGCAAGACCCACATGGTTGAGTATGCGTTTGGTGGTTTCGGTACCAACCCGGTGATGGGTACGCCCTGGAATCCCTGGGATCTCGATACCCACCGCATTCCTGGTGGGTCGTCGAGCGGCTCGGGTGTGGCGGTTGCTGCTGGCCTGGCGCCTGCTGCGATTGGTTCGGACACCGGCGGCTCAGTGCGTATTCCTGCAGCACTCAATGGCATTACAGGTTTAAAGACGACCTGCGGTCTGATTAGTTTGCATGGCGCGTTGCCATTGTCTGGCACGCTCGACTCGATCGGACCCATGACGCGTGACATGCGTGATGCCGCGATCCTGACAGATTTGATGGCAGGCGCTGATCCACTCGATCCCGCATCCTTGAATCGCCCACTGTTTCAATGGCAGGCGCCACAACAAACTGGCAAGCCTTTGCAAGGCATGCGCATTGCGCTGATTCCGCCCGGACAGTATCCAATCAAAATGGGTGCTGATGTCTTGCGCCTGTTAGACGATACGCGTCGCGTGCTCGTTGATCTCGGCGCGCAAGTGATCGACAAACCCTTCCCGTTTGATTTCGCAGACATGATGGTACGCAATGGTGCCATCATTACCGCCGAGACCTATGCGATTCATCGTGCCTATATCGATGATATGAGCAGACCGATTGGTGAGTTTGTTCGCAAGCGTGTTCAAGGTGGCAGCAAAATTTCTGCGGCTGATTACATTGATGCGATGGCCGCACACCGACGCGCGATTGCACAATGGACCGACTGGATGGGTAATGTCGATGCACTGCTCAGCCCTTGTATTCCGTTTGGCGCGATCCCGCTGACCGAGGTCGATGAGGCCACCACACCGATGGCTTCGTTTACGCGTGCAGGCAATTACCTTGGCGCGTGCGGTGTTTCATTGCCTGCTGGTCTGGCTGACAATGGTTTGCCAATCGGCATGCAGCTGCTTGGCAAACCCTTCGATGATGCGACCATGGTCAAGATCGGTATTGCATTCCAGCAAGCCACCAACTGGCATCTGGCGCGCCCAAGTCTTGCAAAGCTCGGTTTGTAAAAACTTACCCGTACTTCTTACCCGCTTAAAACTTCCAGTCCGCGCAAATCTGCAGCATCTGTTTCAACACAGGCTGCACATTTGCTGCGGTATCTGGGAGGTAGTTGTAAGGAGGTAGCTCGTTCATGTATGCGCTCCAGGTCATTTCTAACTGGATCGCATGGATACCTTGATCGGGCTGACCGTACTGTCGTGTGATCGTGCCGCCGGTAAAACGGCCATTCAGTACGGACGTATGCAAGGTATTCGTTTGCGCACACGCAAAAACTTTTGCAGATAAGGCTGGATCACAACTCTTGCCGCTCGCTGTCCCAAGGTTTAAATCGGTGAGCTTGCCTTCAAAAAATCTCGGCAGCACCGAGCGGATCGAATGCGCATCCCACATGACAAGTTGACCGTGTAATGTTTTCAATCTTGCGAGTTCGCCCTGTAGCGCATCGTGATAAGGCTGCCAGTAGAGCGCACGACGTCGATTGATCTCATCTTGCGTCGGTGTTTTGCCCGCAGGATAAAGTGGCTCGCGATCAAAATTATCGATCGGACACAGCAGCGTCGTATCTTGTCCCGGGTAGAGATTCGTCTGGTCGATCGGACGATTCAGATCAATCACGTAGCGCGACATGTTCGCTTGCAGGATCGATGCACCCATTTCTTTGGCAAAGGCATAGAGCTCTGGCAGATGCCAATCGGTATCTCTCACGTCCAAAGCGATGGGCAATAACTGATCCTGAATATCCGCAGGGATGTGCGTGCCGCAATGCGGGATGGATATCAGCAGCGGGATCGTGCCTTGGTGGAGGTTAAAAACGGGTGTGTCAGACATGATGAAACCTGAAAATTCTGAAAATGAGGGTGATTTAGCTAAAAATACGATGATTTATAAGAATTTATACGATTTTCTGAATAAAACAGCACTAAATCCACGGGCAGACTAGTCAATAAGGGGGAAATACTTAAAAAACCGTTAAAATCTAAGGCTTTCCCTTAATCCCACACTCAAGCATCCTCGAGAGTTATATCGTGCCGATTTACGCCTACAAATGTACAGCCTGTGGTCACGCAGAAGACGTTTTGCAAAAGATGTCGGACAATCGTCTGACGGAGTGTCCTGCGTGCAAAAAATCTACCTACGAAAAACAAGTCACCGCAGCTGGTTTCCAGCTCAAGGGCTCAGGCTGGTATGTGACGGACTTCCGTAATAACGCCGGTGGTACGAGCAAGACCAGCGAGGCTGCAGTAGGTAAAACGGCTGCCGAGGGCGGCGCAGGTAATGGTTCCGGGTCTTCAGAGTCAGCGAGTGGTAATAGTGGCGGCTCAGACTCAGGCGCAAGTAGCGGATCCAACAGTGGTACTAATAGCGGATCCAGCTCGGGTGACTCTTCATCTACGAGCGCTTCTTCAGGACCATCCTCTGCCCCCGCTTCAGCGAGCTCCGGGTCGGGCAATTCATCGGCTGGATCTTCAGCAAGCAGCGCGCAAAGCGCTTCCAAAAGCACGACCCCCTAACCTGAGCCCCGCAAAACCAAATGCGTTCCTTTAAAAAATACTTCATCACGGGCCTGCTGATCTGGGTGCCTCTGGTCATTACGATCTGGGTTCTGGGTCTGGTGGTCAATACGCTCGAGAGCGTAGTGCCAGTATTTTTGTCGCCTCAAGCCCTCTTCGGTTTTGATATCCCAGGGTTTCGTGTGCTGTTGGTGCTTTGCGTGTTGCTCGCAACAGGTGTTTTCGCGGCTAATTTTTTTGGCCGCGGCATCTTGCGCTGGTCAGAAAAACTGCTCGGCCGGATTCCATTGGTTCGCTCGATTTATCACTCCGTTAAACAAGTCAGCGATACGCTGCTTGCACCCAATGGCCAGGCTTTTCGCCAGGCGGTGATGGTGCAGTATCCACGGCAAGGCTGCTGGACGATCGCACTGTTGACGGGTGCACCAAGCGGTGAGGTTGCCGAGCACTTACAAACAGAACACGTCAGTGTATATGTGCCCACGACGCCTAACCCGACCTCCGGATTCTTTTTAATCATGCCTAAAAGCGAAGTTATTCCACTGAATATGTCAGTGGATACGGCGCTGAAATACATCGTATCGATGGGCGTGGTGGCACCGAATTAAGAATCAAGTGGTACAGATTAATAAGCATAGATTTAGCACTACAGATTAAGCAAAACAGATTTAGCACTACAGATTAAGCAAAACAGATTAAGCAAAACAGATTAGGCAGCAAACATTAAGTATTGTTGAAAGTATTGTGATTTCAGCGATTTCGATAAATTTTTTACCAGAATTTTGGAGCACTCCGCATGCGTACCTGCTACACCGGCCAGGTTTGTCGTGACCACTTAGGTCAAACCGTTACCCTGTTTGGTTGGGTTCATCGCCGCCGTGATCACGGTGGAGTGATCTTTATCGATATGCGCGATCGCGCAGGTCTGGCACAGATCGTGTTCGATCCTGATAATGCGCCAGCGTTCGCAACAGCCGAGCGTCTGCGAAACGAATTTTGTATCCGCGTGACAGGTCTGGTGCGTGAGCGCCCCACAGGTACTTCGAATTCAGATCTCGCTTCTGGCGAAATCGAAATCCTCTGCCGCGAAGTCGAGATCCTCAATGCGTCTGTGACCCCACCGTTCCAGCTCGATGATGAGAACTTGTCCGAGACGACACGCCTGACACACCGCGTGCTTGATCTGCGCCGTGGCCAGATGCAAAAGAACATGATGCTGCGTTATCGCGTCTCGATCGAGGTGCGTAAGTTCCTCGATAACCTGGGCTTTATCGATATCGAAACCCCCATGCTGACCAAGAGCACACCCGAAGGCGCGCGCGACTATCTCGTGCCTTCACGTGTGAATGCCGGCGAGTTCTTTGCGCTCCCCCAGTCCCCCCAGCTGTTCAAGCAAATGTTGATGGTGTCTGGTTTCGATCGTTACTACCAGATCACAAAATGTTTCCGTGACGAAGATCTCCGCGCCGATCGTCAACCAGAATTCACACAGATCGATTGCGAGACTTCGTTCCTGAACGAAGTCCAGATCCGTGAGATTTTCGAAGGCATGATCCGTCATGTATTCAAAGTCGTACAAAACGTTGATCTGGCCGAAACATTCCCCATCATGCCCTACAGCGAAGCCATGCGTTTGTATGGTTCGGACAAGCCTGATCTGCGCGTCAAGCTCGAATTCACAGATCTGACCGATGTCATGAAAGACGTCGACTTCCAGGTCTTTGCTCAGGCAGCGACGACCGAAGGCAGCCGCGTGGTCGCCTTGCGCGTCCCCGGTGGCGCACAGATTTCGCGTAGCGAGATCGACAACTACACCAAGTTTGTCGCGATCTACGGTGCCAAAGGTTTGGCATGGATCAAGGTCAACGAGGCCGCCAAAGGTCGCGATGGTTTGCAGTCACCGATTGTTAAAAACCTGCACGATGCAGCCTTGGCCGAAATGGTCAAGCGCACCGGCGCACAAGATGGCGATCTGATTTTCTTTGGTGCGGATCGCACTAAAGTCGTCAACGATGCAATCGGTGCCCTGCGCGTCAAAATCGGACACAGCGAATTTGGTAAGTCCAATGGCCTGTTCGAAGCCGTCTGGAAACCATTGTGGGTGGTTGATTTCCCAATGTTCGAATACGACGAAGAAGCCGATCGCTACGTCGCCGCGCACCACCCATTCACCAGCCCCAAAGATGGCCACGAGGACCTGCTTACAACAGATCCTTCGAAAGCGATCTCCAAGGCTTACGACATGGTGTTGAACGGCTGGGAAATCGGTGGTGGTTCAGTGCGTATCCATCGCGAAGAAATCCAGAGCAAAGTTTTCCGTGCCCTGAAAATCGATGCCGAAGAAGCCCAGCTCAAGTTTGGTTTCTTGCTCGACGCCTTGCAATATGGCGCGCCTCCACATGGCGGTATCGCGTTCGGTCTGGACCGTATCGTCACCATGATGACCGGTGCAGAGTCGATCCGTGATGTGATCGCATTCCCCAAAACACAGCGCGCACAGTGTCTGCTCACACAAGCTCCATCACCCGTTGATGAAAAGCAATTGCGTGAACTGCACATCCGTCTGCGTCAGCCAGAAATCAAAGCTGTTTAATTCTGCAACTTTGATCTATCGTTAAAAACAAGGCGGGCATCAACCGCTCGCCTTGATACCCATGTCGCTGCTTAGAGTCGTTAGTTACAACATTCATAAAGGACGCTCGCTTGCCGGGCGCGATTCCTTGAGTGACTTGCGACTTGGGCTGCATGGCTTGCGTCCCGATCTGATGTTCCTGCAAGAAGTGCAGGGGCGTAACGATAAGCACGGCTCCTTGCATATGCAACACGAGTCACTCGCCGCCGCCTTGCACATGGATTGCGCTTACGGACGTAATGCGATTCGTACCGAGACCGATCACGGTAATGCGCTGCTCTCGCGCCACAAAATCCTCAGCTTTGAAAATCAGGACATCTCCGATCACAGTATGGAGCAGCGTGGACTGCTGCATGGCTTGATTGATGTCGGTGGTCGAGAGGTGCATTGCTTTGTTGTGCACCTCGGATTGTTTGCTGGCAGTCGCGTCAGACAAATCGAAGTCATGGCTGAGCGTATCAATCGCATGGTGCCCGATGGCGCCCCGATGTTGATTGCGGGCGACTTTAATGACTGGCGTGATAAGCTTGCTCCCTTGTTTGTGCAGCAGCTTGGTATGTATGAGGTCTTTGCACACGCACCACGCACTCACGGCATGATGCCAAAACTGCGTGAGTCGATGCAACAACTGGGTGGCGTGCTGCGAGGTGAGAGTGCAGACGAAATCCGCATCGCGATGTTTCGCAGGCAGCAGACGCGCGTCAACCAATTGACGGCAGAAGGCACCAACAATTTGGTGCAATCGCCTAGAACATTTCCCTCAGCCTTTCCCTGGTTGCGTCTGGATCGCATTTATCAGCGTGGCTTTGCGGTGCGAAGTGCGCGTGTATTGCGCGGCAGACCCTGGACACAGCTCTCTGATCACGCTCCGATTTTGGCGGAGCTGGAGCTGCCTTAAAAGACAGAATTTCAAAGCGGTATTCGAGAGATTTTAATAATCCTCGTTTTTCCCAGATAGCGCCACACCCATTCGCAGTAAAAAATAAGCTATCGCATCACCTGCCTGAGTGAGCCATCCTCGTCGCGAGTAAAGTGAGTGCTCAATCACCCGACTACCGCGAGACATCGCGAGCTCCAGAGACTGCCGCAGCTGCGCAGCAAAGCCAGCATCCTGAATCATCAGATTAGCTTCGCGCGCGAGCAACAGACTAAACGGATCCAGATTGGATGAACCGACAGTCGACCAGTCATCCATAACAGCCACTTTTGCGTGCAGAAAACTAGGGATGTATTCATAGATCTCGATCCCCTGTTTGAGGAACTGATCGTAGATCCAGCGTGTGGCGTGATATTGCAGCTGGTATTCGATTTTGCCTTGTAGCAGCAGGCGTACACGGACACCACGGTTGGCTGCGGCAATGAGAGCCTTGCGTAATTTATGGCCTGGCAGGAAATACGCATTTGCAATCACGATGTCGTGTTTGGCCGCATCGATCGAGGCGAGATAAGCAGACTCGATAGACTTTCTGAATCTTAAGTTATCGCGAAGCACGAGTGCGGCAGTGATGTTGCCTGCGGGCGCGACGTGACTAGAGCGATGAACCGGATGGCGCAAGTGCAGATGACGCAGGTATCGGAGCTTGTGGAGTGGATGCGAGTCAGGCTGATGATGGTGTTCTCTTTGCGTATGGACGAGTCGCAACCAAAGGATATCAAGTGCATGGATCGCATCTTGAACGACAGGCCCTGTCACCTGTACCGCGAAATCAAAGCGTGGATCGCTATGGCGAATAGTCGGATCATTTTCTGAATAGTCGTCTTCAAAATTGATCCCGCCCAAAAATGCAGTCTTGCCATCAATAATGACTATTTTGCGATGTAAGCGTCGTAGACGTAGTGTGTCAAAACCATTGAGCCCAAACGACTTTGGCTCTGGCCGATAGATCCTGCAGAGCGCGCCCGCAGCCATCAATTGCGCCTGTATCTCCTGATCCTGCTCGGCACAGCCAAATCCATCGAGCACCACACGGACTTTGATACCTCGAAGAGCTGCTAGCTTTAGATGTTGCAGGATTTTTTTACCTGCCTCATCGACGCGAAAGATATAGGTCTCGAGATGAATGCTGGTGGTTGCCCGATCAAAAGCCTCGCAGAGCGCAGGAAATAACTCCACACCGTTTTCGAGCAAAGTGATGGCGTTACCGGATTTCCAGCGCAGCGTTGTGCTGTGTGGCGACATCATGCGGGACAATTCTTAGGCAACATACATTTCTCGACTCAATCTGCACCATTGCAGTTCGATCAGTCTGAAGTAAGCAGCCGCCCGACTCAACGGTTTGACTGGTCATGCCGTACAAAAACCACACCCACTAAATTGCAACTGAATCTTTCTAGTGTATTGACTAGGAATGACCTATTGCTTTCAAATTTAAACACATGATTTAGGAAAATTACGGAGCTCAAGTTTATGAAATGCAAACTTTTCAAAATTTAATTTTTGATGAACGCCATCAAGATGCGATTGAACCGCATCACAGGTACCATAAGATTCAATTTAAGGACATTACATGGGATTTAAGTCATTTGAATTCATTCGTTATTAATTTTGACCCTGGAGTTGGTTTTGATTTGGCTATTGTCGTACTGTTTTCTTGCCATTGTTTTTCTCGAGCCCTCAGTGCTCAGGAAGCTCGGTTAGGGATTATTTGTAGAAAGAGCTTGTACGATGATGGGAGAGAGCGGCGGATTCTAGACGAGTCTAGATATCAACTTTCTAGAAAATTTCTGCCAATAATTTTGCATCAAATAATAGATAGAAAAATTCAAGTTTTACCGAGAGGAAATTTCTTAACTTTTGAAACTTACAGTGCAATCCAAGACGATGAAAAATACGCCGTATTTTTTGACGTTAAAAAAGATATGCATAAAAGAAGGCGTCTTTTATTGCGAGTGCAGTCTGCGTATGGATTAAAAAAGTTTAATGCTCGACAGATGAAGGCTAAGAAAGTAAGGTTTAGTACTTTAATCAAATCAGTTTTCGAGTGTCGATCAATTCGACCGTAAAAGACAAAGGCCACCAAAAGGTGGCCTTTGCATGCGAGATTCTCTATTACATTTCTGTAAATATCCACTCCAGGTGGAACCCTAAGGGCGGCACTGTTTTTTACACTCGCTCTGAACAGATCTTCTATTGATTTTAAACGCCATGGTCATGACCCGTCAATAACTACTTCCTACCCCCCACCAACCCAGTCGCCAGCGCCGTTCCCAACAAAATCACCACGCCACCCAGCAACACATGCAAGGTCACAGCCTCATTCAGGCACAACCAGCCCCAGAACACTCCAAACACCGGCACCAGGAACGTCACCGTCATCGCCTTGGACGGCCCGATATTGATCAGTAACTTGTAGTAAAGCGTATAGGCGATTGAGGTGCAGAGCACTGTTAAAGCGAGTACCGCTCCCCAGGCTCCAACACTCACCGGATTCTCAGGCCAAAACCAGATACTGAAAGGCAGCAATAACAAGCCTGAGCAAATCAGCGATCCCGTAGAAGTCGCTACAGGATCTGCACCTTTGAGATACTTTTTAGTGAAACTCGCCGCCACGCCATAAAAAATCGGTGCAGCAACTGCTGCTGCCACTGCCAGCGCGGAGCCTGACGCCCCAAACGTCAACTTATCCCAGACCAGTACCACGATCCCTGCAAAACCCACAAATAATCCCAGCATCCTCATCGGAGGCAGCACGTCTTTGAGCCAGACCCAGGCGATGGCGGCACCCCAGAGTGGTGTGACCGCATTGATGATCGACATCGTGCCGGATGGGATGGACTGCGTTGCATAGGCAAACAGTACAAAGGGCAGGGCAGAATTAAAGATGCCGACGATCGCGATCGGGCGCCAGCGTTCGATCAGCAAGGGCAGTTTTTTCTGAATAATCAACAACGGCAGTAACAGCAGACCCGCACACAGTGTGCGCAACCCCATCATTGGCAGAGGCCCGAGCTCACCCACGGCCAGACGCATAAAGAGGAAAGACCCGCCCCAGACCGCGGCGAGGATAAGTAACGTGTAGAGGTCGTTGCGACGCATGAGACAAGTGCTACGGAAAGAGTGCTGCTAAAGGATGCTCATAACTACTGCGATACTACTGCGATAAAAGCCACTCCACTATAACGCCTGCGCGGCCTCTCCTCAGACCCGCACTAAACCTCTACAATCAGGCATCTTTTAAGTTTTAGTGATTACACGCGAAATGCATGAGCACAAGCACATGACCACACGCCCCTTGAATATCCTCCTGACGGGCGGGACAGGCTATATCGGCAGCCACACCGCAGTGGTGCTGCAAGAGGCCGGGCATTGCGTATTCATTTATGACAATTTCTGTAATAGCGATCCAGCTGTTTCGCATACCTTACAAAAAATTACTGGCCAGCCTTTTAAAACGATTCAAGGCGACATTCGCGATACGGCGCTGTTGCAGCAGACCTTAGAAACACACCACATTGATGCCGTGATTCATTTCGCAGGCCTCAAAGCAGTCGGTGAGTCGGGCACGATCCCGGTTGATTACTACGCGAATAATGTGCAAGGCACGATCAGCTTATTACAAGCCATGCAGGCAGCGAGCAATCAACCCAAAACACTCGTATTCAGCTCAAGTGCGACGGTTTATGGCGACCCGCAGTATTTGCCGATCGATGAATCACATCCGACCAAAGCGACCAACCCCTATGGTCGTACCAAACTACATATCGAAGAGATTCTCGGCGATCTGGCGCGCGCGGACAATACCTGGCGCATCGCGTGTCTAAGGTATTTCAATCCTGTAGGCGCACACGCCTCAGGCTTGATCGGTGAAAATCCAAACGGCATTCCCAACAACCTGATGCCTTTTGTCGCACAAGTCGCGGTAGGCAAGCTTAAACAGCTCAATGTGTTTGGCGATGATTACGACACCCCCGATGGGACAGGCGTGCGTGACTACATTCACGTGATGGATCTTGCCGAGGGGCACTTAGCTGCATTGAATTATCTGGGTCGTTCAGTCGGCGCGGATAGCGCGACCAACATTCATACTTTTAACCTTGGTACAGGTCGCGGCTATAGCGTGCTGGAAATGGTTAAGGCATTTGAGTCTGCGAGTGCTCGCTCCGTGCCCTTTCATATTGCTCCCAGACGCGCCGGGGATATCGCGAGCTGTTATGCGAGTACTGCACTCGCTGCCGAGCAATTAGGCTGGACTGCGAAACGAGATTTGCAAGCGATGTGTGACAGCAGCTGGTATTTCCAGCAGAACGTATCTACAAGTACCGGTAGGTAACCGTGTCACAGATCCCTTGCTTCGTTGTGAATCTTGCAACCGCCACTAAGCGGCGCGCGGCGATGCAGAATATGCTCACTGAGCGTGGCATTACCCCAACATGGTTTGATGCCGTCGATGGCCGGATCATGCCTGAAAAAGAGTTTGCTCAACATTTCAACGCTGCACGTGCAGCGATTGAATATGGTCCTATGGCACCCGCGGAGGTTGGCGCATCGCTTTCCCATCTGGGTATTTATCGACAGATGGTTGAGCAAAACATCTCGTGCGCGGTGATCCTCGAGGACGATGTCATTCTCGATAGAGATTTCAGCGAGATGCTGCAGACCGAGAGCCAACACTCACTCGCTTCAACATTTCCAGCAACAGAGCCTGTGATGGTGCAGCTGACGCATGTCGAGCGAGGCTATCGTGCTGGCGCGATCGAATTTGGTAGCAGACAAATTGTTCGCCCGCATAGTGGCGTGTGGTTGAGCGGTGCTTATTTCATTACGCAAGCCGCGGCAAAAAAAATGCTTGAGGCACTGTATCCCGTCTGGATGGTGGCCGATCACTGGAGTTTGTTTGAGCGCAAGGGTTTATTGACATTGCGCACCATGACGCCGAACGTCGCCTGGGAATCTGCGGATAGCCAAGCCTCAGATATTGAGGCTACACGCAGCAGTCGACGCAAATCGCGCAAGTCCATTGCCGAGCGGTTAAAGCGTATGGTGGATGCCGTGGTGGTGAGACCGTTTATGGTTAGGGATCTGCCGCGCCATACTGGTTAGCTTAATCTGACTTTTCCACGTTCTTCATCTTGATCTGTGTGCACAGCCAGCCCACCACGACACACAGCAATACACAAATAATCAGACCAATCTTTAAACCCATCGCGATCGAAATCCTCGCGATTACGATCCCGACGACAGCCGTACCCAGCGCACTGCCTAACGCGCGCATGGTCTGCACCAGCGCCGAGGCCGCACCCACATCGCGCAGCTCAGCCAGCATCTGCATAAATAAAGTGAAATTAGGCAACAGAAACCCGAGACCCAAGCCCGCGATCGTCAGCACGGACAGCACCCACCAGGTAGGGCTGCTTGCTACAAACGTCAGGATCAACAGGGTGCCTACACCCAGAAAAATACTGCCCAGGATCATTAAGCGTTCAGGATTGCTCTGACGCGGCATCAGGCGTGCATTGAGAATGCTCCCGACAGGCATCGCAGCCACGAGCGGCGTCATCAACAACCCCGCGTGACTCGGTAAATAGCCAAAGACATCCTGCAGCAAGAGCGGGATATAAAAAATTAGCACATACATAATTGCGCCAGTTAGCAGACCCGCCAGATTCAGCAGGCGCGACTCACGGGTTTTAAGAATTCGCAGCGGGAAAATCGGCATATCCACACGTCGCTCTACCGGTATCAACACCGCGCCAGCCGCGAGGCCCAGGACGATCAGACCCACTGCCCACCAGCGATGTGCATCCGCGCCCTCAGCGATCAGCATCTCCAGCCCAGCCAGAGGACAACCAACTGCTAGTGTCAATAAGATCGACCCCAGCCAATCGATCCGCTTACCGGCGCCCAGATCGGGGCGAATACGGGGAAAATATTTCCAGGTCAGTACAAAAGCAAGTACAGCAGCCAGAGGCGTAATAAAAAATGCCGCTCGCCAGCCTAATGACTGGGTTACTACACCGCCTAGCATCGGTCCGAGACCACTTGCAAACGCATAAGAGGCCGAGGTAATGATCATCCATTTGACCCGTACCTTGGGATCCGGGAATAAGTCTGCCGGCGCAGTAAAGGTCGTGGCGATCATCATCCCGCCGCCCAGACCCTGCAGCACACGAAAAGCGATGAGTTGCCCCATGGTCTGAGAGAGCCCCGCCAACACCGACCCAATCCCCACGATCGCAAGTGAGGCGAGCATCATGGGTTTACGACCATATAGGTCACCCAGGCGGCCAAAAATCAGGATGGTGATGGCCGAGGCCAGAAAATAACCCGTACCTACCCAGGCATAGAGCGACATTCCGTCGAGCTCTTGCGCCACGCGTGGCATGGAGGTACTGACAATGGTGGAATCAAAGGCCGCAACGATGAGTGCCGCAGCCACCCCCGACATCGCCCACAGCAAGTCCCGCTTCGACAGAGTGGAGGCAGGCATGTCTGGGTCAGGTACTGAAAGCGGTGCTGAACGATCAGGCTGCATGATTCGGGTAAACACTAGGAGCTTTAAGAATAGCACTTGCCACTATCAAGTGTATTGTTTGATACAAAACCCTGACTTAAGCTAAAACACCAGAGGAGACAGATTTGAAGACAATCCTTTCAGCTGTAGGATGTTTGACCGTGAGCCTGCTCGCGGTCACGGCTTCTCACGCGCAAAGCACTGACTTTCCAAATAAAACCATCCGCATCATCGTGCCGTATTCGGCCGGGGGCGGTACCGACATCATTGCGCGCAAACTCGCGCTGGGTCTCTCACCCGTGCTCAAGACCAACGTCATCGTTGAAAATAAGCCCGGTGCAAACGGCATCATTGGCACCGACATCGTCGCTAAATCGGAACCCGATGGGCACACCTATGTCTTAGTGGTCGCCACCCATCTGCTCAATCCGGTGCTGACCAAGAGCATGCCCTATGACACTTTCAATGACCTGATTGGTGTCACCATGGTTGCCCAGTCGCCCCTGGTGTTTGTGACCTCTTCAAAATTCCCTGCCACCACGATTGCAGAGTTCACCAAGGCGATGAGTGCCAAGCCCGGCACCTACTCCTACGGCAGCTCGGAAAATATGACCAAGATGGTTGGTGCCATGTACGCCAGCGATGAAAAACTCGATATGGTCAGCGTCTCGTACAAAGGCGGCGCACCACTCATGACAGATGTTGTATCGGGCGTGACGACAGTCGGCGTGACCAGCATCCTGACCGCTAAAAACTTCATGGATAGCGGACGCCTGACACCACTGGCCGTAACAAGTGCTAAACGTTCCCCTGCACTGCCCAAGGTCCCCACCATGATGGAGTCGGGCCTGAAAGATTTCGACATTACGATGTCCTACAGTCTCTATGCTGCGGCTAAGACACCGATGGATCGGCTCGTCAAAATGCAGAAAGCCGTGCATGAGGTGGTCACAACGCCAGAGATGACCGCGATCCTAGCAGAGCAGGCAGCCACACCTGTCGCTAACTCTGTCGAAGACTTCAACGCGCAAGTCAAAAAAG
>CAINDJ010000174.1 GCA_903847325.1 uncultured beta proteobacterium | reverse complement strand
CTCAAAGCTGCGATCAGACGCCTGGCTGACCGGATCGACTCGCTTGAGGAAATCATTCTGAGCGGCAATGATCTTGCTGCGGACGAATCAATAGGTACGCTGCGTATTCAATGCAACCGAATCAGGAGACATTTCTCAGCGGAACTTGATGCCTTGAAGTACTTGCGAAAAAGAAATACGCCGGCGTTTACGCATGATGACTTGGAGCAGCTCCATGAACACTCAAATGAATTGACTAGTTTTCTTGAGCAGATCGATAGCCTTTACATCCGCGCAAAGGTACTCCAGGACGAACAAACTGCCCACGTGGCAGAGTTGAACGCAAAACAATTGCAAGTGTTATCTGTCATGACGGTTATTTTTCTGCCAATGACGCTGATCTCCGGAATCATGGGGATGAATATGGAAGATCTCCCGGGACTGAAAGGCTCATTTTTTGAAGTCATGCTTGTGATGGGGTTGGCGGGCGCGCTGGTTTATGTGGGATTGAAGCTCAAACGAATTGTTTGAGCGTTTCATTCGTTTGAAATCTGACGATACGCCGACTAAAGCTTTGACACACATTGTCATAAGTTAGTCACCCGAAGGAATTACGATATCGTTTAACGAACCATTCTTTATAGATGGTTTCAATCCCTTATCAAGATTCTGCCTGTGTCGAACAAAATTCAAAAAACGTCTACACGCCCACTTTCTACAAACAGGTCAGGTTTGTGGGATCTAGCCCTACTTCCACTAGTTTTGTGTGTGCTTGTAGTGCTGGCCTTTGGCGCACAAGAAATGGCTACGCCTTACCAGGTCGGCGCCGCCATTGATTTGTCGCTCAATCCGCTCTACCTGCCTTACTATTTACTGCGTACAACTGTACGCATGTTTATAGCACTCGGTTTTTCTGTTGTCTTTGCCTTTGCATTTGCCTTGATCGCCTCGCGTTCCAAAGCGGCCGAAAAAGTACTCGTCCCCATTCTGGATATTTTACAATCCATCCCGATTTTAGGATTCATGTCTATTACTGTGACTGGCTTTATTGCCTTATTTCCAGGCAATTTGCTTGGAGTGGAGTGCGCAGCTATTTTTGCGATTTTTACTTCTCAGGCATGGAATATGGCCTTTAGTGCCTATCAAAGTTTTAAAACTATTCCGCCTGAACTAGACGAAGCCTCCAGAATTTTTCGCTTATCTCCCTGGCAACGCTTCTGGCGCCTGGATATGCCATTTTCCATGCCAGGCATGTTATGGAACATGATGATGTCAATGTCTGGCGGCTGGTTTTTTCTCGTCGCTTCGGAGGCAATCAGTGTTGCAAACCAGGATATCAAATTACCTGGTGTGGGCTCATATATAGCGATGGCTATCGAACAACGAAATTTATATGCCATTGGTTGGGCAATAGGCGCCATGCTGATTGGCATCATGATTTACGATCAGCTTTTTTTCAGACCACTGCTGGCCTGGGCAGATAAGTTCAAATTCGAAGATGGGGATAGCAATACCACTCCAAAATCCTGGGCTCTGAAACTATGGCGTCGAACAGTCTGGATTCAAACAGGCTATGCAGCAATCGTGAGATCTTTTGAAGGCACATTACGACATTTCAAATTAAAAAAAGATGGCACATATCCACCAAAACTACCTATCATCAAGCACCGTCATGCAGAGAGGATCTGGGATGTCGTGATTGGTCTTATATTTATTGCGTCGATTTACCGGTTAGGAATTTTTATTCACAGTGAGGTCGGCTGGACGGAAGTCGGTCACGTGCTGTATCTAGGCGTACTGACACTGATCAGAGTCATCGTACTGATCGTCATTGCCGCAATTGTTTGGGTGCCGATAGGTATTTGGATCGGTCTTAACCCAAGAATTGCAGAGAGATGTCAGGCAATCGCTCAGTTTCTCGCCGCGTTTCCAGCAAACTTATTATTTCCAATTTTTGTAGTCGGG
>CAINDJ010000173.1 GCA_903847325.1 uncultured beta proteobacterium | reverse complement strand
TGGTATTGTTTTTAGTGATTTTTACTAAATATACTCCTTTCATCCCCGGTGTAAAACCGTAGACGCAACGTGCAATATTGCGTACATTTAAGGGCACGTAAAAATATAAAAAAGCTGGAGACCTCTGTGCAATCAACATATTTTTTTAAAGCCTTTTACCTTTCACTTGTTGCCCTGAGCGTAAGCTTTTCAGGAATGCTTTTTGCCGCTTATCCCGATCATCCAATCAAGATGGTGGTTCCATACCCACCTGGCGGGTCAACAGATATCGTCGCGCGAGCGGTGGGGCAGAAACTCAGTGAATTGATGTCGACGCAAGTCGTGATTGAAAACAAAGGCGGTGCTTCGGGGATGATTGGGGCAGGTCAAGTCGCCAAAAGTCCGCCGGATGGTTACACCTTGCTGATGACCGCAAGCGGGCCGCATTCAATTAATGTGAGTTTGTTTAAAGACATTGCCTATGATCCGGTAAAGGATTTTGCGCCAATTATTTTGACTGCTGTTTATCCGTTATTGATGGTTGTCAACGCGGAACATCCTGCTAAGAACGTGAAAGAGTTCGTTGCTTGGGCGCATGCCAATAAAGGAAAAGTCAATTTTTGCTCAATCGGACCGGGAACACCTTCGCATTTAGCTGGCGAGTTATTTCAGTCGATGGCGGGTATTGAGATGACCCACATTCCCTATAAAGGCAGTTCGCAGGCGATTACGGATATGCTCGCCGGGCAATGCTCTGTTCTGTTTGACAGCGCTTTGTCCTCTGGTCCGCAAGTTAAAGGCGGAAAGTTACGTGCAATCGCGATTGGGTCTAAAGAAAGAGTGGATTCCTGGACTGAGGTCCCAACAGTTTCCGAGTCTGGCCTGACAGGTTATGAAGCCTACACCTGGTCAGCACTCGTTGCGCCAGCTGCGACGCCAAAAAATATCATTGATCTGCTGAATACGGAGAGTGCCAAAGTTTTGGCGACTCCGGCTTTTAGAGAAATGATCAAGGCGCAGGGGGCCGTGGTCGGAGGTGGTTCGCCAGAGGATTTGGCCAAATTCACGCAGTCAGAAATCGCAAAATGGGGCAAAGTGATTCGGGATGGCAGGATTACCGCCCAGTAATAGTGCGTCTTTTTTAGTGCATTTTGGTGACTATGCACAACAATAATTAAATAATACTTTGTGATATGGCTAACCCTTCCTTTACTTCTGTGGTCAGGTGTTTGTCCTCGGTCATTCAGGTGCTAATATTTCAGGCTACCTTAATTGAATTTTGTCTTCATTCTGAAACATTTACATGAATATTTCATTGAACGCGCCCGCATATGTCCGCCACGAGGGTTTAAAAAAGTGGGTTGCCGAAATAGCTGCCAAGGCTAAACCGGCCAGTATTGTTTGGTGCGATGGATCTGAAGAAGAGTACAACCGCTTATGCGCCGAGATGGTGCAGTCAGGCATGTTGCACAAACTCAATGCCGAAAAGCGCCCCAATTCTTACCTGGCCCGTTCGTCACCAGATGATGTGGCGCGTGTCGAAGACCGCACCTTCATCTGTAGTGAAAACGAAGCAGACGCAGGACCAACGAACAACTGGATCGCACCCTCTGAGATGCGTACCAAGCTCGATACGCTGTTTGATGGCGCGATGGCCGGCCGTACGATGTATGTCATTCCATTCTCGATGGGCCCCTTGGGTTCACCCATAGCGCAGATCGGTATCGAGTTGTCAGACTCTCCTTACGTTGTCGTCAACATGAAAATGATGACGCGTATGGGTAAAAAAGTGTTTGACGTGCTGGGTGACAAGGGTGAGTTTGTCCCCTGTATTCATACCGTTGGCGCGCCTCTGGCTGCAGGCCAGAAAGATAGCGTCTGGCCCTGTAACGAAACAAAATATATTGTGCATTTCCCGGAAACCCGCGAAATCTGGTCCTATGGCTCAGGTTACGGCGGCAACGCCTTGCTAGGTAAAAAGTGTTTCGCCCTGCGTATCGCCTCCAACATGGGTCGCAGCGAGTCGAGCGAAACCTCACCAGGCTGGCTGGCTGAGCACATGCTGATCCTGGGTGTCGAAGCACCCTGGGGCAAAAAATATCACGTGGCTGCGGCTTTCCCCTCAGCCTGTGGCAAGACCAACTTTGCAATGTTGATTCCGCCAGCAGGTATGGCGCAACAGGGCTGGAAAATCACCACGATCGGTGACGATATTGCCTGGATCAAACCAGATGCCTCAGGCAATCTGCGCGCGATTAATCCTGAGGCGGGCTACTTTGGTGTTGCACCCGGTACCAACAAGTCGTCAAACTTTAATTGCATGGCGACCTTGAGCCAGGACACAATCTTTACCAACGTCGCGCTGACTGACGAGGGAGACGTGTGGTGGGAAGGTATGACCAAAGTCCCTCCTGCGCACGCGATTGATTGGCAGGGCCGTGACTGGACACCTGAACTCGCAAAAGAAAAAGGCGTCAAAGCCGCACACCCTAACGCACGCTTTACGGTTGCTGCGACACAAAACCCTGTTCTGGATCCTGAGTGGGACAATCCTGAAGGCGTCGTGATCGATGCGTTTATCTTCGGTGGCCGTCGTTCCACGACCGTTCCTCTGGTCACTGAGGCCCGTGACTGGGCCGAAGGCGTCTACATGGCTGCGACCATGGGCTCAGAGACCACCGCTGCCGCGGCTGGCCAGCTAGGCGTGGTGCGTCGTGATCCGTTTGCGATGTTGCCATTCTGTGGCTACAACATGGCTGAGTATTTCTCGCACTGGCTCGAGCTCGGTGAGCACCTTGAGGGATCCGGCGCTAAATTGCCGAAGATTTTCTGTGTGAACTGGTTCCGTACCGACGAAGACGGCAAGTTTGTCTGGCCAGGTTTCTCCGAGAACACGCGTGTCCTGAAATGGATGCTTGAGCGTATTGAAGGCGAAGCTAAAGGCAGCGAGCACGTCTTTGGTATTACTCCCGGCTACGAAGACCTTGACTGGAACGGCATGGATTTTTCTATCGAAAAATTCAATACGATTACCTCAATCGATGCGCAAGCCTGGCGTAAAGAGTTTGAATTGCACGCTGAACTGTTTGAGCGTCTGGCCCATGGCTTGCCTGATGCGCTGATCAAGATCAAAGCGAGTTTTGAGACGCGATTGGGTTGATCAAAAGAAATATCTATACATAAAAATGGCCTAAGTTCGCACAAGAACTTAGGCCATTTTTTATAGCTGCATATTTATGCTGAGGCCTGTTTAAGCATCGCATGCAACAACACGTTGCAACCTGCTTCGATGTGGTCCGGACGCGCGTCTTCGATTTCGTTATGGCTGATGCCGTCTTTGCAAGGGATGAAAATCATTGCCGTGGGTGCCACGCGTGCCATGTACACAGCATCATGCCCCGCGCCGCTGACGGCATCCATCGCTGACATGCCCATCTCTGTTGCGCTGTCACGTACAGCATCGACCAAGGGTTTTGCAAATATCGCAGGTGGGAAATACACCACCTGATTCATATCGATGCTGACTTGACCATTTTTTGCAATGACTGCTGCATCGGCATGCAGCGCTGCGACCATGGCCGTCAGTGTCTCATCGTTGTCTGCGCGCAGATCAACAGAAAATTTCACAGTGCCCGGGATAACGTTGCGCGAATTTGGATAGACATCCAGCATACCCACTGTGCCGCGTGCATTGGGGGCATGGTCAAGCGCGAGACGATTGACCAGCTGCACCATGTGGGATGCGGCAAGCAGGGCATCTTTACGCAGTGGCATTGGTGTTGGACCAGCATGGGCCTCTGAGCCTGTGACCACGACATCAAACCAGCGCTGACCCAGCGCACCTGTTACGACACCAATGGTTTTATCGTTCGCCTCAAGGACAGGCCCTTGTTCAATGTGTGCTTCGAAATAGGCGGCGATGCCTTGGGTACTGACGTTGTCACTGCCTGCATAGCCGATTTCCGTCAGTGCTGAGCGGACTGTTACGCCATCACGATCTTTTTGCGCGAGGACCTCATCGATTTTGAATTCTCCGATAAAGGTACCCGATCCCATCATGACCGGCACAAAGCGTGAGCCTTCTTCGTTCGTCCACACCACCACCTCGAGTGGAGCCTCGGTCACGATACCTGCGTCGTTGAGTGTTTTAAAAACCTCAAGACCTGCCAGTACACCGTAATTGCCATCAAACTTGCCACCCGTGGGCTGCGTATCAATATGACTGCCTGTCATCACCACGGGGAGTGCTGGGTTGCGACCCGCGCGACGCGCGAAAATATTGCCGATGCTGTCGACGCGAATGCTACAGCCTGCCGCGCGCGCCTGACTGACAAAGAAGTCCCTGCCTTGGCGATCGAGTGCTGTGAGCGCGAGACGGCAGACACCGCCTTTTTGCGTTGCACCAATTGCGGCCAGATCCATCAGGTTATCCCACAGTCGCTTGCCATTGACGCGAAGCGAGGAGATTTTGGAAGGGGCAACAGCGTTCATAACAGCTCCGGCATTAATTAGGGTAAAGATGAAGGGGGTAAATATGTATTTGCACAGACAGGTTGATCCGAACCTAAATACCGCTATCATCATAGATAATAAGATCAATACTGATAGATGCTATAGAGAGGTTTTGCGTCTGTCAAACAAACTGATGCGAGTCACAGGAATAAGGCAAAAAGATGAAACTAGACGCAATTTCACACCGTAATCGCAATACAAAAATTGTCGCAACACTTGGACCAGCAAGTAGCGAGCCTGACATGATCCGGCGCTTGTTTGATGCGGGTGTTGACGTGTTCCGGTTGAATTTCAGCCACGGCACCCATGCTGATCACAAAGCTCGCTATGACGCGATTCGTCAGATCGAGGCTGACGTGGGCCGTCCTGTTGGCATCCTGATGGACTTGCAAGGGCCCAAGCTGCGTCTGGGTAAATTGGTCGGTGGTAAGCAGATGCTTGAAACAGGTCAGAAGCTCACGCTCGATCTCAACCCGGAGCCTGGTGAAAATGGTCGGGTTCCTTTGCTACACCCGGAGATTTTTGCAGCGATTCGACCAGGCGACGATCTATTGATCGATGATGGCAAAGTGCGCTTACGCGTGCTGAGCTGCAATAAAGAGCAGGCCGAAGTGCAGGCGCTCAACGCCGGGATGATTTCAGATCGCAAGGGTGTGAATGTCCCGGGCGCTATTCTGCCTCTGTCCGCCTTAACGGCAAAAGACCGGGAGGACCTGGATTTTGGTCTGAGTATCGGTATCGACTGGATTGCGTTGTCGTTTGTTCAGCGCCCCGAAGACATCCACGAGCTCAAAGCGATTGTGGGTAATCGCGCCTGGGTGATGGCTAAATTAGAAAAACCTTCCGCGATTGACTCGCTTGAGGCGATTGTCGCCGGCTCCGACGGCGTGATGGTCGCGCGCGGTGATCTAGGCGTGGAGCTCCCTCCCGAAGATGTCCCTGTTTTACAAAAACGTATTGTGAGGGCCTGTCGCGAGGCAGGCAAGCCTGTGATTGTGGCGACCCAGATGATGGAGTCGATGATTACCTCGCCTGTCCCCACACGTGCGGAGGTCAGCGATGTCGCGACTGCAGTCTATGACGGTGTGGATGCGGTGATGCTCTCCGCTGAATCGGCCTCTGGTGCCTATCCAATCGAAGCAGTCGAAATGATGGACCGAATTTTGCAAAGTACCGAGCGCGACCCCCTGCAGCGCGTGACGATGGATGCCGTTGCGTCGCGCCGTCACAGCGATGCGCGTGATGCGATTTCTGCAGCGATCCGCACAGTCGCCGAAACCCTGCCGGTAGCTGCAACCGTGGCCTACACTTCATCGGGTGCAACAACCTTGCGGGTAGCGCATGAACGTCCTCGTGCGCCCATCCTGAGTATGACGCCTATCCCGGCGGCGGCACGTCGATTGTCTTTAGTCTGGGGCGTGCATTCCATTCAGGCTGCGGATGTCGACAGTACCGAGGAAATCGTTATGCACTCAACGCAGGCCGCAAAAAAACACGGCTTCGGCGAGCCAGGTCAGGCGTTACTGATCATTGCGGGCACGCCGTTTGGCGTGTCTGGCTCGACTAATTTGTTGCGAATCGCCTGGATTGGTGATCAGCCCGATGTGAGTTAACGAAGTGCGATGGGTTATTGTCCGAAAACGCGCAAGGCTGTCGGGATGAGTTTGACCGACATGCCTTCTTTGAGTGCAGCATCTTGTACCCGATTACGCGGCCACAGCACTTCATATTCAATCGCTTTGCCAGAGTCCGTCAACGCGACCGAGGCTGTGAGCTCGATTTTTGAAGTCTGGCCAAACGACAGAATCCGGTCGATCGTTGCGGGAATACCTGTCTGCGTACTTTGAGCTGCCACGATATCAAGGTCCGCCGGACGCGCAAAAGCAACGACTGAGGCCTGATCCGGACTCAGTGACGGTGTCGCGTGATCAAGCAGAATATCGCCAATTTTGAATTTGCCAGCAGTCAGTGCGCCTTCAAAACGATTCACGTTACCCAGAAAACCATAGGCAAAAGGCGTAGCAGGGTGGTCGTACACTTGTTCCGGGCTGCCGACTTGTTCGAGTTTGCCGCGGTTCATCAATACGACCGTATCGGAGACCTCGAGCGCTTCTTCCTGATCGTGGGTGACAAAAACTGAGGTCACATGCAGTTCGTCATGGAGCTTGCGCAGCCACTTGCGTAGCTCTTTACGGACCTTGGCATCGAGCGCGCCGAAGGGCTCGTCAAGTAACAGCACGCGAGGCTCAATCGCCAGCGCACGCGCCAAGGCAATGCGCTGTCTCTGCCCCCCTGAGAGTTGCGAAGGAAATCTGTCTTTGAGGAATTTCAGTTGCACCATGTCGAGTAATTCGTGCACCTTGTCACGAATTTTTTCCTCGCTGGGGCGCTCGCTTCTGGGTTTGACCCGCAGACCAAAAGCTACGTTTTCAAACACACTCATATGGCGAAACAGCGCGTAGTGTTGAAATACAAAACCAACCTGTCGCTCGCGCGCACCGGCGAGCGTCGCATCATCGTCTTCAAGATAGACACTACCTTGATCCGCAGTCTCAAGCCCGGCAATGATGCGCAATAGAGTGGTCTTGCCGCATCCGGATGGGCCGAGCAGGGCGACAAGTTCGCCTGAATCGATTCTCAAATTGATATCGTCGAGCACTCGGGTCTGACCGAAATTTTTCGTGATGTTTTTAACTTCAATACTCATGACAAACCTCGGGCGAGCTGTTGTTCGGCTTTGTGCTGACGCCATTCGACAAACGTTTTAATGACCAGCGTAAGTAAGGCCAGTAGCGCTAAAAGTGAGGCGATCGCAAATGCGGCAACCGACTGATATTCGTTGTATAAAATTT
>CAINDJ010000172.1 GCA_903847325.1 uncultured beta proteobacterium | reverse complement strand
TCAATAGCTTTGAAAGCTAGAAACGGCTTTTCAACCGAAGGGATCACCGTGAAATCTGGCCAGATCACATTATTAAAAATGTGCGTCCGTAAAGCCTCAATCGTTTTCACGAATCCCATATACCACTAAAGGTTTATCGCGCAAGGCGCCAACTGCATCAACCATAAAAGCAATGCTGCAGACGTGATCCAGATGACTGTGCGTTAAAAAAACTTGATCGATTTTTTTTAATGCCTCAATGCTCAGATCACCGACACCTGTACCCGCATCGATCAGCGTATCCTGATTAAGTAGCAAAGAGGTTGTGCGAAGACCTTTGCCGATACCGCCGCTGCAGCCAAGTACGCGTATTGTCGATGTCATTTTTTATTTGGTTGTGAAAGTAAAGCTACCATCCCAGTTTGCACTGGGTGGATTCGCACGCAGATGCGCGATGCGTTTGAGATAAAGAGGGTAGAGGACTGTACCAGTATCGGGATACGTCGCGAGCAGATATTCAAATTCAGCCTGTGCATCATCCCAACGCTGCGCACGATAGGCAATCAATGCTTCATTAAACAGCACGAGCGCTTCACGTGTCTCTGCACTGACATCATCACCAAAACCAAGTGGTTCAAAAATAGTCACGGCCTGATCTTTACCCTTGACACGCACACGATCAATCTCGCGCGCAATCAGATCAGGCACCTCAGATCGCGTATCAGCACCGATGACGATGGTCGCGCCGTATTCTTTGGTGATGCCTTCCAGTCGGGAGGCGAGATTAACCGCATCGCCCATGACGGTATAAGCGAGGCGTATTTCTGAGCCCATGTTGCCGACACTGACTTGACCGGTATTCAAGCCAACGCCGATTTTAATTTCAGGCCAGCCACGTGCGGCATAATCTTGATTGATTTTGACCAAAGCGAGGTTCATTTCAAGAGCTGCCTCGATACCGTGTCGTGCATGCTCAGCATCCGCAATCGGTGCACCCCAGAAAGCCATGATGCAGTCGCCCATATACTTATCAATGGTACCGCCATGACGATAGATCACTTCAGTCAACGGCGTTAAAAATCCATTCATTAACTCAGAGAGCACTTTCGGATCAAGTCCCTCGGAGATGGTTGTAAAGCCGCGTACATCACTAAAGAGGATCGTCAGGTTTTCGCTTCGACCTTCCATGCTGAAGTTCGCTGGATTTTTAGCCATCTCTGACACGAGATCAGGCGGGACATATTGACCAAACAAACCCGTGATCAGTTTCTTATTCCGTGATTCAAAGAAATATCCATAGCCGACATTAAATACGTAGATCGCAAAAAAGCAGAGCAGGGCGGCGGCCAGAGGAAATACAATTCCCTGACGATAACCATAGATATTCAGAATAACTGATGATGCGAGCGTCACTGCCGCAATCAGAGATCCCCATGCTGGCGTTGTAAACCCCAACACAATCGCAAGAAATAATCCAACTAAAGCGATAAAAGAAAAATAAATAAATCCAGACCAAAGTGGTGCGTCCTTGATCGTGCCATCCAGAATCCCAACAATCAGATTCGCATGAATCTCAACACCCGGATAAGCATTACCCACTGGAGTTGCTCGCAGGTCCAGCAAACCAGGCGCTGTTGTACCAATCAGTACTATTTTGCCTTCAAGATTTTCTTTGGGTACTTTTTGATTCAGCACATCGCTGGCAGAGATATAAGCAAAACTACCATAGGGACCTCGAAAGGGAATGAAACTCGACAACTGATAATCCACGGGCAGCAATGCGCCACCCACATCGATCGCTTCCAGACCGCCAATCGTATTGATGTCTGCACCGGGTGAAAATATGCCTTTGAGGGGTTCACCTCCAAGCAAGGTCCTTGCAGTGGCCAGACCTAAAGACTCGTAATAATTACCCTGATGTTCAATCAACATGGGTATGCGTCGAATCACGCCATCAAGATCGACAGTTGGGTTGATATGGCCCGCATCGGAGGCGGCCTCTTGTAGCTGAGCCAGATTGGCGGTATAGCCCTGTCTGATCAATGCATTAGTCGTACCTGGCAGTAATTCTTTTGAAGTCATGCCAGGGGGAGGGAGCACACCTTTTGTTGTCTTGTCACCGGGATTTAAAAAGCTAAAACCTAAAACAATTGCACGATCTTTAAAGCTTTCTGCAAAACGTGCGTCGAAATCCAGCGTAGGCTTAATACGAGAATACTGGGCTTGAAACTCGGCATTATCTTTGAATGCCGTTTGGGCAAGCTGCTCGATAGTTTTAATCCCTGAGGACTCATCGCGCTCGGAAAAGACCACATCAAAACCCGTCAGCGTAACGTTATAGTCATCGAACAAACGATCCATCAGCAAAGCCAGACGGTCACGCGGCCAAGGCCATCGCCCTTCACCACCAGACTCTTTTTCTTGCAGGCTTTTTTCATCGATATCGACAATCACCACGCGTGGATCAACACCGCCAGGAGCATGGAGTTTGACGCGTAAGTCGTAGAGGATGTGATCGAGACGATCAATGAAGGGTAGGGAAATCCAATGTCCTGCTTGCGCAGCAAACAGCAAAACAAACAACAGACCTACACCAACTCTCGGCAGTCGTTTGAGAAATAAGCTTAATGTGTTCATAGCGCACTTGCTCGGACATTGATGAAGTCATATTGAGCGGAAGACGACTTGGCCGCAAGGTTAAGCGAACAACATGTCAATGACGCTAATGTGTAAGCTAAGCCTAAAACTTATGCGCGTTTAACTTATGCGCGCTTAGTATGCACCCGTCTGATTTCTGTCACGGCGAGTTTGGCAATATCACGCAACTTATCGAACTTATGGTCATCCAATGCTACCAGAGAATCTATCTGCGCATAGGAGGATTCTACAAATCGATCGCCATTTTCCTGACTTCGTCTCAGTACACCAAATTCAACGTTGCGACGCTCTTCTGCCGTGAGTCGGCTGACCAGATTTTTGGTCGCCCAGATCGTGCCGTGCGTGGCGAAATCGCTCAGTCTTGACGCATGATTAATTGTGTCACCCAACACCATAAATTCAACATGATGATCAGATTTGAACGTCCCAAGCCACTCTTGGCCTTCGTGCAAGCCAATATTGAGCTTGAGCTCTGTCAGCCAGTTTTTGCGAATCTGCCATTCAACGTTGATTTTCATCATCGCCGCGCGCAACTCATCGGCGCAAGCGAGGGCATTGAAAAGGTAATTTCCCTCTGGCTGGGGGAAAAAGTAATACACCGCGCCATCGCCGGCGTGTTTACCATGCGCGCCTTTGTATTTGCGCAGCACCTGGCTCATGGTGTGCCAGATCTGATTGATCAACTCAAAATATTCATCAGGCGGCAGTTCCGAGCAAATCCGCACTGAACTTTGTATATCCGCAACCAGTACAGCCAGCGGTGTCATGACGGGTAATTGCTGACTAAGCAGCTTTTGGATCACTTGATCTCTGCGCGACAGGAACTCTATCAGCTCGTCACCACGCTCAGCCATGGGAGTGTGAACAACCA
The DNA here is from genome assembly GCA_903847325.1 of uncultured beta proteobacterium. Classification (GTDB taxonomy): domain Bacteria; phylum Pseudomonadota; class Gammaproteobacteria; order Burkholderiales; family Burkholderiaceae_B; genus Zwartia. The sequence goes on along the minus strand of CAINDJ010000172.1, from coordinate 1,130 downwards.
GAATTCCTTCACGGAAATAGACCGAAAAGACCCGGTAACCGACGGGTCTTCCATCTGCACTTGTTATGTAGAGATCCGTTTCACTGAATATTTTTTGAGATCCAGATTCGTCTGTTTTCAAAGGCCAGTCGATCTCATCGACCATTTCCAGAATGGCAGGATCGTTTTTGCTGACGAGATATATCAGCGCTTCACGCCCCACGCGCTCACTGGCAATCTGCAAATGCATTGCAGTCAAACTGCGTTGATCGGCGAGCGAGACGCTGGCTTCAGGGCGAGCCAGTAAATGAAATAAATTCCTCTCAACACTATTGGCGGGAGGTTTTGCAAAGCCAAAAATATCTGTCCGCGCAGCCTCATTGAGCCAAGTGAGCTCAAGGTTGTAATTCAGCATGTAGGCTGGATGTGCGTGCTGCTCCAGAGACAGGGAGGGCAGGCTGCTAGCGCCACTCACTGGCGAGATTTTTGGCATCTGCGGGATATCTGAGCCTCGCTTCGCACTCATGGCAGATGTTTCACGCAAGATCTTTACCGTTTGATTTTTAGCTAGTTCTTCCGCTTGTGATCTACGATTTTCTTGATCGGACAAAGAGAGTGATTCTTGCACGTGCGTTAAAGAAGCCTCAGGTTCAATTCCGTTTTCTTTGATGTATTCAACAATCTCTGCGATGGAAAGGCCTTCAGACTTCAAACTTTGAACAACACGAATCCTCTCCACCGCATCGGGCGGAAAATAGCCGAGCAGGCGATTCGCGCCTGCACTGGCATCGTCTGTCTGGGACATCACAACCGGCTTTGGCAAAATGCCAAGGGCGATGTAGTTGTTCAGCGTCGCGCGAGACATGCCTGTCTGGTCTAACAAGGCCTTACTCGAGATCATTTGTACACCTGTCTAGTGATTCGCTTTCTTGAATCAACACAATGTAGCTAGCCCGGGCTAGACAACACGTTAGCCTTTGCTTAATTTTCTAAAAAAAGAAAAAAGCAATGGCGGGAGATTATTTATACAGCTGTCCAGATGATTTTGACCATCTTTAAATTTAGACAGGTATCTGATTTATGAGGAATGTAGGGGATATGCAACAAAAAATCGTTAAATATCAATTGGTTATAACTTAAGTTATATTTTT
>CAINDJ010000171.1 GCA_903847325.1 uncultured beta proteobacterium | reverse complement strand
ACCGGCAAAATTGGCGATGGCAAAATTTTTATCTTGCCGCTTGAACAAGCCGTTCGTATCCGAACAGGTGAAACAGGTGAAGCAGCACTTTAATGATAAAGCGCTGCGGGATCGATAGGATGTGCACGATTCAATGCATTCGCGACTTTATTGCGTAAGGCATTCGAGTGCGCATCACGGATTTCTCGTTTGACATCGAGCAACTGCTGCGGATGCATGGAGAAAACTGTGAGACCCAGGCCCAGTAAAAGCCTGGTCAGGTTTGAGTCACCTGCCATTTCGCCGCAAACCGAAACAGGTATGCCAACGCGCACCCCTGCGTTAATTGTGTTTGCAATCAGGCGCAGCACCGCTGGATGCAGTGGATCGTAAAGTCCTGACACCTCGTTATCAGCGCGATCAATGGCCAAAGTGTATTGAATTAAGTCATTTGTACCAATTGAAAGAAAATCGAGCGCGGCAGCAAAGGGCTCAATCGCAATAGCAATCGCAGGCACTTCAACCATTGCCCCAAGTTCGATATGCTCCGCATAGGCTTGACCACGTGCATCGAGCTCAAGACGGGCTGAAGCAATGGCGGCACGGGTGGCAACAATTTCATGCATGTGCGCAATCATCGGAATCAGAATGCGTACCGTCCCATGGGCCGAAGCACGCAAAATCGCACGAAGCTGCGTTGCAAACAAATCAGGATGCGCAAGACAATAACGAATCGCGCGTAAACCAAGTGCGGGATTTGTCGATACGGTTGCCTCGCCATCCAGCGTTTTATCTGCACCAATATCAAGGGTGCGAATGGTGACTGGCCTGCCCTGCATGGCTCTGACGACCGAAGAGTACGCAAGATACTGTTCTTCTTCGGAGGGTAGATCTGGCCGCCCCATGAACAGAAATTCGCTTCTGAACAGACCAATTCCTGCAGCACCATTGGCCAAAGCAAGCTCAGCCTCATCAGGCAGCTCGATATTGGCATACAGATCAATCGGTATCCCATCCAGTGTCTCGGACGGCACGTCTTTAAGCAGTGCCAGCTCTGCGCGCTCGTCGAGATACGACTGCTGTAGGCGGCGATACTCCTGGAGCGCAACCTCCGAGGGGTTAACAAGGATCGTGCCGTGCGCACCGTCCAGAATCACCATATCGCCATCGCGTACGAGTGTACGGACATGACCGAGGGCGACCACTGCAGGAACGCCCATACTGCGCGCAACAATTGCCGTGTGAGAGGTCGCGCCACCCAGATCGGTCGCAAATCCTGCAAAGCGCGCACCGCGTAAACGAATCATTTCTGCGGGAGAAATATCGTGCGCGACAACAATCAGAGGGTCGTCTTGCCCTCCTTCGTGATCAAGCTTAATCGATGCACCTGAGCCCGAAAGAAGCGCTAACACGCGTTCGATCACCTGCCTGACATCTGAGCCACGCTCACGCAGGTATTCATCCTCCATGGCGGCAAACTGCTCACCAAGGATTTGCCCCTGAGTGGTCAGCGCCCATTCGGCGTTGTAGTGTTTTTCTTCGATAAGTGCCAGTGCCTGATCAGCAAGCAAAGGATCAGATAAAAGCATGCCATGCACACTTAAAAGAGCTGCCAGCTCACGCGGCGCATCTTGCGGCAGGGAGTCCGCCAATTCCTGCATTTCCAGCTGAGTGGCTTTGAGCGCATGGGTTAAACGCATTTTTTCGGCATCGACCGCATCGTCGCTGATGCGGTAGTGGACGACCTCCAGGGCCGTCGCGCCCATCACAACCACACGTCCTATCGCGTAGCCACGTGCGACACCCTGCCCATACAGGCACATCATGGGACTGGCTAACTGCTCAGTCCGTACGTTACTGACCTTCGCCAAATTTGTCATCAAACAGGGCCTGGATTTCGGAAATTGCTTGATCAGCATCACCACCCGTTGCATCGATAGTGACAGTCGTACCCATACCAGCGGCAAGCATCATGACGCCCATGATGCTTTTTGCATTGACGCGCTTTGCGCCCTTGGAAATATAAATGTCGCTGCCGTACTGCGCGGCGAGCTGAGTCAGTTTGGCTGCAGCGCGAGCATGCAGACCAAGCTTGTTTGAAACAACGATATCTAACTGAGGCATAGTCAAAAATATTAAAAAATTAAGAATTGATTTAGTCTACACGTAACAGAGCTTGCGTGGCGCCAGCCAGTGCATTGGTTGCCACATCCTCCAGGCTACCCTGTCGATAGTTGATGGCGCGCAACAACATTGAAGCATTGACGCCGGCGAGGACACAGCAAGCCACACCAGACGCTTGTACCAGGTGGCAAGCCTGCAGAGCAATATTTGAAGGTGTCGCACCCGGCAAGTCCGTCAGTAACAATACGCCATCCCCACGGTCGAGCGCAATAATTTGCTCGGAAAGAGTTTTCGAGCAGTCGATCGCAGACTCATTCGGGAGAATATCAACAGCAGTCACGTAGGGATCATGGCCGAGTACGTGACGCGCGCAATCTACCAGCGCAGAGGCCAGAGGTACGTGGGCCACCACCATAATTGAAATCATGTCTTACACAGCCTTGGAAACGGCTGCCTCTAACGCATCGACAAAGCGACCCGCAACATCAAAGCCTGTTTGATCCGTAATCTCAACGAAACATGTAGGACTTGTCACATTGATTTCGGTCACATACTCGCCGATTACGTCCAATCCAACCAGCAGCAAACCTCGCGCAGCCAGTTTTGGCGCAATTGCACGTGCAATGTGCCAGTCTCGTTCAGACAGAGGCTGAGCCACGCCACGTCCACCTGCGGCCAGGTTGCCACGTGTCTCACCCGCAAGCGGAATGCGCGCCAGACAAAACGGGACGGGTTCACCACCAATTAACAAAATACGCTTATCGCCATCCTTGATTTCAGGAATGTAGCGTTGCGCCATAATTGTACGATTGCCGTTATCTGTCAAAGTCTCCAGAATCGCATTCAGGTTAGGTTCATTCACCGATAAACGGAAAATACCTGTACCACCCATGCCATCCAGTGGCTTGACGATCACATCCTTATGCGCAGAATGAAAGGCCTTGATGCGCTCCATATCCCGCGTGACAAGCGTTGGCGTTGTGAATTCAGGAAACTCTGTAATCGCAAGCTTTTCAGGGTGGTTACGAATCGCATCGCCGCTATTCATGACACGCGCACCAAGCGATTGTGCGTATTCGAGCATATGCGTGGTGTAGACGTACTCCATATCAAATGGAGGATCTTTACGCATAATGACCGCGCCGAAATTTTGCAATAGCGTATCGGTCGCCGCACCCGTTTCAGTCCACCAGGACTTTTTGTGCAGGTCCGCACCAGGCACCAGGGCGATTGGGGTGGCCGAAGCAAATACCTGACCATCCTGAATAAAAAGATCGCCCTGCAGCGCAACACTCACCGCATGACCGCGTGCCTCAAGGGCACGCATCATTGCAACGGAGCTGTCTTTGTACGCGTTAAGAGCAGGCAGCGGATCCAGTACAAAAAGGACGCGCAACATCATGCGGCTTCTGCTTTACCAGCAGGTGCTTTTTTACGAGGCGACAATACCATCACCATTTGACGACCTTCGAGCTTTGGCATGGCTTCGACAACGGCCATATCGAGCAAGTCATCACGCACACGCTCCAGAACACGCATACCAAGCTCCTGGTGAGCCATTTCGCGACCACGGAAACGCAGTGTGACTTTAGCTTTATCGCCTTCTTCGAGGAAGCGCTTCAGGTTACGCAGTTTGACCTGGTAATCGCCTTCGTCCGTTGCAGGACGGAATTTGACTTCCTTGACCTGAATAATTTTTTGCTTTGAGCGGGCTTCGGCAAGACGTTTTTGTTCTTGATATTTGAATTTGCCGTAATCCATCAAACGGCAAACTGGCGGTTCGGCGTTAGGCGCGATCTCGACCAGATCAATTTCGTTTTCTTCAGCCATGCGAATGGCGTCGAACGTCTTTACGATACCGAGTTGCTCACCTTCAATACCAAGCAAACGCACTTCGGGAACTCGGATTTCACCGTTAATGCGATGGGGTTTTTCTGTTGCGATGTTGACGACTCCTGGAGATTAAGCGGCCTGAACGACAGGCGCACTGGAATTGCGACGTAATGATACGTCTTCTGATAATAATGTTGCGAACTCTGCCATGGGCATCACACCCAGATCAAGTCCACCACGACCACGCACTGCAACTAATCCTGATTGGCGTTCTTTATCACCGACCACCAAAATGTAAGGAACTTTCTGCATGCTGTGTTCACGGATTTTATAGGTGATTTTCTCAGCCCGTAAATCTGATTCTACTCTAAAGCCTTGTTTTTTCAGGGATTGTGCGATTTCTGTTGCGTAATCAGCAGTTGGTTCAGAAATACAGCACACCACAGCCTGAACAGGAGCGAGCCAGGCTGGCAAGGCGCCCGCATGGTTTTCGATCAACATACCAATAAACCGTTCAAGCGAACCAAGAATTGCACGGTGCAACATCACGGGTGCACGACGCTGATCATTGGCGTCGACAAACTCGGCGCCGAGACGTTCGGGCATAGAAAAATCGACCTGGATGGTGCCGCACTGCCAGTGGCGGCCAATTGCGTCTTTTAGGGTGTACTCGACTTTAGGGCCGTAAAAAGCACCCTCGCCTGGCGAAACCTCGAAATCGCAACCCGTGCGGCGCAGGCTTTCCATCAGGGCTGTCTCAGCTTTGTCCCAAACCTCGTCGCTTCCGATACGCTTTTCAGGACGCGTTGCAACCTTGTAAAGAATCTCGGTAAAACCAAAATCGGCATACACCTTTTGCAACAGCGACGTGTACTGTGCGCACTCATCCTGGAGTTGGTCTTCTGTACAGAAAATATGGCCATCGTCCTGAGTAAAACCACGAACCCGCATCATGCCGTGCAACGAACCAGATGGCTCATTACGGTGGCACTGACCAAATTCGCCATAACGTAATGGCAGGTCGCGATAGGAGTGCAGTCCATGATTAAAAATCTGTACATGGCCCGGACAATTCATCGGCTTTAAACCGTAGGTACGATTTTCAGACTCAGTCGTGAACATGTTTTCACGATAGTTATCCCAGTGACCGGTTTTTTTCCAGAGCGAGAGATCCAGAATCTGGGGTGCTTTGACTTCCTGGTAACCATTATCACGATAGACCGCACGCATGTATTGCTCAACCTGTTGCCAGATTGCCCAGCCTTTGGGATGCCAGAAAATCAGGCCTGGGCCTTCTTCCTGAAAATGAAACAAATCCAGATCGCGGCCAATCTTTCTGTGATCACGCAGCTCTGCCTGCTCGAGCATATGCAAGTATGCATCCTGCTCTTCTTTCGTGCCCCAGGCGGTGCCGTAAATACGCTGCAACATTTCGTTGTTGCTATCGCCACGCCAGTAAGCACCGGCGAGTTTCATTAATTTGAATACTTTGAGCTTGCCGGTTGATGGCACGTGCGGGCCGCGGCACAGATCAAGGAAATCACCCTCGCGATAGAGGCTGATGGTTTCATTGCCTGGAATGGAAGCGATGATCTCGGCTTTGTACTTTTCGCCAATGCTGATGAAGTATTTCACCGCATCGTCGCGTAGCCATTCCTCACGGGTGACAACCTCGTCTTTTTTGGCAAGCTCGGTCATTTTCTTTTCGATGGCAACCAGATCCTCAGGCGTAAAAGGACGCTTATAGGAAAAGTCGTAAAAGAAACCGTTTTCGATCACAGGGCCAATCGTGACCTGTGCATCGGGAAAGAGTGTTTTGACAGCATACGCGAGCAAATGCGCTGTCGAGTGACGAATCAGATCCAGGCCATCCGCATCTTTAGCGGTAATGATGGAGAGCTGCGTATCGTGTTTAATCAGATGTGTGGCATCGACCAGGCGCGACTGACCGTCCTCGGTCACGCGTCCACCCAGCGTTGCGCGGGCTAAGCCCGCGCCGATAGACTGCGCGACTTCTGCGACCGTAAGTGGTGCGGGATACTGGCGTTGCGAGCCGTCTGGCAAGGTAATAGCGATCATTCTTGGGGCTTTTGTCACAAAAAGCGCGGCAATGCCGCGCGAAGTCATAGGGTAAACACGCGTGATTTTAGCATTAGCGGAGTCGGGGGTACTTAAAGTACCTAAAGGTGCCTAATCATTCAAAGCTGCTTTAGCGGCCTCTTCGGGGGTTAGCCCGTCATAAAACTGGTCTGTAAACCACTCAGCTTGTTCATCGATGTGATCCTGCGCTTCTTTAAGGCTAGCGCCGGCGGCAACAAGAAAGCCTTCCACCTCTGTACACCACTGAATTAATTCGAGTGTTTCCGGATCAATGTCTTCTTTTTTTGCCATGAATAGATCAACTTTAAATGTAATGTGGATAACTATGCCATCATTCTAGTGAATTAATACCTATGACACCAACGCAATCCACAAGACAATGACTAATAAGCAAAGCGATGCATCCGCCCTTCCTGCTCTTAATTCCGCGCACGAGACTAACAAAATAGTCCGGAAGTTTGCCTCGGATGTGATTAAGAACACATTCGCAGGTGATATGAACCGCGACCAGTTTGTGCAATGGATAGACGAGCGAGTGCAATCTTTAAGCAGGCTCTTTTTAGGTGAATTCACAATGGAGGCGTCTCAGTATCATCGAGGCGTATGGAATACACCTGACAATCTGGGGCACTATCTGCGCGATCATCTGAGGGCAGCACAAAGCAACAATGAGTCTGTCACGCTGCTATTTAAGCAACTGGCGAGCAATGTCATGAAAATCGTCAAAAACTCCCAACTTTCTGAAGACGCGAGTAAACACTTGCTCGAATCTGCATGTATCGAGACAAGAGATCTGTTGCTAGGCCTGGGCATACAGAATCACCAGTAATATTTTGTTTCAATTTAATTGAGTATTTGGATATTAATGCGAATGCTTATCATTTAATATTTATGACTTGAATAACAACATTGACCTAATTACTGGCCAATGATCAAGACAGGTAAATATTCCCGTGCAACCAGCATCACCGTTCTCTCTGATTCAATTTTGGAATCAAGGCGATAGCGTCAGTCATTTCGTCGCAATCATATTGATCTGCATGTCCGTCACTACCTGGGTGGTGACTATCCTTAAAGCGATCGATCAGTATTGTCAGCGCCGGTTTGCCAGGCGTGTAGATCTGTTTTGGCACACCGTCGCATTCGACCAGGGCATGCGCGTACTCGGTGAGTCTGGTCACAATCACTTTTATATGCTGGCGCAGCGCGGTCATGAGGCCCTCGTGCATATTAAACACAGCAGGCAAGAGAACGTCAGTAACACCCCGCCCCAGCTTCACGACAGCCTGAATATCAGTGACTGGGTCACCAGAGGTTTGCAGCTTTCCATCGACACGAGTGCAAGCTCCATGCAAACAGGGCTGGCGCTGCTAGGATCGATTGGATCTACCGCACCATTCATTGGTCTATTTGGCACGGTTTGGGGTATCTATCACGCCTTAATGGATTTAAGTCTTCCACAGGGAGCAAAACCCCAAACGTCTATCGCACTTGTCGCAGGTCCGATCGGTGAGGCGCTGATCATGACTGCACTCGGCTTGGCCGTTGCAATACCTGCAGTTCTAGCCTACAACGGCTTAACACGTGGCAACAAAGGCATCGTATCCGCTCTCAATAGATTTGCCCATGATCTGCATGCGTACTT
>CAINDJ010000170.1 GCA_903847325.1 uncultured beta proteobacterium | reverse complement strand
TCAAAAAGACCTACGAGACACTGCGCACTCTGCCGCTCTGAACGCGGTGCGTTTTCAGGCGCGAAGCTCGGTGACGGGAAAGAAAGGCCCTTCCCCTTGCTAGAATTGCGGCCTTCGCGTGACCGGGTAGCGGTCACACCGATGGCACCGCGGGGTGTAGCTTAGTCTGGTAAAGCATCAACGTAGGGGCACGTTTCAATCGGTGCCACTATCCTGCCAACCCTGCTTCTCACCCTGCCCCACAAACACACCACTCCTCTGAGCTGATTTGTACCCCGGATGAAGTTGCCCCCTGAAGCGCAAGTGTCGGTTTGACCCGACACTTTGCAGTGAGCCCCTAACACTGGTTAAGCGATCTTCCCATCGGCCAAGTGCCACAGAATGCCACAAGCCTTTTAAAGTGGTACCACATCTAGGCTGCTACAAACCGAAATGATCTGACCTTCTAGCGTCTAGCAGTCTTAATGCTTCGGCCCTTAATTCATACAACGCAGATTGAAAGCGGGATCTTTCTCTTTGCATTAAGCAAAGAGCGGCCAGACAGATAGCCCAAAGCATTGTCGCTTCCCAGACATCGAAAGCATTGCTAATTTCGATCGCAAGGCAGGCGGGAGTCGCGCATTTGTCATACGTCAGACATATGCTTTTTCGGTGAATTTTTTTGACTTATCGATTGATCGGAAACAACCATGACCCTTCGCCTGTCTACACTGGCCGCCTCGCTGCTGCTGGCCTCCCACGCTTTTCTTTGCACCGCCCAGGCGCAAACTCCGGAAGCTGACCCCGTGGTACTCAAGTTCTCTACCGTGGGTGATTCTCGCCAAGACCCCGTGGGTTTTGACCCGACCATGGGCCCTTTGTCGGAACAGGACAAGATCTGGTTGCAAAACTCCAAGGCGTTTTCGCGCATCCTGCGGGATATCGAGGGCCAAAAGGCCAAAATTTTGTTTTTTAACGGCGACATGATCATGGGCTACGGCTCGGCCGGTGCAACCGCGGGTACCAGCGTGGAAGAAGTCGTCAAGTCAGACTTGATGGCCTTCTACCGCCAATATGGTTTTTGGCGCGGCATGGTGGCACCCACCATGGAAAGCGGCACCTATATCGTGCCCGTGCCAGGCAACCACGAAGTGCAGTCCAAACCCCTGGGCAAAAAGGCGATCGTCGAGAACGAAAACGCCTGGCGCGCCAATATGGGCGACCTGATCATTGACACTGCGCGCTTCAAAGCCATCGTGGGCAAGGACGCGCAACACATCAACACCAAAAACAATGGCGCTTTGGATGGCCTCACCAGCGACCAAACGCAGCTGTCCTACAGCTTTGACGTCGAGGACAACCACTTTGCGGTGGTCAACACCGATCCGGTGGGCAAGGACAATATCGCGCCCGCAGCTTGGTTGGCCAAGGACTTCAGCGAGGCCAAAGCACGTGGCGCCAAGCACTTTTTCGCCTTCGGCCACAAGCCCGCATACACCTACTACTACGGCAAAGGCGACAAGCCCGCGCCCGGTATTGCCGGCTTGGACAAGTTCCCCGAAAACCGTGACGGCATGTGGAATGTGATCGAGCAGTACAGCGCGACCTACTTCTGCGGCCATGAGCATGTATTCAATATGGCGCAGCCCAAAGGCCGCGCCTGGCAAGTCTTGGTTGGAAGCGGCGGCTCACCCTGGGAAGCCACTCCCGGTGAGGACACGCTCGCACCTGACACCGACCGTGCTTACGCCTGGGCCACGGTCAGCGTGCGCAAAAGTGGCAAGGTCGACATCGACGCATACGGCTTTAGCGCAGACTACGGCCCGACCAAGCTATTGAAACACGTCACGCTGGCGCACTAAAGCCGCTCACCAAACCCAGCAGGGCCTTCGGCAAGCACCGCCAGGCCCTGCAGCGGTAGCCGCGGCTTGCGACTACTGCGCGGTGGAGTTGTTGCTGTGATGGCGCTCGACGCGTTCGCTCATACTCAGTACCTTGCCTTTGGCATCAAAGTCGATATCAAAGAGCGTGTTGGCCTCTTCCATATCGTTATCCACGCCGACCACGCCATAGGTCCAAGCGCGACCGGGTTCGGCGCGGTACTTCACATTGTGCGCAGGGCGCCCCAATAACTTGCGCACTACATCTTTGTCCATACCGATTTTGATTTGAGCCTCATCGACACGCTGCAGAGTGAAACCGGTTGCCGCAAAGGCTGCGCTGGTCAGGAAAACCAACCCGGTCGTTGCTGCTATGACCGTAGCTTTTGCAAACTTGTTATTGAACATTGAAATCACCTTGAGGTTAAAGAGATCTCTATTGTTCTTCGCATACCTTCAAACGCAATCTGTATTGTGGCAACTATGAATCCTTATTAAATCATCCACGGATATTTTGGTTTTATCCATCGAGGATGATGCACCTCAACACCATCATTGAGTAAATTTTTGAATTTGTTGAATTTGTTGAATTATGGGTTCAAGACGGCTGGAACATAAAACGCTGACAATTTTGCAGATTTCGGGCCTTTGGGTCTTGGTTGACGGGGATTACTGTGGCAGAGGCATGCCATGGGCGCAAGCGCCAAGGGGTTTTTGGGTACCCTTAGTACGCGCTGCAACCATCAATCTGGCGAACCGAAGACCCGCGTGGTTTAGACGCAGGTTTGGGCAATGTCCTAAATTGGCAATTGACGAGCGATATTGGTTCGCACCCATGAGCTCAGACCACTGGCCGTGCCTTTAACCATCCAAGCCTGGAAGGCTGGGTCAGCATATATGGCGTCAGTGCACTTGCCGTATGCTTCAAAGCTGTCATAACGTGCTGTGAAAACCATGTTGCCGATTTCACCAGCTGACACAGACCAAACAGAAACGTCTGCTCCGTGCTTGCGCCAGATGGCAGCGCTTTCCGCAACCAACTCGAACAGTTTAGTCAGGTCTGCTCCAGGATTTGGCTTAAATACGGCTTGAGAAACAACTTGACTCATAAATAGCTCCTAAGGTGAAGTGAAGGATCCAAGATGGACCCCCATATCCTTTTAACAGTAATTTATAAAAGCAATATGCTTTCCTGCAGCGATGTGTCTAAGGGTTTACCCATACCCATGATCCTGAAATGTTTGAGTTGGGCTTAAGATGGCTGCTCGATTGTGCGCCCGGCCCAACAACCGCGAGCCAAGCCCTTGCTAGAATTGCGGCCTTCGCGCGGCCCAACCAGGGTCACGGCGATCGCACCGCGGGGTGTAGCTTAGTCTGGTAAAGCGCTACGTTCGGGACGTAGAGAGCGGAGGTTCGAATCCTCTCACCCCGACCAAAATTCAAGAAAAAGTCGTTATAAATCAACGACCTACGATTCTTATATCTAACTCATTTCACTGCTGGTGTAGTACATCGGGGTGATACATGAGATCAAACAGTCCATCGTTTACTTATCAAAACGTTCATGGAATCTTCTACTACCAGAGAAGAATTCCAGCCGACTACCGACTTAAGACACCATCGCTACCGTCGTTCGTTAGACTGTCACTTGGTACGAAAAATCTCAAAGACTCTAGACGACTTTCACGAACCCTTTCTGTCATGCTGGACATACGACAAAAGCAATACTTCAAAGACGAAGAGTCGTACCACCGTGGAATGAAAATTCTTCAGGAGTACCTAAAGAGAGACGCAAGCAATCTTTCATTTTCCAAGATGGAAGACGTCTTATTCGAGCTCATCGATGACACGACCAATGACATGGACCTACTCGAACGGTCTATCAACTATCGAAATTCATTGTTGATAGAAAAAGGACATGACCCCTATTCAAAGCAATTGTCTGTTTTGACAGACTTGGTTGCAAGAATTCAAACCTCAGCAGTGCAGACCCTCGACACCAAAGAAGTCAACGGTGTTTCGCTCGACGATGCGTTCGAAGAGTTCATAAACATCAAGAAGATCAATTGGAAATCGGTTGGGGGAATGGAGCAAACGTATCGACAAACATACTTTCCAATTTTAAAAGAAGTGTTTGGCTCGATCAAGACAGGTGACCTAAACAAATCGCATGTGAACGAGCTAATTCGAATCGTTCAGTCCATACCGTCTAACAAAAGCAAATTTAAGGAGTATGGTCAGCTATCACTTCGAGACTTTCTTAACGTTGAGGTACCAAAGAATCGTCGGTTGAGTCCAATAACTCTAAAGAGATATCTTGGTCAATTCGGTACATTTTTGAAATGGTTGAAGTCGGTTGACTACAGCTCCATTGATCTTTATGAACCCATAAAGAACGTCAAGATCAAAAAAACACGTTCTCAAGACCAAAAAGACAGATTTACAAAGGAAGAGTTAAAAAGGCTTTTCAATAGCGATGACTACATGAATGGTACCCATTCAAAAGCATCTCATTTTTGGGTTCCTCTGATTGCTCTATACACAGGAGCAAGATTGAATGAAATCTGTCAACTGGCTGTGCGTGACCTCTACGAAGACAAGTCCATCAAAAGATGGGTCTTCAACTTTAACGAAGATACTTCAGAGGGTGTAAAAAAGTCGATCAAGCGAACTCATCACGAGAGACTGGTACCTGTACACAAGCGACTTTTAGAACTTGGTCTTGTTGAATTCTTAAAAAAGCAAAAATCCAACAAAGAGACAAGAATATTCTCAGACCTACCCTATGTTTCCGACACAAACAAGTACGGAGACAAACTGCAACGGTGGTTCAACAGAACTTACAAGAAAAATTGTGATCTAAGCAATGAAAAAACTTCATTTCATTCACTAAGACACACGGTAATCACACACCTTGTGAACGAAAAAAACGTTGACCCAAACAAGATTGCACGAGGTTTCGGTCAAAGTGTTGTTGGTGGTGTGACTCAGACGACCTACACAAAAAATCTTCAAATAAGTGAATATTTTCAATATTTCGATAAGATAAACTTCGATGATTGCTTCGACGTTAAAAAAATTAGACCGTGGACACATCACAAATTTAATCGGTCGCAGTGACACCCAAAGCACGATAGACAGACGCTTTAGAAAGTGCGTAATGAGTCATCAGCTCTTTGATCTTTAGACCTTCTGATCGTTTCTGTCGCATCTCCTGCACCTGCTCGTCAGTGAGTGCTTTCTTCCGACCAAACTTCACACCGTTTTTTCGAGCGTGAGCGATACCGTCTGCTTGACGATCTTTTCGTAGATCGTTTTCGAACTCAGCGATAGAACCAAGCATCGTCACAAGCAGACGACCTGATGGGGTGGACGTGTCAATCTGCTGATCGAGTACGTGCAGCTTGACTTGCTTCTTTTCAAGTGTGTTCAAGATGTTCAGCAAATCACGTGTCGAGCGAGCGAGTCGATCTAGCTTGGTAACCACCAGCGTATCACCGTCTCGAACGTAATCAACGCACAGCGCTAGCTGAACACGTTTGTCTGTGGAGCGACCTGATTGTTTCTCTTGAAAAATGCGGTCACAATGCTTCAGCTTTTCGAGCTGAACATCGAGTGACTGACCGTATGACGAGACTCGTGCGTAACCGATTGTTGACATGCTGATCTCCTTGGTGAAAGTCTCAAAAGATGCTTGGCTTTATGAGACAACATCCTGAGACATAAAAAGATCCACGTCAACCACCTGTTTTTGGTTCTTTTTGCAAACCTCTCAAAAAGTAAACAATTTGCACCCGTGGATTAAGAACATCTAAATGATCTGTACCCTGAACTCAATCGACTCTGCGACTGTCGCTGCGTGGGTACAAGCACTTGGTGCTCTCGCAGCGTTGTGGATTGCGATATGGATCTCAAATAATCAGCACAAAATCGACTTAAAAAATGACCGCAGACGAACAAAGGAAATTGCTATTCGAAGATTAGCTGTTGCAATCTCACTAGGTGGTGCAGTCATCGAAAAAATTAAAACTTTGAAAACCTGGGCTAACTCAAGCAATCCAGAACAACACATCGTAAATATCGATTTTTTGCTTGCTCAGGTGAAATCCTTGAAAGATGACATTGCGACGATCAACTTAAATGACGTTGATGACTTCGAATCATTAAAAATAATCTCAAACATGAAAACATTTGCGAGTATTTCCGTATCAATCATTGAGCATGTCACGAGAATACGTCAGTCCCATGCACACTGGAGTAAAGCTGCAATTAGTGAGCTAGATAGGATGATACCTGAGTTCGAAGTTGAAATGAAAGATGCAGTAGCATTAGAGGTCAATCTTAAAAACAATTTAAAATTTTATGAATAAGATAATAATATCAACCATAGTCTTCGCAATGTTTTCAGGTTTCGCAGATTCTCAGACCACCAATGCATCACCAAATTTCCAGAGCTGTCGAATTGCTGAGCGCTATCGAGAAGAGTACCGAAAACTACAGATAGAGAATCCTGACTCCTATTACTCATGCGATCAGAATTCAGACTCATTGCATGACTTGATAGCTAACTACAGATTCAAATCTAAAGAGAAAGCTATTGAACAGTATTTATTGGATGAAGCACAGCAACCATGTTGAACAAAACCAGACCGATCTCGTACTCGCCCCAGCCGGACAGCGCCGCGTCAAGCGTGTCTTTCTCCTTCTGCTTCAATATTCCCCACAAGCCGGCAAATTCGCTGTCGCGGTCATTGTCCATAATGTGGACAAAAAACAGCTTCAGCAGGTTCGCCGCGTTCCTGGGTTCCAGTTTTGAAAGGTCATTGTGGTTCTTGCCCAAGTCCGCCCTTAAAACTTCCAGTTCGCCGACATCCCAGGCTATCCGGGGCACTTCCTTGTCCAGCCACACGAAATCGATCTTTTTGGCGTTAACGAATTCCAGCTTCAATTCCAAGCCTCCTTTTACCCAAATATTGTCCTTACGCCTGACTTTGTCAAGAAACTCCGCCTCAAAAACAAAAAAAATCCAAGTTGTCTTGGATTTATCACGTTTTGATTTCAATCTCGATATACCCGCGCAGCATTATCGCCAGCTTCACAAAGTCTTTGAGAAGATCGCTGTTATCGTGAAGGATAGTCTTGTCTTTGTACTCAAGGGAAACTTCCTGCATACCCGGCCGCATCAGCCCCAGCAACCAGTTAAGATATTGCTTGGACAGATGCGCGATAATGTATCCGGCATAAGTGTAGTCCTCTGCGGCGAAAGCTTGTAAAATTACCGCGAAATCATTCTTAAAGCCTTCCGGCACTTCATTCTTTTCTGCCATTTTTTTCACCTTCCTTATCACACGTTCAATCCATCGTTGTTTACTATGACAATATCCGCCTTCCTGATCTGCGGTTCGACATGCATCCGGTGCATCGGTTCGATGCTGGCCGAGAATATTTTCCTGATTGCGGCCTCCGGCAACAGTTTTTTGTGGCGCGCAATAAAACGATTCAGGCGCACATTGGTACCCGCCGTGACGTATATTTTCACTGCCTGCTCGTATTCGCCGTCCAGCTCGTGGATAACGAGCGGCCCGTTCACAATGACGAGATCGGCCGGCATCACGTGCTTGAATGATCCCGCAACCCGTTTGTGAAGGTCCGGATCGTAGACCGGGCGGGCAATTGTTTTGCCGGCAATCAGGTTTACGAGGTCCTGCCTCATTTCGTCATTGTGGAATGACGCGGGCAAATCGAAACTGAAACTGCCGTTTATTTTGGGCAGCGTCGGATCGTCGAAATCTTTGGTGTAATACTCCTGGCAAACGACCGCGGCATTTCCGTACAGCGCGCTTCTCACAGACCGAGACAAGTAGGCTTTGCCAGCGCAACGTCCGCCGGCGACCAGAAACAGCTTCTTTCTTTTGGTCTTGTGCAGCTGAAGCAAAACAGCCGGCCCCTCTTTCATATCAACATATCTCTTTTTCATCTCTTCCTCCTGATTTTCCTGGTAAAGGACAGTTCGAATAACGCGTAAACAATGTAAGTATAATAACAATAATTTTCATAAAAGTCAAGACCAACAAAAAATCCGACCACACGGATCGGATAAAAGTCGCTCAATGCTGCGCCTGGTACAATTTCCTGATTCTTTGTTCCAAAGTCAGCTTTCGTCTCTTTTCCGTTTTCAGGTATTGCGCGACCGCCGCAGGCACAAACCGTTCCCACTCGCCGTCTTCGGCGATCATTTCTCTGACCCGGGTCCCGTTCGGACCGTGAACCAACGGATGTTCGATCGTTTCGATACCGGCACTTTTGCAATCTCTAATCGTTATCTCGTTGCGGCTCAGAACCACGGCCTCGTCGGCGGTTAGCCCGGTGACCTTCAAAAGTTCGACAGTCCATCGCGGTCCGTCGTGAAAATCCGGAACCCCGCGGATAACCGCTTTCACCCCGGCATCGATCAGTACGCGTGAAACCATTTCTTTCCTTTCCTTATAGTCGAAAGGGTTTGGTTTCGTCCACGATTCCTGGGTGCTGCCGATCACAATCACGATCCGCGGGCTCACGTTTTCCCTGATCCAC
>CAINDJ010000169.1 GCA_903847325.1 uncultured beta proteobacterium | reverse complement strand
GTTTTCATGATGTAGTCGAGTGGTGTGTTGGATACACAACCACCATCCCAATAAAATTCACCATCAATTTCTACGGCAGGAAATCCTGGCGGCAAAGCCCCCGAAGCCACAAAATGCTCGGGCTTGAGTTTCATCTCGGTATTATCAAAAAAGACAAAGTTACCGCTTCTGACATTGGTCGCGCCGATCGAAACACGCATCTCACCATTGTTGATACGATCAAAATCTGCAAAACGCTCAAGCGTCGCATACAGCGGTGATACATCGTAATAGCTTACCGTTGCTGGACTACCCACACCCGGTGCAAAAGGTCTGGGTAGAAAAAACCCAGCCTGCCCTTGAACCATCGCTTGCATTGCGGCACAGGAGCCAAACAGTTTTTCAGTATGGTTGGCAGTCAGATCATGCCAGCCCTTGTTCGCAGCGCCATACATATTAAACATCGATGCGAGCGCACCTTCGATGACAGATGGGGGGCGACAAATAGTTTCCCAGAATGCTTTTAACTGCGACACTCTTTTATTGGGGGGATTACCGGCAATGATGGCGCAGTTAAGCGCACCGATTGAAATACCAGCTAACCAGGTAGGCTTGAGTTTGATTTCTTCCAAGCCCTCAAAAACGCCCGCCTGATAGGAGCCCAGCGCCCCACCACCCTGCAACACCAACGCAATACGGGGGTATTCAGGTATTTTTATTTTCTTTGTGGTCAAGCTATTCTTCTCTTCGAAATACGAGTTTGTCTTCGGATGAAAGCTCGGGTGTATATGTATACCCTTCGCTATCAAATTTTTTAAGTCCTTCGGGTTTGGTAACACGATGCGCGATGGCGTAACGCGCCATCAAGCCGCGTGCGCGCTTTGCATGAAAGCTCACGACTTTAAACACACCCTTTTTACCATCCTGAAACACACACTGCACAACGCGCGCCTTGAGTGCTTTCAAATCGACGGACTTAAAATATTCCTCTGAAGCCAGATTAATTATAATAGGGGACTTATCTGCGGCCAACCGCTCATTCAGATAAGGTGCGATCGTCTTAGCCCAGAAGGCATACAAGTTACTACCAGCGGGGTTCGTGAGTCGCGTACCCATCTCCAGACGGTAGGGGCGCATCAGATCGAGCGGGCGCAGCACACCATACAAGCCACTGAGGATAGTGATGTGATCCTGAGCCCAGAGCAAATCTTTTTCATTTAGGGTCGAGGCATCCATGCCTTCGTAGACATCACCATTAAAGGCCAGGATGGCCTGACGCGAATTAGCCTGCGTAAAGTTTGCTTTCCATGCCGCATAACGATCAACATTCAGCTTTGACAACGCAGGACTTAAGTCCATCAAAGCAGAGACTTCCTCAGCGGACTTCTCTTTCAAAACTTTGATTAGTGCAGTCGCTTCTTTTACGAAAAGTGGCTGAGTATGGGTCTGGGTCGCGACCACCGAGTCGTAATCCAGCTTTTTGGCAGGGGAAAGCAGAAAAAGCATAAAGAAAGCCTCATTGGAGAATGCAGGCTTAGTTTAGCGGGATTAGTTGAGTTTCTGCTAGAATAGCGGGCTTGACCAGCTAGAAAACTGCAGGAGAGGTGGCAGAGTGGTCGAATGTACCTGACTCGAAATCAGGCGTGGGTGCAAATCCACCGTGGGTTCGAATCCCACCCTGTCCGCCAGACACCCAGTATTCAGGCTCATGCGGGTTTCAGACCACCAATCCAGCCATACCCCTCCAACAACCCGCCCAAAATTTTGCGCTTGGATTACACGGCGTGACACGGGGTTTTGTTGCGCCTAGAATACAAACCAATACTTAGAGCGAATGCACTTGTCTGCTCAGCCAAGTCAACTCATTGCTCAAACCGCTTAGCCGAACCACTCTCGAAGGCAACTGTACATGGCAGGCAAAAATCAACACGTGGTAAAGCGTGACGCCG
>CAINDJ010000168.1 GCA_903847325.1 uncultured beta proteobacterium | reverse complement strand
TTCCCATTTGTTTCACAGAATAGGCGAAGAGGATAAAGGCTCCACACGATGCAAAAAGAGATAGTTCCAGAATGGGAATAAATGATTTGAAACTGTGGGCGGAATTAATAAAGCTTCCCAAATCGAAAATAATGCTCTATGTCATAGCGACTTCCATAAGCAATTTGGGCATCTTTGCTACGAACTTCTCGACGTTTTGCTCCAGCAATCATTGCCCAAAGAGGGCGTCGGTATACCGATTTCCCTTTTTCATCTGTCACCGTCACCCTTAATAGATCAAAAGGATGCTCATGAGTCGGCTCGTCTTTCGACCCCTGCATAATGACATCATTCCAACGTTGTAATAAAACTTGATAAACCCGTCCTTTTCGAGAAATCATTGTCGTAATTTCTTCCAGGTCGGGCTCAGATGGATTTTGAAGTAGTAATTCTTCCCCATAGAGTTGTGGGCGACCTCTCCGCGGCTCACTGATATCGGCTGGCATCCGATATACTTTCCGATTCCCACGTAGTCTTGATATTTGAACGACATGAGGTAACTTGCTACCTCTGATAACCCATTTCCTCGTGCTGTAAGCGGCGTCGGTTACGCTGATGCAAAAGGAACGTTTGAAAACTGTGTGATTCACAATTTCCTCGAGCTGAAGTAGACCTACCTCGGGTCCAGATTGGTGAGATTCCACTCGTTTTACAGACAACGGCACAACCCAATGCTTCTCTTTATCTTCTTCTCGGTCCGGTAGGTAGACCAAAACGCTATATTCGTGTCCCACCGTAATGGGCTTTTGACCCGGTACATGATTAGGAGCGTGCACCATGGCACGATCTCTCACTTTATCTGCATAAATTCTAGGATCAGCTGTGCAATCGATTGCAAATAACGTAATGTCCTTGTGTAAAGCACTCGCAGCACACTCACCAGCTAATAATTGCGTCACTTTTAAGGTTTGTTCGTTTCTTTCTTCATTTGTCGACAATATTTTTAAATTTGTGCGAAACAAACTGCTCAGTACGTCTGTGAGACTGGAGTATGTTCTCCCAAACAGACTCGATAGGCTCAATTTTACCACACTATCTGTTGTGGGCGTTGCAGCAAGAGCATCAATAAGGTCCATTGTGGCTCCAGCTCTGTAATCAAAAAGCTGAAAGAGACGGTTGCGAAAACGTTGAAATTTGGATACGATTGTTTCGATCATGGGACTTTTGGTTGTTTTTTTGTGTAGCAACAAAAAATTCCAACCCATGATCGATTTTTTGAAAAGATTTTTTTTGGATTCTGCTGAAAAATTAGATATCTGTTAAGTAGCGAGACTCAAATTTGAACTGATTTTGCGCCGCTTCGGCGCGAAATTAGTCCAAACTCCAGTGAAGAAGTTGCTGCATATTTAAACGCATCATGTAGTGTAGGTTAGGGCTGTGCGGAGGGATGCATTCACCGACGATCCGAAATCCGACTTTCTCATATACATGGATTGCGCGCAGATTCGTTGCCTCAGGGTCAATGAGTACTTCTTTCACATGAGCAAAGTGGCTCTCACGGATCAGGCTTCAAGCCTGATATTGCGCAGTTTTCACATTCTTCTTCATGTTTCTATGTTTGCTGCCATTTTAAAGATC
>CAINDJ010000167.1 GCA_903847325.1 uncultured beta proteobacterium | reverse complement strand
GACCTCGAAAAAGTTGCTAACAACATTGAAATCGATCGTCTGCTGAACGATATCCTGCAGGTACCTGTGGCATCCAATCCGTCATGGAGTGCGACCGATATCCAGCAAGAACTCGATAACAATGCGCAGGGTATCCTGGGTTATGTCGTGCGATGGATTGATCAGGGTGTGGGATGCTCCAAGGTACCCGACATTCACAACGTCGGTCTCATGGAAGACCGTGCGACGCTGCGTATTTCGAGCCAGCATATCGCTAACTGGCTGCTGCATGGCATCGTGACCAAAGAGCAAGTCAACGAAACATTCCAGCGCATGGCAAAAGTGGTTGATCAGCAAAACGCGGGCGACGCGCTTTACAAGCCAATGGCGGGTCACTTCGATACGTCGATGGCCTACCAAGCAGCTTGTGATCTGGTGTTCAAAGGCCTTGAGCAACCTAGTGGCTATACCGAACCGTTACTGCACGCTTGGCGTCTGAAAGTCAAAGCCCACGCGTAAGGTATTTCTAGAACATTATCGAACCTCGCACATCAATGTTCAACAAAAAATCGGCACCTTCATTTCTCATGAGCGTGCCGTTTTTTTAAACACACACAAGGATTACCCCATGAACGCCAGAGTCCCCAATCTCGATACAGCACAAGTACTGTCCGAAGTCAGCCAGGTGTGGGACGACGACCTCGTTGGACAACTGAGTGACTACATTGAAATCCCTGCCAAATCTCCTGCTTTTGATCCGGACTGGGCTAAATCCGGCTATCTGGATACGGTCCTGGAGCGTGCAGCGAACTGGATCAAAGAACAAAAAGTCCAGGGCCTGACACTTGAAATTATCCGCTTGCCTGGTCGAACACCGGTTATGTTTTTTGATGTCCCTGCAACCCGTCCAGAGGCGCAAGCCAGCCAGACGGTTTTAATGTATGGTCATCTGGACAAGCAGCCAGAGTTTGACGGCTGGCGAGCCGGTCTGGGCCCTTGGACGCCTAAATACATTGACGGGAAGCTCTATGGGCGGGGAAGCGCCGATGATGGCTATGCAACCTATGCTGCAATCACGGCCATTCAGGCACTGAAATCCCAGCAAGTCGAGCATCCACGTATCGTTGGCCTGATCGAAACTTGCGAGGAAAGCGGTTCGCCTGATTTACTGCCTTATGTCGACGCATTGAGAGCGCGCATGGGTGACGTTGGACTGGTGATATGCCTGGATAGTGGTGCAGGCAACTACGACCAGTTATGGCTCACCACCAGCCTGCGAGGTATGGTGGCAGGCACCCTTAAAGTTGAAATCCTGACCGAAGGCATTCACTCTGGCGATGCATCAGGCCTGGTGCCATCTAGTTTCCGGATCATGCGTCACGTCCTGGATCGCCTGGAGGATAGTGAAACAGGCCGCCTGTTGCCGAAAAGTTTCCACTGCGACATTCCCGCCGAGCGACGCCTGCAGGCGCAAGCCACCGCAGGCATTCTCGGCGATGAGATTTATAAACGCTTTCCGTGGGCGCATCATGACTGCGGCGGCTCCTCACTCGTAGCGTTGCCCACTACACTCGACCCTGTCGAGGCACTCATTCGTCGCACATGGATGCCCACACTCAGCGTAACGGGTGCCGAAGGTTTTCCAGCACTTAAAGATGCGGGCAACGTCTTGCGTCCCTACACCGCGTTCAAACTCAGTTTGCGCCTGCCACCGCTGATCGATGCGGCTGCGGCCGTTAACGAGCTCAAAACGCTGCTCGAAGACAATGCCCCCTATCAGGCAAAGGTGACGTTCGAAGGCGGCAGCGCTTCAAGCGGCTGGAACGCGCCAGCCATTACGCCATGGTTTGAACAGGCATTGAATCAGGCTAGTCAGGCACATTTTGGCGCACCCGTAGGCTATATTGGTCAGGGCGGCACGATCCCATTGATGAATCTGCTCAGCGAAGGCTTTCCGACCGCACAAATGATGGTGTGCGGTGTGTTGGGTCCAAAATCCAACGCGCATGGTCCAAACGAGTTTTTACACGTTCCCTATGCCAAACGCTTGACTGCAGCCGTTGCCCAAGTGATCGCCCAAATGCCTTGAGTTCATATCAGGCATGAGGCAATCAGCTCTGAACCACTGAAAAGTCCTCTCATATCTGGTAAAAAGTTAGTACGAGACAAGATTCAATCACTTATAACGAAAAAAAATGACAACAAAAACCTTAATTATCCGCAATGGCACCATTGTTGATGGCAGCGGTGATGAACCCTATGTTGGCGATATCAAAATCGTCGACGGACTGATCAAGGAAGTGGGGATCGTCACAGGCACCGCAGCAGAGGAAATAGACGCCAGCGGTTTGCTGGTCACGCCCGGTTTTGTTGATATCCATACGCATTACGATGGCCAAGTAACCTGGAGTAATCAGGTCGCGTCCTCTTCACAGCTCGGCGTCACAACAGTGGTCATGGGTAATTGCGGTATCGGTTTTGCGCCATGCAACGAAGAACACCGTGCCATCATGATGCGCCTCATGGAAGGTGTCGAGGATATCCCTGGGGTAGTTCTGGAAGAAGGTCTTCCCTGGAACTGGCGCACATTCCCCGAATACCTCGACGCTCTGGATACCCGGTCATACGACATAGATATTGCTACCCAGATTGGACACGCGCCACTTCGCATCCATGTTATGGGGGACCGTGGCGCGGCACGCGAGCCCGCAACCGATGCCGACATTGCCACCATGGCAAAAATAGCTGGCGAAGCCGTGCAAGCTGGCGCATTAGGGTTCAGCACCTCGCGCACGATATTGCACAAGAGCAGCGATGGTATGAACACCCCGACTCTGGGCGCGGCTGAAAAAGAACTTGCAGGTATTGCATTGGGGCTGAAAAAAATCGGACTCGGTACGCTGCAACTAGTCACGGACTTTGATGATGTGGATGCCGAATTCGCCATGCTCCGACGCATTGTCGAGCAATCGGGGCGCCCGCTTTCTTTGACGCTACTACAACATGAACATCTACCCGACCGATGGCGTCGTGTGATGCATCACATGCATGAAGCAACCGATGCAGGTTTGAAAATGAAAGCGCAAGTCGGCGCGCGTCCTGTTGCACTCATTTTCAGTTTTGCCTTGTCCCTATGCTCTTTTTCGCAGTTACCCTCTTACGAAGCATTAAAAGATTTACCGCCAGATGAACGCCTGAAAAAATTACGAGATCCAGAGATCCGGGCAAAAATTCTTTCCGAAGAGCATCACGAAGAAATGTACAAGCGTCGTGTGGCTAACTTTGAAAACCTTTATCCGCTGGGTGATCCGCCAGAGTATGAGCCCCACCCAGACACAAGCATCGCCGCGATTGCCGCACGCGAAGGCAGACCCGCAGCAGAAATCGCCTATGACATTCTCCTCGGCAACAATGGTCAGGCGCTGCTATACAGGCCTTTGTATAACTATTTCGAAAAAGATCACGAGGTTTTGCGTGAAATGCTGCTGGACCGCGATACGGTACCGGGCTTGAGCGATGGTGGTGCGCATTACGGCTTTATCTGCGATGCGAGTTTTCCTACCTATCTGTTGACCCACTGGGCACGCGATCGCACACGCGGTGAAAAACTGCCTCTGGCGCAACTGGTTAAATGGCAAACCCAGGATACGGCTGCGACCGTTGGACTCAACGATCGTGGTCTGCTCAAACCTGGCTATAAAGCGGACCTCAACATCATCGATTTTGAAAAGCTACACCTGCATGCTCCAAAGATTGTGTATGACTTGCCTGCCGGCGGACGCAGACTTGGTCAAAAAGCGGATGGCTATCGCGCAACCATCGTCTCGGGCGTCGTGACCTATCGCGATGGTGTAGCAACTGGCGCGCAACCTGGCAAACTGATTCGCGGCGCGCAACAGGCGCAATAAGACAGACCACACACTTTAAAGAGGAAATTCATAGCATGGCGATTTACGAATTACGTACCTATACCGTCACTGTCGGGAAAATGAATGATGTGATCGAGTTGTACAAAACACTCGGTTGGCCCGCATTATCAAAACACCCTAACAAGCTTTGCAGCTATTTCACGGGTGATATTGGCGCGCTCAATCAAATCATCCATCTCTGGAAGTTTGATGACGAGGCAGATCGTCGTGCCTTCTGGAATGGTGTGTTTAGCGATCCGGAGTTCATGAATTTCGCTAAACAGCTGCGCCCACTGTTACAAAACCAGGAAAACAAGCTGATGCTTGGCGCGCCGTGGGGCCCCCAGGTCTGAGCGCATTGCTCAACTTAGCCTTCCTATACAGGGCAAACCCTCATTTAATGAGGGTTTTTTTTGACCAGAATTCATTGATAATGAACCAAGCGTACCCGTTAAGAGGTGGGCGATGAAAATTTGGAGACAAAGTGTCAGATTTTATTGTGATGAATTTGCAAGTCCTGTTTTCTGGACTTGCTCTCGGGGCTATCTACTCCCTGGTCGCTCTCGGATTCGTATTGATTATCCGCGCAACCAACGTCGTTAATTTCGCCCAAGGTGACTTCGCCATGCTGGGTGGTTTTTCGATGGTGGCCTTCCTCGCTGCCGGAGCGCCTTACTGGTTAGCCATTCTGCTCGCACTGGTTGCGATGGGTGTGTTTGGTCTGATATTCAACTTGGGGGTGTACTACCCCCTCAGACATCGATCATTTTTGCCAGTGATCATCAGCACACTTGGGGCATCGATTTTCATGCAGAACACGGTTCTGTATTTCTTTGGTCCTCAGCCAAGACCCATGGAAAAAGTCTTTAAAACCTCCGCGATCGAGATCGGCGGGGTTTTCATGGACACGCAATACCTCACCATTTTGGGCGTGACTGCGGTCGCCGTTGGTTTTCAGTATTTCCTGTTTGAACGCACCCTGTTCGGCAAGAAGCTGCAGGCGACCTCTCAGGACAAGGATATGGCGAGACTGGTCGGCATACCGGTCGCAACCATGATTGCTTTCACCTTTTGTTACAGCGCGATATTGGGTGGTGTGGCTGGGATTCTTGTCTCACCCGTATTGTTCGTTTCGATTGGCATGGGATCCATCATCGCGCTCAAAGCATTTTCTGCAACGATTATTGGCGGCTTTGGTGATGTCACAGGTTCGATCGTTGGCGGCTTGCTGCTGGGCGTGGTCGAGGCCTTTGGCGCACATTACATTTCAGTTCCTTACAAAGATGCGTTTGCTTTTCTCCTGTTGTTCATCTTTCTGCTCCTGAGACCTCAGGGCATTTTTGGTGAAAAGATTTCGGAGAAAGCATGAAAAAGATCCTCACACTTCTGGCAATCGGCTTGCTGATTGCGGTGCTGCCTTACTTCATTAAGGTGTCACCCTATGTTCTAAATATTTTCATGCAAGCGGTGACCTACTCTATCGCGGTGCTGGGCATGACGGTTGTGCTGGGTTATACAGGCCAGATCAACCTCGCACAGGCTACGTTTTTTGGCTTGGGTGCCTATGCGGTCGGATTAGGCACCGTCGATGCAGGATTGAATTTCTGGATCACGCTGGCACTTGGTATTGCTGTCGCGACCGTCTCTGGTTTCATTCTTGGCCTGACAACCCTTCGCTTGAAGGGCCATTACCTCGCGATGATCACCATCAGCTTTCAGCAGATCTTCGATCTGATTCTGAATAACTGGATTGATTTCACCAAGGGACCTGACGGTATTGCTGGGATCGCAAGACCTACGCTCTTTGGCTACACGCTTTCAGACGATCGCGCGTACCTGTTGATGTGCGCCGTTGTTTTATACGCTGCAATATATTTTGTCTGGAAACTCCCTCAGACAAGCACAGGCCGCGCGATGCGTGCGATTCGCGAAAATGAACTGGCCGCGGAAGTCAATGGCGTCAACAGCCTGAAAGTAAAAGTAATTGCCTTTACCATCAGCGCGGGTCTCGCCGGTCTTGGTGGTGCGCTCTATGCGGCAGGCTTCGCATACATCAGTCCGGACAACTTTAACTTCGCCCGCTCGGTTGAGTTTTTGACCATGGTCCTGCTCGGTGGTGCGCAATCGGCTTTTGGTGGTGTACTGGGAACCAGTTTGCTGATCTTGCTACCAGAATGGTTGCGTTTTCTCAAAGAGGTTTACCTGGCGGCATACGGCCTGGCTGTCATACTGATCATGGTGTTCCTGCCAACCGGTATCTGGGGCTTGATCAGTTCGCGTGCGGCCAAATACAGAAAGCCAGCGCCGATTGATATCGATGCCATCGCAGCGCTTGATGTCGCCGTCCCCATTACAGATCCGACACCCATTCTCAAGCTTGAAAATGTGCAGAAACATTTTGGTGGGGTCCGTGCGGTAGACGGAATCACCCTTGAGGTGATGCGTGGGACGGTGCATGCCTTGATCGGTCCCAATGGCTCGGGCAAAACAACCACGCTGAATATTCTGAGTGGCATTTACAAAGCGACCGCAGGGAAAATGACCTTTGATGGTGTCGACATCACCGAGCTCGCGCCTTATGAACGCGCAGGCCTTGGCATGGGTCGTACCTTTCAGAATATCCGTTTGTTCCCTGCCCTGTCGGTCGTTGAAAACGTGATGATTGGTGCTCAACGTGAAAACAACCCCATCGCGCCAGGACAAGCCGCTCTGCGCGCGCGCGCGCTATCAGCCTTGAAATTTGTCGGCATGGCGGAAAACGCGGAAGTCATTGTGCAAAACTTGCCCTATGGTCACCAGCGACTGGTGGAGATTGCGCGCGCGCTGGCCGGACATCCTAAATTCTTGTTGCTCGACGAGCCTGCGGCCGGCCTGAACCAGACAGAAAAACAAGAGCTCGTCGCCTTGCTCAAACGATTAAGAGGACATGGGCTGACTATCTTCCTGATCGAACATGATATTGGTCTCATCGAACAGGTCTCGGATCGTATTACCTGCCTGAATTTTGGCAAGCAAATAGCAGAAGGCGCACCCAATGATGTGCTGCGCCACCCTGATGTGATCACCGCTTACCTGGGGGAGAGTGCACATGGCGCTGCTTGAACTTAAAAATGTAGAAAGTTACTACGGTAATGTACAAGCCCTCAAAGGCGTATCGATTCACGTCAATCAAGGCGAGATCGTGACGTTGCTCGGCGCCAACGGTGCCGGTAAAAGCACGACCTTACGCAGTATTTCCGGTTTGGTCTCCGTCACGAGCGGCGACATCTTGTTTGACGGACAGACTGTTTTGAACATTCCTTCCGAAAAAACAGTGAGCCGCGGTATCGCGCATGTCCCAGAGGGCCGAAGAATTTTCCCTGGGCTAACCGTAAAAGAAAACATCATGATCGGCAGCTCGTCGCGCAAAAACGTCAGTCGCGCGCAGCTGGAATCGGAGGTAGAGGAAATGTTTGAGATTTTCCCTCCTCTGGAACGCTTGTCAGGCTCACTGGGCTGGAGCTTGTCAGGTGGCGAGCAGCAGATGCTCGCGGTCGCCCGAGGCTTGATGTCAAAACCAAAACTGCTGTTACTGGACGAGCCCTCTCTTGGTCTGGCCCCCTTAATCGTGCAACAACTCTTTGCCACAATCCGCAAAATTCGTGAGCGCGGCATGACGATTTTATTGGTTGAACAAAACGCCAATATGGCGCTATCCGTTGCGGATCGTGGCTATGTCCTGGTCACAGGGGAATTAACCGTAGAAGGGACCCCCGAGCAATTACTGAATAATGAAGAAGTCCGATCTGCTTACTTAGGTGGTGGTAATAAGAAATAAACGTATGTGAAATTTTTGAATGAAAACTTATAAGAACGACTGGAGATTTGTGATGAAAACTAAATTTTTTTCCTTGAGTGCCGCAACCCTGCTCACCGCGCTAACCATCAACGTTCAGGCTGCGGATCCGATTAAATTCGGCATGATGGCGGAAAGCTCTGG
>CAINDJ010000166.1 GCA_903847325.1 uncultured beta proteobacterium | reverse complement strand
TCATCAAGCGACTGAATAAGGCCGGATATGTCCTGCACCATCACGGCGAATCGTTGACTCAGTTGGGCGCGACCTGTCTGCAGCGTATAAGCCAGAGACGGAACAGTCAGATTGCTGGCACTCTCCTCGCCTGCAGCAGCAAGCATATCGGTCAAACTACTTTGTGGATCGATCAGGAGTCTTCGTCCCAGGGAGTTTTCAATTTCGCTTGAAAACCGAAGTGCCGTTGCACCATCAATGCCAATATCAACAAGCGGCACAGCCTTGTCGATTTGTTCGGCGGATACGCCCAGAAAACCAGAAACGATATTCAGTATTTTCTCTTGAACATCATCAGTGCACTGTTTCAAATATGTTGCTAATACAGTGGCCTGCACTTTTAGCTGCTCAACGTCATCGGCGGAAAGCACCATCAGGTACTGATCCAACAACTTTATTTCAGGAAAACGTAGAGGTGGTTGCTCAACCACGATGTGCACATTCGTCCCCCCTGCACCGAATGAGCTAACTCCCGCGAACAAATGACCGTTAGACACCCAGGGGCGAGTCTTTAACTGCAGTTTCAAACGACTATTTTCTAATGCAAGTGCAGAATTAGGTGTATCAGCATGCAGCGTTGGTACCAGCGTCTTATGACGTAGCATCAACAATACTTTAATCAATGCGGCCACCCCAGCGGCAGATTCCAAATGACCAATATTTGATTTGACAGAGCCTAGCGCACAATCCTGAATCAACATACCGGACGTCCCCAGTGCGTGATTTAACGCGACAAACTCTATCGGATCACCAAGCGCCGTACCCGTTCCATGTGCCTCGACGTAGGAAAGCTCTGAGGCACGCACGCCGGCGCGCGATAAGGCCCGGGTAATAGATTGTGTTTGAGCCTCAGGATTGGGAACGGTATAACCACTCGTCTTGCCACCAGAGGTCACGGCAGAGCCTCGGATCACACCGTAAATGTCATCACCATCTGCGAGTGCTTTGCTCAAGGGCTTTAGCAGAACAGCCCCTACCCCTTCGCCATCGACGAAACCATCAGCATTTATCCCAAAACTCTTGCAATCCGGGCCATCCGAGAGCATCCCAAGACCGCAGAGACGAGAATAGTGAATGGGGCCCGCAATGATATTGACACCACCGGCAATCGCTGTATCACACTCACCATGACGCACCGCCTCACATGCAAGGTGGATGGCGCTCGAAGAAGACGAACAGGCGGTATCGACAGCAATACTCGGGCCACGCAAATCAAGCACATAACTTACCCGGTTTGCTATTGACCAGTAAGCCGAATGCGCATCGCCACTATGGCCTGAGCGGGCGGCATATCCACTTAACCATTCATAGTCGGGATTCATCGCTCCGACATACACGCCAACAGAGCCTCCTTTGAGGGAGGGTGGCGGATATCCCGCATCTTCCAGAACGTGCCAGGCGGTTTGCAGGAACAATCTTTCCTGTGGGTCCATCGTTTCGGCTTCAGCCGGTGAAATTCCAAAAAAGATGGGATCGAACTCGTCGAAACCATTAATAAACCCACCCCAGCTGCTGTAGTGCCTCGAGCCACTTGAACGCGTGCCTTTTTCAATCTCACTCCATCCCCAGCGCTCAGCGGATGGCTCGGTAATGGCGCTTCGCCCTTCGTTTAACAAGGACCAAAACGCATTCGC
The DNA here is from genome assembly GCA_903847325.1 of uncultured beta proteobacterium. GTDB lineage: Bacteria > Pseudomonadota > Gammaproteobacteria > Burkholderiales > Burkholderiaceae_B > Zwartia. Next base: position 436 of record CAINDJ010000166.1, on the reverse strand, counting down.
ATCATCTGCACCCGGGAACCTGCATGCAATCCCAATCACTGCGACCGCATCGTCTGTCGGCTCAGGTATCAAACTAGTTGGAATAGGTTCGATACTGGCAGATACCCCTTGGTCCGCGCGTTGAACGACAGCAACATTATTCACATTGGAAGATGTTCGGCTCGCAACCGAAACTAACGCAGGTTGCGCGATCCGGGTTTGAGACGCAGCATGGACTTGAGCCAGATATCCAGCAATCTGATCCGACAGTCTAGCGGCGAGAGACCGCATGGTTCTAGCTTCGTAAAGTATGGTTGCAGGGATACTTCCAAGCTTTGCTTCAAACGCACGATTCAAATCCATCACTAGCAAAGAGTCGACACCGAACATCTCAAAGGTCAAGTCGGAGTCGAGCTCTTCATTCTGCATCCTAAGAACAGAAGAAAATACGTCACGC
>CAINDJ010000165.1 GCA_903847325.1 uncultured beta proteobacterium | reverse complement strand
GGTCTCGCTGTTAGTGCTGACAATCGTCGTGATTGCGCAAGTGTCGGTTGCCAACGGAATAAGAGTAAAGCTTGTCACCACGCAAGAATTTGTCCCCTTGGGAGTGATAACGATAGTATGCGATCCGTCCGTATAAACAACAGCCGAATCCGTGTCGCCGCCGATAGCGGTACGCAAAGCAACCCGTAGAGCTGCAGCGTGCGCGGTAAGGGTTGACAATTTGCTCGCACTCCATGCGGTTGTGACTGCGGCCAAAGCAACGCCGTTCACCGTCAAGACAGTGCTTACGGACCCCCCAAGCATGCCGCCGCCATTGTCGTTGATCGTAGTAACATTTGATGCTGCCTGTTGTCCAAGCTTCACAAATGCCGGAGGATTGGGTTGCGAGAATGCATCCAAAGCCTTGAGATATTCAGGCGCAAATACGCCGCCATTCAAAGCTGCTGCTGCTGCCGAAGCTGAAGCGATAGTTTGAGTTCTTGCCGTTCCTAAAACATTCGGGCCGACGATAAGTTGAATGCCGAAGTTTTCAGCGGCAACCGAAGGACTTTCTTGAGTAATTACTACATCTACTGATTCGTCAAGCTGCCCCATATTATAAACTCCTTATTAAAAGTTTCAATGTGTAACTGGATCATTTTTGCCGTATGCATTTACGGTCATCGCGCCGGTATCTACTCCATCAACTTCAGTATCCATATTGACAATCTCTATGATACCGCCGCAATTTGTTGTCCATGTATCGATAAAGCGTAATCGCAAATCCATTGTCGCGCGATCTTCCGGCATGCTGTCAAGAAATTCGTGTGCGTCAAGTATTGGCATGCACTCTACCACGATAAAGCTGTCATCGTCAAATGTTGCTCGCAGTGCATTGTCTTCTGTGGCGTTTCGAATAAGCCTCAGATAATCAACTGCTCCCGGCCCGAACAGAGTCAGATAAAGCATTTCTTCTCGGTCGCCAGTCATCTTTTGTTCACCAACATGTCCGGCCATATTACTGACTGGCCCGATTGAATCGCGACCAATTCGACTTTCATTTGACAATCGAGCTTCTAAGATTGGAGTCGCAGGGCGAGTTTGATCTTCCATGTGCCAGACAAAAGCAATCTTATTATCCGGCCGCTCTGACAAATCACCCACCCATAGCGCCGACAGAACACTTGAGAGCCACGTATAAATTGCTTGTCTTAAAGTTGATTCTGTCATGCTCTATCGCCAGGATTCTCTATCTTAGTAACGATATACTCATAATGTGGCATTACTCCGTTTTGCCATACGTCAATAGTGCTCACTTCATACCATTCGCCATTTATCTGCATCCATGTCGGCAAAACTCCGCTCTGGGTTGCAGCATTTAAAGCATCGGTTGTAATGTACTTATAGGCTCGTCGCGTTCTTTTTCCTTCTTCAAGCCGCGCAATATCTCTTGGTGATGCTGCACTGATTGACCCCGTTGTGCTTCCTGCGGTTTGGGCTCCGGGCGTTGTCCCTGTTGCCGTAGTAGTGCCGGGAGCAAAGTTTTTTGTTGTAAAAGTTGAATGCGGAAGCACGGTTAGCATTATATCACCTGAGCTGCCATTTCTTTTTCAGGACGACCCTTGACAGTTACAAAGGTCACGCTGTTTATTTCTTGCCCGTTATCAATTAATGGGTGCGACGAATGTTTTCTCCTGATCGTGCTTTTTGCGTTCTCTGGTTCTCGTAAAGCGCGAATTGATTTCCTTATTCCGGCTTGCGCCCAAAGCCCCAAAGCAGCAAAAACGGCATCGGGCTTCATGTTTCCGGATTGAACTTCTCCCATGAGCTTTGCCATAAACTGAACAGCTTTTTCACGGCTTGAATCAAGAAAGTTTCGAAATGCTGGACGCGCCGGAATGTTTTTTTGAGGGACGCCAAACTCATTCCATACAGCGACCCGCGCCACTTCGCTCATGTTTTCAAATGGCTTTGCTCCCGATCCTTTTTTTGTCGGAGCGCCAACCTTTTCACCGGACGGCCAGCCAGCCTTGATATACGATTCACTCATGGCAGTCATATCGGCCTTTAATTGGCTAAACAAATCCTTTTTCATTACTGTCGAATGAGTGACACCCATATTAATATTTCCTCGAAGTGTCCTTCACTGCATACCGATAAAAACCGATCACGTAAATGTGATGCGTCTGCGATCCCGAAGTCGTTCCAGTATGGTAAACAGTGTCGATTGCAAATGGTACACCGGTCAAAGAATCAAATGGCATCGACAGCGTATCGCCATTCATAGGCTTAAACTTTATTGTTGTGAATCGATCAAAGTAGACCGCAGAGACAACAAAAGAATCGGGCCTTCCCCAATTTGTCGATGATACGTCAAGCGGTATGATTGACATATAGGGAGCCTGCTGAGACGTAACGACCGGGACCATCTGTGAACGCTGCAGAATGGTTTTTGGAAATCCTGTCTGAGCATCAGGCAAGGCTAAAACAAGCAACACGAACAGCCCCAACATTAAAAACTTTCTCATATGCCAATCTCCTTTTACTCGAATGAACAACCACTTCCGCCTACCGCCATCGGTGCAACTATTGAACCCTCTGCGAGCTGTGCAAGCTGACAGCCATAGCTTGTGCTTGTCCAGTCAGAATATCGCTTTTGTAAATCTTCAGATACCTTATAAGACTGCGATACTCCACCTTCAGATGCTTGCGTAACCGCGCCAGGCGTACCGGCCTGATTCGCCGGGTTCCTAGCTATCATGTGACACACCAAAAGAGCAACCGCCCATTCGAAATTTTGCC
>CAINDJ010000164.1 GCA_903847325.1 uncultured beta proteobacterium | reverse complement strand
TCGCCTCTGATACAGGCCAGAAAATCGGCAAAAAAAAGCCCAAGACTTTGCAGTCTTGGGCTAAATCCACCAAAAGAGGAGGGTGGAGGAGACAATCGTGGCAAGTTAAGGAGAATGATCTCTTAGCGAATTAACTCTTTGCTATGAAAACAACTCATTCAGCACTCTGAGTCAAAACACTATTAACTTAACTTCCATAAACGAATCATAGAGTATTTATTGGTGCATTGCAAGAACTTTATGAAAGAGAGCTAATTTGCTTTGTTTTGCTAGGAAAAAGGTAAAAAAGTGTTGTTTTTGTGCAGTGCAACAACACGATACAGTATTAGCTCACCCGCAAGAAAGGCTGTTTTACATCTGAATTTCCAGGAAAATCCTCAGCGGTAACAAACGTTTAGATCCGATAAGCCGTCTTGGTCATAATTTTGGACATTAATGTCATTAATCCCTTAATCGGACCGGGTAATACTTGCGCGCCATGCTCCTCGGCCGTTAAACGATGATGGATCTCATCAGCCTTCATCTGCTCCACAATCACCCTTGAGCGACGATCTTGCTCAGGTAGCTGATTAAGGTGATCATCAAGATGTGCTTCGACCTGACGCTCCGTTTCAGCCATAAAACCCAAGCTGCGTGCGACACCAGCACGTCCAGCCAACACCCCGAGGGCGAATGAGCCGGCATACCAGGCGGGGTTGAGTAAGCTCGGACGGCTGCGCAGCTCTTTCAGGCGCTGATTGCACCATGCCAGATGATCGACCTCCTCTGCTGCAGCCTCTTGTAAAAGCGCCACCGTAGCCGGATCCTGACACGCGGCAGCCTGACCGCGGTAGAGGGCCTGCGCGCAAACCTCACCGACCTGATTGATACGCATTAATCCCGCTGCGTGGCGCTGCTCGTCGTCCGAAAGCACCTCAACTTCGTGAGGATCTTGCAAACCGGCAGGGTTAGCACGCGAGGCGTGCGAGGCGCCTGACAAGACCTGCAGCGAGGCATCGAACTCCTCAATCAGCGGATCAAACCAGAACTGACGGCGAACGAAACGGGGGTGATACGCAAGGGGGGGGTGAGAGTGCGGCATGAAAACTCCGATAAGAGCGGTTTTCTCATTTTAGTCTGTGCAGCGATTTCAGGGTTTAATAAGGATTATCATTCTTGCTTTACTGCTGGGGAATCAGAATGGAAGTCAAAATAGACTGGGGTGGTCCTGATGGCATGCTTTTTGTGGCGCAAACAGGTACCGGGCACATCACCGCCATGGATGGCGCGCCTGAAGGTGGCGGCCACAATCTGGCACCACGTCCGATGGAAATGGTTCTGGTTGGAACCGGCGGTTGCACCGCGTTTGATGTTGTACTGATCCTCAAGCGTGGCAGACACGCGGTGTCAGGCTGCTCAGTCAAACTGAGCGCCGAGCGCGCCGACGTGGATCCTAAAGTCTTTACCAAGATTCATTTCGTCTTCACCGTGACCGGCAGTAATCTGCCCCGCGCAGCAGTTGAGCGCGCCATCACACTGTCGCACGAAAAGTACTGCTCAGCCTCTGCGATGCTCGCCCACTCCGCGGCCATCACCTGGTCGGCAGAGATCATCGACACAGCGGCTGCAAAATCAGAATAGTCACCACGAGACCCCGCAGATGAACCAGTATGAAACCTTTATGCGCCACGTCTATACAAACGGCGTGAACAAAACCGATCGCACGGGCACGGGTACACGCTCGGTCTTTGGTTATCAGATGCGTTTTGATCTGGCCAAAGGGTTTCCAATGGTCACAACAAAAAAACTGCATACCCGTAGCATTTTCGTCGAATTACTTTGGTTTTTGCGTGGCGACTCCAACGTCAAATGGCTGCAGGAAAATGGTTGCACCATCTGGGATGAGTGGGCCAGCCCCAATGGTGATCTAGGCCCGGTTTATGGTGTGCAATGGCGCTCGTGGCCGACACCGGACGGTGGCCATATCGATCAAATCAGCCAGGTCGTCGAACAGATTCGCGCGACACCCGACTCCCGCAGGCTGATTGTTTCGGCCTGGAACGTTGCTGAAATCAAAAACATGGCACTGCCTCCATGTCATGCTTTTTTTCAGTTTTATGTGGCCCAAGGCAAGCTCTCCTGCCAACTCTATCAGCGCAGTGCCGATATTTTTCTAGGCGTACCGTTCAATATCGCAAGCTATGCACTGCTGACCCATATGGTCGCTCAGCAGTGCGGGCTCGAAGTCGGTGATTTTGTCTGGACAGGTGGTGATTGTCACATCTACAGCAATCACTTTGAGCAAGTAGAACTACAGTTATCGCGCACGCCCCATCCTTATCCCAGGCTGCTCATCCAGCGCAAACCCGATACCCTGTTTGATTATCGATACGAGGATTTCGTGATCGAAAATTACGAACATCATCCTCATATCAAAGCACCCGTGGCGGTTTAGTACGTTGCGGTCTGGTTTTATCTTAAAAGGTCAGCTTTCATGCGACTCAAACTGATTGTTGCTTACGCAAAGAATCGCACAATTGGTCGCGACAACACCCTTGCCTGGAAATTACCCGGGGACCTGGCGCATTTCAAGCGCACGACCTTGGGCTGCCCAATCATCATGGGACGCAAAACCTGGGACTCTCTCGGCCGCCCTCTGCCTGGTCGTAAAAACATCGTCATCACACGCGACGTATCAAAAGCCATTGCTGGTGTAGATTTCGTCACTAGCCTGCCCAGCGCACTTGATTTGGTGCGCGACGCCGAGCAAGTTTTTGTGATCGGTGGCGCGCAAATCTACCAACAAGCCCTGCCACTCGCAGACAGTGTCATCGCCACCGAAATACAGGCAGATATCGAAGGGGATGCTTTTTTTGCACCACTGGATCCAACGCTTTGGGTGGAGTGCTCCAGAGCGCCACAACCTGCAGAAAACGGTCTGGCGTACGACTTGGTTGAATATCAACGACACAGCTGATCAACGGATCGGCTTTGTCCAGCATGAACGGATGAAAAAAATATGAATCGCAAACTGATTGCTGCGGGTAGCGCACTCGCACTGGTGATAGCCGCTTATGCGGGGGGCAGCTTTTACGCTGGCGTCCGGCTACAGACTGAAACCGAGCGCGCGGTAGAGATGCTCAACTCACACCTTTCCAGAAAATGGTCGGATCAAGTTCAAATCAGTCAGAGCAACTACACGCGAGGCGTATTTAGCAGCGAAGCGACCTACATCCTGAGCTTTCCCTCTTCAAAAGATCCAAGCATTCGTCCTGAAATTATTTTCACAAATGAAATTCAGCATGGGCCGCTCCCCGCCAAGGAGCTTTTGCGAGGACACTTTGCACCGCTGATGGCTTCGATGCGCACCGTGCTCCAGCCAAATCCCTACACACAAGCGGCATTTGGTGCTTCGGGCGGACAGTCCTTCATCGAAGGCCAAACAACCATCAATATGCAAGGCGTTTCAACGTTGCGCTGGACCGCCCGCCCACTGGACTATACGCAGGAAGCAACACGTTCAAAATTTGGCGGCGCCAGTCTGGAGGCGACTATCGGGGCTGATTTTTCCTCAACCCGTGGAACACTGAACATTTCGTCACTCAATATCAGCAATGGAAAATCCAGCGTTGATGTCCAGAACGCAAGCATACAGACGAATACACGTATCGGCGCCTTTGATCTGAATATAGGCTCAAGCGATGCGAGCATTGATCGCCTGACAATTGCCAGACTCGACAAACCCACACTATCCGTAGAAAAACTCAAAGGCCAGTTGCTATTAAATGAAAAAGGCTCGCTGCTCGATGGTCAGGTCAGTTATGAATTAGGATCAATCAAACTCAATCAAAAAGACTGGGGGAAAATCAACCTCGCGGCGTTTTACGATCAGCTTGATGGCACGGCGCTCATATCGCTGATCGACCTGAACAACATCTTGCTAACACGCTCCCTGACCAATCCTCCAGAAGCCGACTTGGTCACTACCGCAGATTTGAAACAGTTCTGGTTAAGCGTTCAGTCTTTACTTAAAAGCAACCCGCGTTTTCGAATCGATCCGATTATATGGACGACCCCTGAGGGGATCAGTCGATTCACCCTTAATACAGAATTCGAACCTGTCAATGCTCCCGCAAACGGTATGGGGTTTGCAAAAAATCCGCTCACCACGATGACCGCGACGCTCGAGGTGTCACGGCCGATGGTCTCATCGCTCATTTCACAATCTTTACAAAATAATGGAACAAGTGCGGCGCAGGCAAAAATACAAACCGATAAAGAAATCAAGGGCATGCTTGAGCTCGCTGCGCATCTGAAAATCGGCAAAATGAACGGTGAAAATTTTGTCAGCACCCTTGCCTTTGAAAAAGACGTCTTCAAAGCAGGCGGACATGTGGTTCCCATGGATGCGTTGAAAACATTTATTGCGTCATCCATCCCCGCGGCATGGATGATGGAGGAAACCACAACCACCCAGGACAGACCTGATGAAACTACAGAAATTAAACATCTCGAACCCTCGGCACTCGCCACAATTCTGACGGCGGCAGATTTTAATTTTGAAGAAACCCGAGACGAGCAAGGCGACCCGTTGCTCAAAGTCAGTCCCGGAAACTCTGGCGCGGCAAAAATCGATATCAGTTTCATCGGCTGCGGCACAGACACAACCTGCGAGGATGTTTTGTTACGCGCGACCTACTCACCTGACAAGCCCGTCGCGCTTAAGGTCGCCAATGACTGGAATATTCGTAACCGATGGGCACGCGCCTATGTCAATGACAAAAACGAAGCCGTGATCGAAATGGACATTAACGCTTACGGCGGGATCGGGCACGATGCGCTTGAAGCCATGGTCAACACGTTTTTTAAAATTGTCGGTGATTTTTCTAAAGAATTAAAAACCGCCCATTAAATATACAAAAATCACATCATGTTTAAAATATTTTTTCTATGTGCGAGCTTGCTGATTTCCGGATCTGCCCTCGCGCAAAATAGCAGCCAGTGTGGATTTATCCAGGATAGTGATCAGCAATCCTTGTGCCGCGCAATAGCCGAGAGTAATTCGAGCCAGTGTGGATTCATCTCCAATAGTGACCTGCAATCCATGTGCAGAGGCGTTGCGGGCAGACAACCGAGTCAATGTGGATTTATTCAGAATAGCGATCAACAATCGATGTGCAGGGCTATTGCAGGCAATGAACCCAGCCAGTGCGGATTTATCTCCAATAGCGATCAGCAATCAATGTGCCGGGGTATCGCAGGCAGGCAACCGAGTCAATGTGGATTCATTCAGAACAGCGATCAGCAGTCCATGTGCAGGGCCATAGCGGGTGGTCAGCCCAGTCAGTGTGGATTTATCAGCGGGAGCGATCAGAGCTCGTTTTGCCGTGGTGTATCAGGCAGATAACGCAGCACGCCCCTCTTATCATGCGCAGTCACCAGGAGTCGACCATGCAAGCAATCGTTCGATATTCACTCACGCTGAGAGTCTTACACTGGTCGAGCGCCGCGGCTGTCATGATCCTGATCCCTATCGGGTTGTGGATGGTATCGAGAGGCTCCGCCAACCTCTGGGACGCTTTAACCAACACGCTTTATGCCTGGCACAAAGCGATCGGTTTTGTGACGCTATGGTTAATCGTGGCGCGGCTTGGCATAAGGTTTCGGCAGCAAACGCCTGACTATGGCAACCAGCTCTCCCCTCATGCGCGCATCGTTGTAAAGGTCGTTCACTGCCTCATGTACCTGCTGCTAATCTGCATACCGCTCCTTGGCTGGGTAGGGATCACCGCTTACCCGGCACTGGATACAATTGGCGGATACAACCTGCCCGCATTACCTTTCATCCCGAAAAGTGAAGCGCTCGCCAAACAGATCTTTGATGTGCATGGCGTGCTTGCCATGACACTTGGCGTGTGCGCTCTCGTCCATATTGCTGCTGTTTTTAAACACGCATTCATAGATCGGGATAACATCTTTCAACGTATGTGGTTCAAGTAAATTATGATTCGTGTCGTTCGCGCCCGCCCCATCCTGACTTCGAGTATCGGTGTCGGAGCGCTCTCCGCTTTCATCGTTCCCCTGCTGATTCCAGCCAATCACTGGGTCACCCTTGTGGTGAGCTGGAATATCGGCGCGTGCTTATATCTTTTTTTGACGTTCAAAATGATGTTCGAGGCTGATCCGGATCAGGTCCGCGCCCACGCGCTGCGTCAAGATACCGGCAACTACGCCATCCTCGCGCTGGTTGTCTTTTCTGCCGTCGTGTGTCTGGTCGCCAATGTGATGGTGCTTGGTATTTCAAAAAATCTCGAAGGCAACGACAAGCTTTTTCATATCTTGCTCGCGGCGCTCACGATCATCACTTCCTGGACATTCACGCAATTGATGTTTGCCGTGCATTACGGTCACGATTTTTATACAGCGCTCTCAAATCAAAAAGGTCCGGGGCTACTTTTCCCTGGTCATGAACAACCTGACTATCTCGATTTTCTTTATTTTTCTTGCATGATAGGCACGTCGGCGCAAACCTCTGACATCAGCATCACCAAAAGATCAATGCGACGCGTCTGTCTTGTGCACTGTGCGATGGCGTATTTTTTCAATACGACCCTGATTGCCCTGACCATCAATATCGCAGCAGGTTTTATTTAAGCGACAACTCAACGGTATTGCCGATGTCAGACACGGTCGCACGCGCCATATCCCGCTTATAACGCAAGTCATCAAACCCGGTGCCGCGATGCATGGTGCAGCGATTGTCCCACATCACCAAATCACCTACGCGCCAACGGTGCGAGAGCACGAACTGCGGTTGTGTCGCATGCCGGGCCAGCTCCTCAAACAACGCCTCGCTTTCGGTATCCGACATCCCCAATACCCTGACGGCGTGCGAGGCGATATAAAGGTTTTTACGGCCCGTTTCGGGAATGGTCCTGACCATCAGTTGATTTGCGGGTGGCAGAGAGGCGCGCTCCTGCGCGGTGAAATCTTTGAATCCAATCTTGGCCCGTGAGTGGAAAATATTATGTTCCACCACGAGCGTATCAATCCGGGCTTTAGTGGTCTGAGGCAGCGCGTCGTATGCGGCACGCATGTCGGCAAACTCGGTACGACCGCCCACCGGAGCAATCGCGCGAGCATAGAGCAAGGATGTTAGAGCGGGAATCTGCCTGAAAATACTATCTGTATGCCAGAGTCTGTTGGCCAGTCCTGACATTCTTTTACGACTGTCTTTTGAAAGAATTTCATTTTCATCGCCAAGATTCGAAACGTCAGCAATCCGCGCATCGATCCTGTATTTTTTTACCTCATCGGCGTAGGTATTGATATTCTTTTCCATCGGACCGAACACCTCGGCGAATGCGATGTGTTGCTCCGAGGTCAGCGTCTGCCCTGGAAACACCAACACACTGTACCGGATGAATGCGTCTTTAAGCGCGACGCGATCCTCATCAGACAGGGGCAAGCTTAAATCAACGTCGCCAATTTCGGCCATAAAGTCAGGCTTGACGGGAAATATCGTAATTGCCATAGGTTGCTCCAGAACTTTTAAAATTATTTTTTTTTAATAATGACACAAATGAATCGGTCGGTTCACTCTGCCGTCACACCCGTCTGATCCACCACCGACCTCCATTTGCTCAAGTCATTTTGTATGAATTTCGCCAAGCCTTGCGGGGTGCTGCTCATCATGTCACCGTTCTGAGACTCTGCCCATAATTGCAAAGAAGGATCAGTTGTAATGCCTGTCAGGGCACTGTTCAATCGTGTCACAATTTCCGCAGGTGTGCCCAGAGGAACAAATACTGCAAACCACGCATAGGTATCAAATCCTTTGATTCCAAGTTCGGAAAATGTCGGTACCTCTGGGACCTGCTTTGATCGCGTCGTGCCGGATATCGCCAGCGCACGTAACTTGCCAGCCGCGATATGGGAAATCGCCACATCATTAAACATGACCTGAAGCTGCCCCCCCAGCAAATCTGCTGTTGCTGGCGCAGTGCCTTTATAGGGTACGTGCGTCATGCGAATATTGTTATCAACATTAAACAACTCACCCGCCAGATGACTGACGCCCCCTGTGCCACTTGAGCCAAAATTCAATTCGCCAGGCCGGGATTTTGCCAAAGCAACAAGTTCAGCAACCGTGCTCACGCCCAGGGAGGGGGGCACCACCAATGCCGCCCGGCTCCCGCCTATCAGCGAAACAGGGATTAGATCTTTCAACGGATCGAACGGCAACGATTTATAAATGAGCGTATTGATCGTAACCGTTGCGTTATTTCCAACAAATATTGTGTAACCATCCGCAGGAGATTTGGCCGCTTTGGCCGCACCGATGTTCCCCCCTCCTCCTGACACATTCTGCACAATCACCTGTTGTCCTAATCGCTCACCTAATGGCTTGGCAACCGCTCGCGCCAGCGCGTCAGTAAATCCGCCCGGCGGATAGGGGACAATCATTTGAATAGGCTTATCAGGCCAGGCCGCATGGACAGGCGTTGTACTGGCTAGCATGCATGCCACGAACAGGTACAGTCTTTTTGCCAAGATATTGTCTCCCGAACTTCTGCTTTTTC
>CAINDJ010000163.1 GCA_903847325.1 uncultured beta proteobacterium | reverse complement strand
CGCCTGAAGTCCCGTCGCGTCAAGGGCGTGCACGCCAGCGAAAATAGCTTTGCCGCAGGCACCACAGACGGGTTCATCGGCCAAGCGCTCGTCTGGTATACGATTAGTTTTATGGCAATGAGGGCATTGCAATTGCATGGTGTGCTCCTGTCAGGCAATATGCGTTCAATCTTTTTAACAATAAACGAGGTATTTGTCATGGATTTAAGCCGTTTTCCGCGTCGCCGTTATTCCCAGATGCCATCGCCAATTGAGTTTCTGCCCAACTTTACCAAGGCACTCGGCGGGCCGCGTGTCTGGATCAAGCGCGATGACATGCTCGGTTTGGCACCAGGTGGTAATAAAACGCGTAAGCTTGAGTTTCTGATGGGGGATGCGCTGGCAAAGGGTGCTGACACGCTGATCACATGCGGTGCGCCGCAATCCAATCATTGCCGCATCACTCTGGCCGCAGCAGTCAAGGAAGGCTTGAAATGCCACTTTGTCATTGAAGAGCGTATCCCCGGCAGCTATGACCCGAATGCTTCGGGCAATAACTTTATGTTCCGCATGCTTGGCGTCGAGGCGATTACTGTTGTGCCGGGTGGCAGCAACATGGCTGAAGCCATGGAAAAAGTTGCCGCCGAGTTACGTGCGCAAGGCCGTAAGCCCTACATCATCCCAGGCGGTGGCTCAAACGCGATCGGTGGACTTGGCTATGTAGCCTGCGCACAGGAATTGCAGAATCAGTTATTGCAGATGGGACAGTCGATGGACTATGTCGTGGTCGGTTCGGGCAGTTCAGGTACCCATGGTGGGCTGGTTGCGGGCTTTCTGGGAAACAACATCCATATTCCTTTGGTTGGGATTGGTGTGAGTCGAGATCCGTCAGACCAGAATCCACTGGTACTGAAAGAAGCACAATCCATTATGGATCTGTTGAAAGTAGATATAAAAGTTCCTGCAGAGGCTGTCGTAAGTTATGGCGACTGGTGGCGTCCTAAATACTCCCTTCCAAATCCTGCCATGGTCGAAGCCGTGCAGATGCTCGCGCGCACCGAAGCCATCTTGCTGGATCCCGTCTACACAGGAAAAATCATGGCTGGTCTGATCGGGTTGAGCCGCAAAGGACATTTCAAACCTACCGACAATGTCTTGTTCCTGCATACCGGCGGCGCGACGGCTTTGCACGCCTATGAATCCGTTGTTCTGGCTGATCCGTCCGCGGCGGCATAAGCAGTCTCTGCGCGGATTACAAACCATAGTGAACAGGAGGAGACATGAAAATTAAAAAAAATTCTGAACTGCGTGACATATCCATACTCTTTGATCGCCGTCGGGTACTCGGCGTTGCGATGGTCGCTGTGCTGGCAGGCATGACTGGGGCAGTATCCGCGCAGTCCCAGGCGCAAAACTTCCCCAGCAAACCTTTAAAAATCCTGGTTCCATTCACTGCCGGCAGCGGCTCGGATGTCTACGCCAGATTTTTTGGTAAAAAACTTTCTGAGATCCTGGGGCAACCCGTGATCGTTGAAAACAAGCCAGGTGCGGGCGGTGCCTTATCGGTCCAGTCACTGAAGGCAGAACCCGCCGACGGTTACACCATTTTGCTTGGAAGCAATTCACCCATGGCCGTAAATGTGGTCACGGTAAAAAATCTTGCCTATGATCCCGTTGCGGATTTGCGTCCCGTTGCAGGAATGACGCGTTCGATGGCGGTGTTCATGGTGTCGAATGATTCTCCTTTAAAAACCATCAAGGACTTGGAGACACGCGCACGACAGCTTCCGCCCCTGAATTCTGGCACATACTCTCCTGGTTATCAGCTGGCGGCTGCGCAATTTACTTCACAGGCCAAGGCCCCATTTCAAACCATCATATACAAAGGCTTGTCACAGACCCTTACTGATGTGATGGGCAATCAGATTGACCTGGCCGTGGTTGACTCAACGGGATCCGTGTCGACTGCGACCTCAGGCAAGGCGCGGGCAATACTGGTGACAGGGGACACGCGCCATCCTGAATTACCTGATGTGCCGACCCTCAAAGAAAGTGGCTACCCCGAGGCGGTGCACTACAGCTGGACTTCTTTTTGGGTCGCGGCCAAAACACCTGATGCGATTGTGAATATTCTCGCCGAGGCGATGCAAAAGGCTTTGGCGCAGCCAGATTCAAAAGTATTTATCGAAAAAACAGGTGCTGAGGTCATGCCGTTTGGTCCGGATGCAATGCGCAAATTTCAACTCGCAGAAATCGAGCGTTTTCGTCGTGCCGCGCAAGACAGCGGATTTAAACCAGAAGAATAAGCAAGGAAATATTGCATGAAGATCGGATTGATTGGTTTAGGTAACATGGGGTATCACTTTGGTACTCGTTTGCTAGCGGCGGGTCAGGAACTGGTTGTGTTTGATACCAATCCTGATGCCCTTGCCAGACTGCAGCAGCAAGGTGCGCGCGTGGCAGACAATCCTCGCGCGCTCGCGGATCAGGCAGAGATTGTGTTGCTGTGCCTGTCGATGCCGACGATTGTTGCGTCCGTATCGACTGGCGAAGATGGGGTGATGCACGGTAAGGCTGTGCGCACGATTGTTGATCTTTCGACTACAGGCCCATCGGTGACCGAGGCTGTTTCTGCTGCGGTCAGCGCGCACAACATAGCCTGGATAGGCACACCCGTTAGCGGAGGTACGATCGGCGCTGAGAAGGGGACATTGACGCTGATGGCCTCAGGTCCCGAGGCGGCTTATCAGGAGGCGCACCCAATTCTTTCTATTCTTGGTAAAAATATTTTCTATCTGGGGGCTGAGCCAAGTCTGGGTCAGACGATGAAGATTGTTAACAACACCTTGTGTGCAGTGAGTATCGTCGCGAGTTGCGAGACGCTCGTCTACGGTGCGAAAGCAGGTCTGGATCCCAAGACCATGCTTGATGTGATTAATGTTTCCAGTGGCCGATCCTTTGCGACGCAGGAAAAAATTCCACAATGTATTTTGAATCGTGAATTTCCAACACGATTTACTACGGATTTACTGCACAAAGACATCAAGCTCTGTATGGAAGAGGCTGAAAAACTCGGCGTTCCGATGACGGTAAGCCCTGCGGCACGGCAATTCCTGGCTTTCGCGATCAGCCAAGGCGATGGACCCCGGGACTATGCCAATATTATTCGGCATATCGAGGGTTGGGCGGGACAGGAGTTCGGTCAGGCAGTAGTTAAAGAATGAGTGTGCAATTAAACCTTGAATCCAATCCAGGCCCTGAGCGTACACTCAGTACCTTCGGTGCGATCGCGATTATCGTAGGCATTGTCATTGGTGCAGGGATATTTAAAACGCCTTCCATGGTTGCAGGTGTGACGGGCGATGCAGGATGGATGATTGTTGCCTGGGTTCTGGGTGGGGTAATTTCGCTTGCGGGGGCACTTTGTTACGCAGAGCTTGCGACAACTTACCCCCATGCTGGCGGTGATTATCATTTTATTGCCCAGGCTTTTGGTAAACATCTTTCATTTCTGTATGCCTGGGCCAAAGCAACTGTTATCAACACCGGATCTATTGCATTGCTCGCTTTTGTATTTGGCGACTATATGACTAAGGCTTACTCTCTTGGGACGCATTCCTCAGCGATTTGGGCTGTCGGTATTGTTGTCGCAATGACCGTAGTCAATTTCATCGGGATTAATGCCGCCTCTTGGGTACAGTCCTTATTAACAGTGATCGAGGTGACGGGTCTAATTTGTGTGGCCGTTGCGGGGTTTGTTGTCGCACCAGATGCACCGGCGTCTCCCGCACTGTTTTCCTCGACACCCAGTCTCGGCATGTTTGGTCTGGCGATGGTGTTTGTATTACTGACGTATGGCGGGTGGAATGAGGCGGCTTATATTTCAGCCGAAGTAAAAGGAGGGCGAAGTGCCATCGTGCCAGTCATTGTGATCAGTATTGTGATCCTCACGCTGGTTTATGTATTAGTGAACATTGCCGTGTTATCGGGCCTGGGCTTGGCTGGACTCGCCGGCAGTCAGGCCGTTGCTGCGGATCTGATGGGACGCGCCTTTGGTCCCTGGGGCGAGCGCGTGCTTGGTGTGTTTGTATCGATATCCGCTCTGACCAGTATTAACGCCACCATGATCGTCGGCGCACGAACAAATTATGCGTTGGGTCGCGACTGGAGGGCATTGCGTTTCATGGGGGACTGGCATGTCGATCGTGGTTCCCCGATCGCTGCGTATGGTGTCCAGTCAGCCTTGAGTCTGGCGCTTGTAGTATTTGGCATCTGGCAGACCGATGGCTTTGAGGTGATGGTCGAATTTACCGCACCCGTTTTCTGGTTCTTTTTATTTCTGGTTGGTTTGTCATTGTTTGTGTTGCGGGTTAAAGATCCCGCAACAGAGCGACCATTTAAAGTGCCTCTGTATCCCTTCACGCCGATCTTATTTTGTCTGACCTGCGCTTATCTAACCTATTCAAGTATTACCTATGCCGCAAGTAAAAATGCAGTGCATATTTCGTTGAGCGTGATGGGGATTGGTGTGGTTGCATTATTCTTTACCCAACGCGTCAAACAGAAAATCAACTGAGTACTTTGAAAATACTACGAAAGCACTTTGTATTAACTTTGTATTAACTTTGTGATTAATTTGGAGTTATGCCATGTTCCGCATCAAACATCTTGCCGCAGTTTCGTTGCTCGCGCTTTCCTCGCTCGCTACCCCAGCACTGACGCACGCAGCAGGTACCTTGAGTATCGCCGCTCCTGCGGGTGATCCGGGTAGCTGGGATCCAATTGATACCTTTCTTGTGACCTGGGGTGGAGTTGGCAGTCAAATCTTTGATGGTCTGACGATGCGTACTTCTGATATGAAACTCGTGCCGGGTCTTGCGACCTCGTGGGAAATCCTCGATAACAATGGCAGGATTCGTTTTAAGTTGCGCGATAACGTCAAGTTCCATAATGGCGAGCCTTTCAACGCAGAGGCAGTGAAATTCACCTTTGATCGACTGCTTGGTCCCGAAGGTGGCAAAGGCCCTCAGCAATCGAATTACAACGCGATCAAAGAAGTTAAGGTGATTGATCCGCTGACTGTTGATTTCATTCTCTCTCGTCCCGATCCTGTCCTGCTCACCAAACTCGCAGGGTATGGCGGCATGATTGTGCCTCCCAAATACATTACTGAGAAAGGCGATGAATTTTTTAATGCTAATCCGGTGGGCACAGGCCCTTTCAAGTTTGTCGAATACAAGCCAAAAGTCAGTTTGACGCTTGCCCGCAATGACCAATATTGGGATGGAGCGCCTAAACTTGACGGGCTCGTCTATAAATTTATTGCAGAAGCCGCTACACAGGTCGCAGAATTACAGGCTGGTCGTCTGGATATCGCAACAACGATCCCATTGAGCATGGTGGAGGTCGTCAATAAAGATCCAAAATTGCGTACCGCAAGTATCAATGGACCAACGACGCTTGCGCTACGTTACAACACGCGCGATGGTATCATGAAAGATGTCAATGTGCGTCGAGCGCTCACGATGGCCGTCGATCGTGACACGATTATTAAACAAATTATGCAGGGCCATGCCGAACCCGTTGCCAGTTTTCAAGGCAAGCTATCGTTTGGCTATGATCCTGCATTGAAACCGGTCGCCTTCGATCCGGCAGGTGCCAAGGCCTTATTACAAAAAGCAGGCGTCAAGCCCGGCACCCCCATCCAGATTGATTTCCGGGGCACAGATTCAAATTTCAGGGAAGTCGTCCAGGCAGTAGCCGGCTACTTGCAGGCGGCAGGTCTGAAGCCGAGTCTCAAAGGTTATGAGACCGCTGTGCTGCTCAACGACATCATTCCAAACGGTAAGACCGGTGAGATGTGGCAAAACCAGTGGGGTGGCTGGACGTTTGACTTTGACAACACCGCATACGCGATGTATCACAGTGGACAAAAATGGAATCCCTACGATAAGGATGCAAAGCTCGATCAGCTGCTCGACGCGCAACGCAATACGTACGACGCCGCTGAGCGCGAGCGTATCCTGCGCGAAATCTCACAATACGTAGCTGATCAGGCGCTTGAAATGCCCCTCTACAGTTTGAATACTATTTATGGAATTAATAAGCGGGTTAAAAATCTGACTTTGCCTGCTGACGGACGATTCCGTTTTACACAGGAAACCATTGAGTAAGCAGCATTGGCTAATTTTTTAATCAAGCGTCTGTTACAAGCTCTTTTTGTAATAGTTGTCGTCACGCTATTAGTGTCTTGGGCGGTCAGGCTGACGGGAGATCCGTCACTGATGCTTGCGCAAGGCGCCGGTAGCGTGACGGAAAAAGATCTCGAAAACATCCGTCAGCATCTCGGTCTGAACAGGCCGTTCATTGAACAGTACCTTGGTTTTATGCAGGGTCTGCTAGTTGGGAATTTTGGACGTAGTTTTTTAGGGGGCACCCCCGTTGGCAGACTGATTGCCGATGCGTTGCCTGCGACGTTGCTCCTGACGTTTTGCTCTTTATTGATTTCTTTACTCGTCTCGATTCCTCTAGGGATCCGCGCCGCTGTCAATAAGGGCGGGTGGTCGGATCAACTGATTCGGATCGTGTCACTTGTCGGGTTGTCATTCCCGAATTTCTGGCTGGCGATTATGCTGGTCTTGCTATTTTCAATTGCGATGCCAATGTTCCCTCCCTCTGGCATGGACGGTCCACTGAGTCTGGTTTTGCCCGCGCTGACCATGGGTATTATTTTGTCAGCGACGAATATTCGCCTGGTGCGCACAGCGATGCTCGATATCCTGTCCACGCAGTACGTGATGGTCGCCCGCAGCAAAGGCCTGTCAGAAAACGTCGTGCTGTACCGGCATGCCTTACGTAATTGCGCAATCCCACTCATTACATTTATTGGTTTGCAATTTGGCAGTCTGATCGGCGG
>CAINDJ010000162.1 GCA_903847325.1 uncultured beta proteobacterium | reverse complement strand
ATTTTTCGTGGGCCAGTGGAGGCTTTGTCGGCGTTGATGTTTTTTTTGTAATCAGTGGATATCTGATCACCCAGATTATTGTCACCCAGCTTCAGGCCGGTACGTTTTCTCTGACTCAGTTTTATGAGCGACGCGCGAGACGGATTTTGCCAGCCTTGTTCGTGATGATGCTGGTCTGTCTGCCAGTTGCCTGGCTGATCATCATCAATCCTGCAGATTTCAAAGATTTCTGTAAGTCGCTCCTCGCCGTTGCGCTTTCTGTATCCAATATTTTGTTCTGGAAGGAGAGCGGGTACTTTGATAGCAGCACGGCGCTCAAACCGTTGCTCCATACCTGGAGTCTGGCTGTTGAGGAACAGTATTACCTCATCTTTCCATTTTTAATGTTGGTGGTTTGGAAAGCAGGCGCGAAATACATTGTTTGGCTAACGCTGATTCTGGGTTTGATGAGCCTGGCGTTTGCGCAATGGAGCAGCATTCATCAGCCCGTATTTAATTTTTACTGGCTACCTTCGCGGATGTGGGAGTTGTTGGCTGGTGCGGTCATTCCCATCATATTCGCTGGATTTCCGCGTCTGAAACCGTCTTTCCAACCTCGCCCGGGCATTCTTGCCCAAACGCTTGGCCTGCTCGGGATTGCTCTGATTCTCTCATCCGTGCTGATGATGAACGAGCATTGGTTATGGCCGAGTTTCTGGACGCTGATCCCTGTATGGGGTACCGTATTGATTTTAATTTTCGCCTCAAGCGCTACCCTGGCGGGTCAGATCCTGAGTGCGCGTCCGTTAGTCGCGATTGGCCTGATTAGCTACAGCACTTATTTATGGCATCAGCCGATCCTTGCCTTGGCGAGATATCAGTTTGACAACTTGACACTGATGCACAGATTGTCAATGGTGCTTGCCGCGCTGATATTAGGCGGACTCAGTTGGAAGTTTATCGAAACGCCATTTCGCGATAAAAACCGATTCACTACCAAACAGATTTTTGTGAGTGCATTCGTTTTTATCGTATTTTTTTTCTCTGTCGGACTCGCTGGATATTTCAAGAGCGGTTTTCTCTATAGATTGCCTGCGAAAGCTGAGCCTGTGTTTGCCTATGTCATGAAAAATTTCATGCAAGACATCCGTGGTGACAGATGTTTTATTCAGCTTAATTCACCTGTTGATCGGTTCGCCCAAGAGTGCTCGCAGACAACGGTATCTGATGATTCAATCGTGCTGTGGGGCGACTCTTACGCAGCGTCACTTTATCAAGGTTTAAAAAAATATTCAGGCGATGTCATGCAGTTCACGGCGGGATCCTGCCCCCCCATTTTTTGGAGTACTCAAGAGCAGCCAAACTGTCTGGCGCTTAATCAGTATGCAATGCAGGAAATTCTCCGTCTAAAGCCCTCAATTATTTATCTCGCGGCAAACTGGCTCGCCTATTCAGGTAACGTTGCCGCAGCTGCTCAGGCGATCCAGACGATGCGTCAGGAACTGCCGGGTGTGCGGATCGTCATGATCGGTAATGTTCCGCATTGGCCCAAGGGCTTACCCAGAGAAATTTTGCAATCAGGACGCTCTTACGCTGAGGCCTTGTATGTACCTGTATCCATGCTTCGCTGGCTGCAAGGATCTGACCGACAGCTTGAGAAATTTGCCAATAAACAAAGTGTTGAGTTTGTTTCTGCGCTCGATTTGCTTTGTAAACAGCAGGGCTGTCAGGCCGTTACGATGACAGACCAGGGGCCAAGGCTCACAGCTTTTGATTATGGCCATTTAACGAAAGCTGGCTCAGAGAATTTAGTTCAGGAGATACTTGCAAAACAAGATGCGGTGGTAAAACAGGTAAAAACTGTGCGGTAAATGTTACATGCCATCATGCAGTTCACGTGCATCGGTGTCGAGAATTGGATCAAAGATATGGAATCGGTTTTTACCTTCCTTTTTAGCTCGATACAAGGCCTGATCAGCCTGGCGCAAAAGTTGGTGTGCTTTGAGTGGCTGCGTCAAATTTTGCTGAGCCGGCGGGTAGAAAGTAACACCCATGCTCGCTGATAGTTGTAAAGCAGCTTGGCCGTATTGAACCGGCTCTGCCACTGCGCGTAACAAGCGGTTTAATATGGGGGAGCTCGCATCTATTTCTACCAGATCCGGCAGCACAGCAACGAATTCGTCTCCCCCAAGGCGGGACAAAACATCACCATCGCGTAATGCCTCTTTCATTCGTTCGGCAAGCTTAATCAGAACGTAGTCACCCGCCTGGTGGCCATAAGTGTCATTGATTATTTTGAATCCATCCAGGTCGATAAAGACAACTGCGACAAGTTGACCACGGCGAAGGGATTGGCTAATTGTTTGCTCAAGTAGTTCGTTGAGCAGGGATCGGTTAGGTAATTTGGTGAGGCTATCGTGAAGGGCGATTAGTTCGAGTTCCCTATTTTTTTCTTCAATGTTTCGCTGAGCGACCTCGGCAGCATGTTTTGCATGGTATAGCTCTGTTACATCGACTCGAAGTCCTACGAGGTATCCAGAGGGTGTCCTCTGATCTGTGATTCTGACCCATTGCCCGTTACCGAACTCTCGTTCAACAACGTTTTTACTCTGTTTGCGTTCTATTAGACGTTCAGCAATCCATTGTTCTTGTTGTTCGGGAGGGACAGGATATTGACCATGTGCGAGACGTAAGCGAAGTACTTCTTCAAAAGTTCGCCCATATAGAAAAAATTTTTCAGATTCGTCTTCATGGTCAGCGCCCCATGAACCGTTTGGCTGAAGGTTACGAAATTTTTGGTTACACCAAACAAGATGGTCTGTCTCATCATAAATAACAAAGGCAGCGTCGAGTGTATCAATGGATTCGTGAAATAAAGACTCAGTAGTGCGTAAGCGTTCTTCAGCTTTTTTCCAGTTGATTTTATTAGCCTCTAGTTCCTGGTTCTGTCTCAGAAGCATTTGTAATTGGCCCTTATTCAGGTCCATTTGCTGTGACAGTTCTGCGTAATCCTGTTGCGCCAAAAGGATGGCCAATTCCTGACGATGTGCCCTGATCAGAAGAAATACAACCATCATTGCAAACAACGCACCTGCCACTACCCCAGTGATCGAAAGTGTGTGACTGTCCTGCGGGTTTTTCAATGCACTGTAGAAATGAGAGATGCCAGAAAGTTCTAGACTCCCAAGACATAGCAACAGGCTTGAAAGTACGGCACACACTAGTATCAGACGATTTATCATGCGAAGTTGATAAACTGCGCGAGCGAGATGGGTGGTTTGTTGAAGCACCAAAATGCCTTATTTATTTTTAGTTAAAGCCTGTGTCCGATCAGAACTCAAGCTTGTCTTAAAAGATAATATAACTTGAAACAGCCAATAACTCTGCTATTTAGAGACAATTATTGCTGTAACCAGCATCAGGACTCGCTAATACTTGCCGAGATGGTGCGGCGTGCTCCGCCAGGATCATTGTCAGGCTTGAAAGTTGATCTGCACGATCAAGGTTTTTCGATTTCTGTAGCCTGCGTATTAATTCGTGACCACTTGTCCCATCTGGAAAATCGGTAAATACATCGCAACAAGAATAAACCCGATGACTCCACCCAGAAAGCAAATCATGATGGGTTCCATCATCTGCGAGAGCCGATCAACAGAGGTATCGAATTCTTCTTCGTAATAGCTGCTGATCGTTTCGAGCATGTCACTCATGTTTCCAGTTTGTTCCCCGACCGACACCAGTTGGGAAAAGGTATCGGGGAAAACCTTCCCCTCAGATAGCAACTCAGAGAGAGGTTGCCCAGAGAAAACACCGCGTTTAGCTGTTTGAATCGCTTCGCGAATGACCTCATTTTTACTTGAGCTCGCGGTAATGTCTAACGCCTCAATCACTGGCACACCAGCACTGGTCAGGTTGCCGTAAACCATGGCGACCTGTGCAAAATTGGAAGCACGCACCATATCGCCAATCAAAGGCAGTTTCAAAATCAACCCATGCCACTTGCGCCTGAGCGGCAAACTTTTTTTAAGCGCGGAGCGAAAGCTGATCAGAGAAGTAAAAAAGATCAGAACCATCAGCCCGCCTCCAAGCGGGTTTCGCAGAAAGTTGCTGATTGACAGGATGAGCAAAGTCGGGCCAGGCAGCTGAGAGCCGATACTGCCAAACATATCTGCGAAAACAGGCACCACAAAAACCATCATAATGGCCATCACTGCGGTTGCAACAATCAGCAATATGATCGGGTATAGCATTGCAGATTTAATGCTCTTACGGATTTTTATTGTCTTGCGAATGCTCGCAACAAGTTTTTCCAGAAAGGTATCGAGCTTACCGCTCGACTCACCGGCACGAACAAGGTTGATGTAAATTGAATCAAAGACGTTTGGATGCCTTGCGAAGGCCTCTACCACCGGTGGCACACCACTGCCCACGGCCCCACCGCCCCAGTGGGGTGAACTCACTGCCAGTGTGTCACTGGGGACCGGCAGCACGGCATGTGCATGTGTTGCGCTTGGCAAATGGGCGAGAGCCCTTGGGAGATGCACAATGCTTCACT
>CAINDJ010000161.1 GCA_903847325.1 uncultured beta proteobacterium | reverse complement strand
TCTCGCCCGCGTCGACCACGGTCTCGACCTGCGCGCGGCCGAGCAGCGCGACGTTTCCGAGAAGTTGGGCGGGAACCATCGGCTTGGCGGCCGCGGCGTCGCCGGAGTGATCGATGACCTTGCCCTCGTCCAGGCCGTCCACATAAATCCAGTCCCCTACTTTGAATGGTCTTGAGATGGATAGAGCAAGGCCGGCAAACATCTCTCCGAGCGTGGATTGCGCAGAAAAACCAAGCACGACCGCTGCAGCACCAGATAAGGTTGCCAGTGCGGTAATTGACTGACCGTAGACGAATTGCAAAATAATCAGGATAGCGAGCAGATAAATAAAGGCGTTCGTCAGCCCGACAAGTAGACCCGGAACTTGTGTGTTGCCCCGCATAAAGACAGAGCCTTCCCAGACGAATATCCGCATCAAAATGGTTACCGCGAAAGCGATTGAAACAATAGAAACAGAAATCGATACCTGACCAAAATCCTCTATGCCGTCAAAAGATTTAGAGAAGAATAATGGCTGGACCCAGTCCCGCGAGATAAACAGCATAAAAAAGAGCAACGCTGTTTGCGAGCCGAGGAAAATAAGCCCGTTTCTTTTTGTGATGAAAACACTAATGATCGCTGAGAGCGTTGTGACCGTAAAAATTAATATGGCCGCTAACTCTAAGATCGAAAAGAGGCTGTTGGGAATATGTGTACTCATAACATCTCCCCAGCGAGTGCATCATTTGACCCATTAGTTTTCGAAGCGTGCGCTTGCAATGCCTCGGCAAACGCCTCCTCGGGGGCTTGGCTATTGAGTGCTTTACGTTTCATGGAAAAAAACAATCCACCCAGTACAAAAATAACGAGACATCCCAACAGCCCCAGCTGATAGCCAGAATTTGTAAACATCAGTATGAGGGTAATGAAGGCGATCAATAACCCGGTGATGGCACCTGTGACGCCTAAAGGACTGACGTAAGGTCGATGAATTTTTGGATACTTGTATCGCATGATCACAAACGACAGCAAGGTAAATACATACGAGGTGATCGCTGACAGTACAGACATATTCAACAACAGTGCGATTGCAGAGAGCTTCTTGGAAAAGAAAAGCGCAACACTCGCCAACGCAAAGGTCAGCACCCCCACCACCATTAATGAAATGTAGGGTGTGCCGCGCTTGACCGAAGTTTTAGCAAGAACTTTAGGCAAATATCCAGCTCTAGAAAAACTAAATAACGCCCTGCCCGCAGCGTAAATCGTCGAATGAAAGCTCGCCATCGATCCAAGCATAATTAAGCAGATCAGGATGGCGGGAGCGATCTTGCCACGCAATAAAGTTTGAAAGCCTAATAACAGTGGTGACTCAGAGCTCCCCACAACCGTTGCCCCGGGAGGGATACCTGCATTGAGCACCAGGGTCAGCAGTGCGGCGCAAGCCAGAATCAGGAAAGACCAAAATAAGGCGCGGGGAATATTTTTCCCTGGATGATGTGTTTCCTCGGCAGCCAGCGAAACGACCTCGATCGACAAGAAAAACCAGATTGCGAAAGGCATCGCCCAGGCAATGCCCATTAATCCTTTAGGGAGCCAGTTTGATACACCGTTGGCTACATCGACAGACAACAAATATTTGATATCAAACTGGGGGATCGCAAGGTACCAAAATATGGCTAATACCGCGATCGGTGCGATCGCGAGAATAATCGCTGAGCGAAAAAATAATTTTGTATCCCACGAGTTAAGCAAGAGGAATACAACAATAATCACACACCATAAAACGGGACTGGAAAACGACAGCCCGAACATCTCGCCAAGTATCGAATCCAACTCAATACCAATCGCAACAACGATCGTAGACAACGCAAACTGATACTCCATAATCTGCGAGAGTCCCGCAATCAGTCCACCCCATGGGCCCATGGCGGCGCGGGCGAATCCGTAAGCTCCTCCGGCAAAGGGCATTGCGGTCTAAAGCTCTGCCATGGAAATACACAAACAGGCATACATCAGGATCACTAATAATGTGGCGATCAGCATACCGCCAAAACCACCATCAATCAGACCGTGATTCCAGCCTGAAAACTCTCCAACCACTGCGGCGCTCACTGCAAGTCCCACCAAAGAGAACAAGCCTGCATATTTTGCTAAGCCCGGACTAGCGACACCACCATCGGATGTGGAATTTGAGTGCAAAATATTCATCAATCGCCTTGGAATCTTAGTGAGTTTTAAATATGGTTATAGATTCGATTAGCGATATTACTTAATAATCACGAAACGGGGCGCACTATTTTGATGCGATCCATTAAAAGAAGTGAACGAAACCGTCCTGCGTTTCAGTGGTGTTCAATTTTTATGGGTGTTGCGTTTAATCCGTGGCGTAACGAATATACATGCAACATGTTCGCTAACAGACATAAGGATTTATTTTTTCTTGTGTACGCTAGCAGACGAAGTAATTCAAGTGCGGGCCCTATATTGACCTGTGAGCCATTTTTGACTTGCGTAAATAGAGACTTCTCTGTTTACATCATAAGGAGAAATATATGACACTTGATCCAAAAACAGCACCTGCTACAGCAACTGCTTCAGCGCATCAAAATCACGTAAAAGCTGCTGAACATTGTGAGGCGGCATCTGTCGCGCACAAGCAAGCTGCCAAACACGCTGAAGCGGGTGACGCGAAGCAAGCCGGCTATCACGCTGCAGTCGCTCAAGGCCATACTATTCAGGCACATGAGCACAGTGAAATTGCTTGCAAAAAAACCGCAAACGCCGCAGTTGCTGCAAAGTAATCGTTTTAGATAAGTGCTTTTAATTAAGTACTTTGAGTAAAGCAAATTGAGCGGTTTTTATCTCTGATAAAAACCGCTTTTTTCTGGGCCAAGGTATTGCTCTAAGGGATATGAAAGAGTTTTGATGTATTCTTACGTTTTATTGATCGATAAATGAAAGGTAAAAAATGCCTGATACCGCAACGCTTTCAATTAAATATCAAATCTCGATCCCAAAGGCAATCCGGGAAGCAATGCACTGGTATGCCGGTCAAGAGTTTGTTTTTATACAAAAAGGCGAAGGAGTCCTTGTAATTCCGGTACCTGAATTGAACCAGCTTAAAGGTATTGCCGTAACAATCGTTGTTGCTCTGGCGGCGGGTTATATTACAGGAAAGATACTTTCGGCCTTCGGCAGAAAAGCTTTGGTTTACGTTGATTCCGACGAGTTTGCCGACGCAGAAGCATAGGCCATAACTATTCCATGGTACTGGATATAGCACATTCGCGGG
>CAINDJ010000160.1 GCA_903847325.1 uncultured beta proteobacterium | reverse complement strand
GCCAGCCCCTGTTTTGTTTTCAACAATGACAGTCTTGCCCGTTTGCTCGGTGATCTTTTGAGCGACGAGTCGGGTGTACGTGTCACTTGCGCCACCAACAGCAAAGGGCACGATAATGCGCATGGGTTTTACTGGCGATTGTGCCTGTGCTGTCACGCTAAATGCGATGGCGATCAGGCCGCTCAGGAGATAGTTGAGTCCACGCATCATGCCACCTGACCATTTGACACGAGCGGCCAATCCGACACATTAAATGAGTCAGGCACGATGACGTGGAAAAATCCTCGCACATCACGCAAGGATCGCGTGATGTGACCCTTGCCCTCGAAATCTTCAGTAAATAGTATGTCGCCGGGGCGGATGATAAATCGCTTACCTTGACTCGTCTCAAGCTCAAGGAGGCCGGAGGTAATGAAAATCAACTGTCTGCGCGGCGCGTTGTGATAGTCCTGAACATGCCCTTCTGGTGTCTCCCGAAAAAACATGGTCTGGGCTTCGAACACCTCGGACGCCGGGCGACCATCGCCTTTGAGCGGGACTAGGCGGATTTCGACTGCGGAGTCTCCAGAGGGGAGGGTAAAAATTCTATGGATTTTCAAGATGTGTCTCGGTTTTGTTTTAAATCGCCGGATCTTATGCGTGATCCTTGCGTGGGTTTGTGCGGTGAGCAATGCACCTTAGCTGATATTAGAGTAATACCTGCCCCGTTGTCATCACAGGTTAAACTTGGCTCACTATTTCAATGAAAGCTGGAACCCCTCATGGAAGCTTTACTCGTATCGACAGGTGTTGTCGCACTGGCTGAAATTGGCGACAAAACGCAACTGCTGGCGTTTATTCTGGCTGCCCGGTTTAAAAAACCTGTGCCAATCATTCTCGGAATTTTGCTGGCTACGATCGTGAATCACGGTTTGGCAGGTGCGCTGGGGGCCTGGATTACATCAGCAGTCAGTCCGGAAATCCTGCGCTGGGTGCTCGGTGCATCATTTATCGGTATGGCAGTCTGGACCATGATCCCCGATAAGATCGAAGACGAAGAAACCCAGATCGCTAAAAAATTCGGTGTCTTTGGCGCAACACTGATCACTTTTTTCCTCGCCGAAATGGGCGATAAGACTCAGATTGCAACCGTCGCCATGGCGGCGCACTATGGCAACCCATTGCTCGTTGTGATCGGTACGACACTTGGTATGCTGATTGCAGATGTGCCTGCTGTGTTTGCCGGTGACAAGCTTGCTAACAAGATTCCTATGAAACTTGTTCATTCGATTGCTGCCGGGATCTTTGCTGTGATGGGGATTGCCACCTTGCTCGGCGCAGGTAAAGGTCTTGGCTTTTAATTTTAAAATTCGATATGCACTGGCATCGATTGCCAGTCTGTTGCTGATTGGTTGTGCCTCACCACCTAAAAAAAATGTTCAGGTCATCGTCCCAAACGATCCATGGTGGGACGCTGCGATCTCCAGCACTGATCCGGATACCAGGAACCTTGCTCAGGTGAGACAGGGGATATTGCGTGTCTCTGATCGGCCTTTTAATTTAGGTACAACCTCCGATACCGAAATCAACGCCTATGCCGTCATTGAGAACGGACAGCCCTTGATCGTAATGACAACGGGCTTTTTAGGTGAATTTGGAAACGATCAGGATGTTCTTGCGAGCGTGATGGGACATGAACTTGCGCATCATCAGTTTGGGCATACCCAACCTGGCTATCTGGAAAATCGCAATACAGCCGTTCAGGCACTGAGTACGACGGTTGGCATGATCTCGAGCTTTTTCATCCCTTTCAGCGGTTTGATTACGGGCAATGCGATCAAGGCGGCAGGACTATCCTACAGTCGTGACGATGAGCGTGATGCGGATCTGCTGGGGATGCAATGGGCGATCAGCGCTGGGTATTCGCCTTGTGGAAGTTATCGCTTCGCGCAGAGACTGGATGCCCTGAACAAGGGGGCAACGATTACTTTGCTCTCTACGCACCCAGGTCATTCGGAGCGCATGGATAATGCAAGCAAGCTAAACATGCATTCTGGAGGCGGTGGTTGTCAGCCCCTCGCTCCTCCAGTGTTAAAAAGTCCCGCCTGAATCAGTTCGCTTGTTGACGTTGACCCGGCAGACGCAAAGAGATCGCTGCGGCCATGAGCAACAAAATACCGGCCAGACCAAATGCTACCCAGTGCGTCCCAAAAGCCTCGTAGCCCCAGCCGCCTAGCCAGGAGCTGATCATTGCGCCGACCTGATGGCTGACATACGCCCAGCCATACAGGATGCCTACAAGCTTTACGCCATACACATCGGCCAAGATAGCCGAAGACATCGCAATGCTGCCCGCCCAGACAATACCGCCGATCGCCGCAGCGATATAAAGCTCGTAATGCGTCCCCACGATCAGCAGGGCAAAGAAGCCCAGTCCGCGGATCAGGTAAATAGTGGCGAGAATATATTTACGCGGGATTTTGTCGGCCAGACGGCCAAGTACGAGAGTACTGAAAATAGCAACCAAGCCAATCAAACCGATCCCATAAGAGCTCGTCATCGCATCAAAGCCATGATCCATAAGCATGGGCATGCCGTGGGTCCCCAGCAGATTCATACTAAAGCCGCAGGTAAACAAACCGAGACAGATCTGGATAAAAGGGAGCGTGCGAATCGCTTTGGCAAACGTCATGTTCGCATGCCTGACATGCTGATCAGGACTCGAAGTGGGGGCGTGAACCTGGTTGGCCTGCGTCGGCAAACGATCCGCACCCTCTGGTGCTTGTTCACGCATGACATAAAGCGCGATTGGAATGGTGATGACTGCAAAAACAATCGCAAACCAGAGAAGCGTTGTCTGCCAACCAACCGATTTGATCGCAAGCGTCAATACAGGCGTCATGACCGCGATGCCTGCCATTGATCCTGTCGACAGAAAGAATAGCGCCATGCCGCGCTGGCGAGTAAACCAGCGACTGATGACTGGTGTCACGGCCACTGGGCTTGTGAAGGCGAGCCCGGCCGACATACATACGCCAAAGGCCAGAAAGAACGATAAGGGGCTGCGGGCGTAGATGGTCCAGATGACAGAAACCACCACGATGGCCGTGCCCATCAGTAGTACGAATTTAGTGCCGTGTCGCGCGACCAGAAATCCCGCCAGTGGCATGGCAAGCCCATAACAAAGCATACCGATCGCAACGATCCCTGCCAGTAAGCTGCGACTAAAGCCCAGGTCCTCTGCCATGGGTAAGAAAAAAGGCCCGATCCCCATCCTCATGCCTACCGTCAGCAGAGTGAGTAGTGCGGATGCCGCGACAATATTCCAGCCGAAATACCAGCGGCCCGCAGCGGCGTGAGTCTGGGCCAGTGCGGGTGCCTTTCTTGATGCCTTGGTCAAAACAATATCTCCGAACTCTTTTAATTTTTATGGAATAACTTTTGTCACGCAGTATTACATGGCTTCGGGCGATTGAAAACCTTTGGCCCGAAAGGTCAGCACGAGCGTATCACGCCAACAATCCGTCATATCCGCCTCTTCAGGTTGGATAGGGGTTGTTTCGTGGATCACTCTTTCGTCATTCAGCAAAATAGTGGTGTAAGGCTCTTGCATCACAAACCGAACACCACTTGAATCATTGACATTGAATACCCGTGTTTCTCCGCCTTTGACATGATGGCGGCCCAGCATCATAACGACTACAAAATCCACGCCATCGCGGTGCGCACCTTCTGGTGTTGGACGACCAATCCCACCGTTCGTATTGATGCGAAACTGATGCGCCTCGACAAACCAGCGTCTTGTTGTGTGAACCTGCGCGAAGGTTTGACCAAGCACGGTAATCAGATTTAGAAACGACGCGTCTGAAGCGACAGCGGGCGCGATTGCTTCAAACATCCTGTCATAGCCACCATGCAATGCATTAAATACTGTTGGTTGCCAGTGCGCGCGATGCGGTGTCTGTGTGAGTGTGCCGGCATCAATCTCCTGAATAAAGCAGCTGTGACGACGCTGGCGATAGGCGCCACCGTCTTTCAGGTGATTGTCAGGACGCAGGTCACCCCAGTACGCATGGAGGGCATCCCAGCGCTGAGTAAAGCCTGCCTGATCTTGCTCTCCTATAAGCCGGGACAGATCCTCAGCAGTAAGTTTGGTAAATCCTTGCTCGCGTATCTGATTGCAAAGAGTTTCTTGCAGGAGGGAGCTGTCAGTCATCAGGCGTTCTCGATAGATCGTATCCATTGGCGGATCTTTCCGCCAATGGATACTGTACGCCTATTTTTTGAATGTTTTTGGATCCAGTTATTCCAGACGAATATTCGCTTCGTCAATTAACTTCTGAGCAGAACGGCTCATTGAGATGATGCGAAGTGCTTGTTCAATAATCCGAGCTTAATTTTATTTAGCTAATGATAAAGTCTTGATAAACTTGCTGTAGAACGTACTCAGGCAGATATGGCTATTCATTCACTGGATTGAATTAAATTTTGGAGATAACGACGTGGCGCAAAAGTTGAACTGGTTACTGGTTTTTGTACCAGTCGCGGTGACGTTACATATCCTTGATATGCCGGGCGTTTACGTTTTCGTTGCATCCGCGCTGGCGATTATTCCTCTCGCAGGACTGATGGGCCAAGGAACCGAGCATCTCAGCGCAAAAACCGGGCCTGGTCTCGGCGCCTTGATCAATGCAACATTCGGAAATGCCACTGAGCTGATAATTTCCATCTTGGCATTGCGGCAAGGCTACATAGAGATCGTTCGAGCATCTATCAGTGGTGCGATTATTGGAAATGTTCTCTTTGTGACTGGGGCGGCGCTTGTGGTTGCAGGCATTAAAAAGAAAGAGGTCGCATTCAATCCCCAGGCTGTGGGGATGGCGACAGCATTGCTCTGCCTTGCAAGTATTGCCATGGTTATGCCGGCTTTATTGAAATACACCACACCTGGTATTGCTGATCATCAGATCGATGTTTTATCCCTGGCTGTATGTGTTGTGTTGATCTCCTGCTATGTTGGGTATTTATACTTTTGTCTCAAGACTCACCGGCACATGTTTGATGCAGAAGAAGCCGAGGCTCAAGAGGGATGGCCCACAGGGAAGGCTATAACGGTTCTACTTGTTTCCACGGCCGTTCTTGCATGTATGGCTGAAATATTAGTGGGTAGTATTGAACACGTTGCAGAAACCTGGGGGTTTTCAAACGCTTTTATGGGTGTGTTTCTGCTTGCGATGATGGGCAATGCTGCCGAATTTGGTTCGGTGATGACCGCTGCTGTTAAAGGAAAAATATCGCTCGCATTACAACTCGCCGTCGGAAGTAGTGCACAAATTGTATTGCTGGTCATGCCTCTGCTGGTTTTCTTAAGTTTTCTATGGAGTCCGATGAATCTTGGTTTTGACCCCTTTCAAGTTGCCGCTGTTGTGATTTCGGTTGGTATGTTGAAGATATTGCTGATCGACGGCAAGAGTCATTGGATGGAAGGCGTTCTTTTAATCGGAATCTATTTTATTCTGGGGATCGCGTTTTATTTTCATCCGTAAAGCTGCATTTTTTATTCAATACCCCTAAACCTATTGGTCGAAGCATATGCCCCTGTCCTACACACAAAACCTTGAGGATTACCATCTGTCACTTGCTTTTGCAGGGCAAGAGCGGGGTTTTTACATTGATATCGGGGCAGGTCACCCCGTTGCGGACAATGTCTCGCTATGGTTTTATGAGCGTGGCTGGAGTGGGATTGTTGCTGAGCCAATTGCCGAGCTGGCCGACCTATATAACAAAATCAGACCTCGCGATACTTTGTATCAAGGCCTGGTTGGACGCTCCGAAGGAGAGGTTGATTTTTTTCATGTAAATCGTTTGCATGGTTTTTCAACAACGATTGAATTACATGCGGATGTCGCCAAAGAGTTTGGCGCAGATTATCAGCGTTTGACTTTGCCAATGCTCACCTTGGAAAAATTATGCGAGCGCAATCACGTCCAACAAATCGATTTTTTAAAAATAGATGTCGAGGGCGCTGAGAGCGATGTATTAGCCGGCAATAATTTCAACCGTTTTCGTCCAAAAGTCATCGTGGCCGAAGCAGTCACTCCAGGCAAGGGTGAGCCCGCATGGGAGGCTTACGAGCCGTTGTTATTGGCCAATGGTTATAAATTTCGTTTATTTGATACGCTAAATCGCTTTTATGTCGCAGAGGAATGTCCTGAGATATTCGAACGTTTACCAGCAGAGCGTGCACCTTGGGGCGATGTCACGCATATGTACGAAATCGGACGTGCGCCAGAGAGCGCCAATCATCCTGACTTTGCGCTGGCTCAGCAACTGGGACGTGGTTTTTGGGCCGCATTACCGCATTTGGATCAAGAGGTTTTGCGCGATATTCTTGCCCGGGGCAAACGCCCAAACGACGTAGCCGCTTTCGATCAGGTCAGCTCGCCCGCGTTGCGCATTGCGCTTGGGCGTATTGCCTGCGGCTACGATGGTGGACAGATTGTGCAGGAGTAAATGCCTGTTACTTCGTTACGTTTGCTAACTATTTAATGCTTGCGCACTGCCTCTATGCACCGCTAGAGTCTTAGCTATCGAGTCATAGCGAACGTCGGGTGCGAAGTAATGAAACCAATTAGTGCAGTACTGAGTGCCAGGAGCGAGCTCATCGAAGCCAGGATGGATGGTCGTGTTGCAGAGCTTAAAGGCGAAATCCGGGCGTTATTCGTGCGCATGGATGAGCGCGATGCCGCTAACAAAGAAACTTTCGAGGGTATACGTCAAACTTTCGATGATTTCCGTTGCGAGTCCGCGCAAACAAGAAAGCAAATTGTTAATCTTAAATATATCGTTGTCACCACAGCGATCGCCTCCGTGCTCGGTCTCTATGCGGCTAATGTCGCGACGATGCAGGCACTGCTCTCGGCCTATGACTCTGGCAAATCCACAGCAACCGTATTTGCACAGGCCGCAGAACGCATTCAAAAAACCAATGAGCGTCTTGATGTGATGGAACAGCGGTTAATAGAAAAAAACGATAAGCTTGAGATCTTGGAGCAGCGGCTAGAGAAAAGAATGAATAAGTAGTCGTAACGATATAAAAATGATATTCCTACTTACTTATGAGCCGCAGGCATAAAAAAACACCTCAGCTGAGGTGTTTTTAGGGTACTGGCGGGTCAGCCCTGACTACATCACAACCGCCTGAGGTACTGCAATTATGGTGTAGGACAGTGCCTTAATGATCGGTAGAAAGCCGAAATGACATGTCTGAGCGAATCGATCGCCCAGTCATATCATTTGCATTCTTAAACCTATCAGAATTGAATCCTGACACCCACATTGACTGCGCCTAATGTCTGACCACTACGTGCTTCACCAGACAGGCCAGCAAAGGCATAGGCGTTATCTGAAACCTTAGCCGTTCCATATAAGCCAGCCTGTACGAAAGTCGTACCTGCATTGGGTGTGGTGATATTTGTACCCACACCAGCCAACGAAGCATTCAGCGTTGGATTCAACACACCTGAAGAATCCGCACCGACGCCTACATAAACACGGTAGGTGTATTTCTCAGTCATCGGGTCGGTGGCTTTTGAACCTGCAGCGATACCCAGCACGCCACGTACGCCATTTCCTGTGAATCCATTGACGCTCAATGCAGACGCCGCAGCACCTTCGTTGACACTTG
Source organism: uncultured beta proteobacterium (assembly GCA_903847325.1). Classification (GTDB taxonomy): domain Bacteria; phylum Pseudomonadota; class Gammaproteobacteria; order Burkholderiales; family Burkholderiaceae_B; genus Zwartia. The sequence goes on along the minus strand of CAINDJ010000160.1, from coordinate 2,326 downwards.
ATTGCGTGACCATCTGCCACGTCACACGTGCATAGGGGGTGATTCGGAGCTGATCCACATCAATCGGACGACTCAGTCCCAGACTGACCATTGCATCATTGCCAGAAATGGTTTTGTTTCGAAAGCCGTTGCTTAAACTTGTCACATCACCTCGTGAGAGGTCGCTTGAGTTCAGACCAAAGCTTGCCATGGCATCGACTACATAAACATCAAGCGATTTCTTGCCGTAGGCAAACACAGATCCCTGCTGGATGGTGCCAGAACCATAGGTGGGATTCAGCGTTGTACTGGAGAGCGCAATACCACCGCCCACTCTAAAGCCCTCTGATACGTAATAGTCTGAACCAAACACCAACTGGTACAGATTCGTGTTCCAGCCGCCTGAGTAACTGTCGCTGCTGCGGTTGCCTTTCTGATACGCCAGATCACCCCAGACGTTACCGTTCGAGAATGCTCGAGCCTCTGTATTGGGATTCACAGCGGGGTTTGTGCTGACTGCAGATGAAGCGACACCGCCAGATAAAGTTGTATTACTTGCAGCCATCAGTGCGGTATTACCCGCAGGGTTTGTCATCGAATTAGGTAAACCCATTCCCATCGTGTCGCCTAGTCGTGTCAGCACGGCTTGCTGAGCACGTTGAGTCGTTTGTGCGATGACTGCAACTGTGGCTGCGTAAATCTCACCCGCCAAGCTTTGAGCGTAGGCGGGCAAACTTGCCGCGTTCTGCGTGGATGATGCATACAGCAATTGATCTTGTGTACTAGTCGAGATGTTTGCTTGCGTAGCAACGACCATTTTGTCGAATGCTGCGCCCACCGACTGTGCGTTCTTGTTGCCTGAGCTCACCGCAATCGTGGAGGAGTACGACTTGGGAATCACCGCCAGATCGAGACTGTTGCTACCCGCCATATTGTAGAAAGGCAGGAACTGCATACCTGCCGTCAGCTCAGCTGGTTGCGTGACAGTTGAAAACTTACCCGAGATACCACCGTCAGCTGTGATGATACGAAAGCGATCACCCAGCACTGGCGTATAAGGTGCGCTGCCGTAACCTGACTCCAGTGTATTGAATAGGTTTGACAGCGTAGGAGTCAAAGTCGAGCCAGCGTTAATCACGAACTGACCGCCCGTGATGTTCAGATAGGAGTAATACCCCGTTGCACCTACTGGAGAGGATGCGTTGGCTTGTGCCGTACCGGCGATATCTTGCTGATAAACAGACCCACTGGTCATCACGACATTTGCATTGGTACTAAGGTAGCCCGGTGAGTTACCGGGTTTAAACAATCCAGCTACCGTGACAGGACCAGAGATGCTACCCGTACCCACAAGCTGTGCGCCCTTAGCAACGTAGACGTCACCTGAACCCAATGTGCCGCCTAGTAAAGAAAGCGTACCAGATTCAACGACGGTGCCGCCTGTGTATGTATTGATACCTGAAAGAACAGTCATACCCGTGCCGTTGAAGTTCAACTTGCCTGCCCCAGATAACACACCAAATAGCTGTGCTGCCCCCGTGGCTGGAGCGACAATCGTGCTTGCCGTACCTAGTACGGTCAGGACTTGACTTGAACGCTGCCCCTGTGTGAGAACCAGTGTTCCTCCTGCCAGGATAGGGTTGGCAGTCACACCAATGCTACTTAATCCTACGCTTGTGCCGTTAGTAATGTTGATTGGAGTAGGCGCTGTACTGCTATTGCTGCTACTACCGCTACTACTGCTACTACTGCTACTACCGCTACTAGTGTCACTGCTACTGCCACCTGACGAACCGCCGGTAACAACCAAATTCCAAACACCTGTTGAACCTTGTTGTACAAGGCTATAAGAATAGCCCCCAGTATACGTACCTGTCATACTACTAGTGACGATATTGCTTGCACTAAGTCCGCTCAATACTGAGAGGTAAGTATATGCAGTCAAGACCGAAGTATTGTAGATACCGAAAGTAATACCAGAGGTGCTGGGAGCATTAGAAATACTCGACGCAGCTAGCTTGCCATAGTTACTTGTACCATTAACAATGACGTTGTAATTGGAGGGTAATTTTCCTGTATAAGTCAACGCAGTACTTGATGCGCCTTGTAAATTATTTAGTACGCCTATGACGGGAGATCCCATCATTCCTTGATTATTAATTCGACCAATCATTGTCCCCGAATTAGTAAGTGTGTAGATGGTTCCTGTGTTTGCGAGTTCTCCAGTTAAAGTCCCGCTATTTGTTAAAGCATTAATCGTTCCCTGATTAGCTAATGAATCGCTGCTGCCAGTAATTTGTGATGTATTGATAAAGTTTGTTATCACCCTGCTGTTCATGAACCCGTG
>CAINDJ010000159.1 GCA_903847325.1 uncultured beta proteobacterium | reverse complement strand
TTCGTCTAGTCCAGGGGTTTCAACAAGAACCAGTTCGAATCCATGCTGAGCAAAGTACTCAGCAAATTTTTCAGAAAGAACGCGATAGGACGAGCCTGGCTGTCCTGATGCAAGGTATGCCTTTTTAGGTGGTATTGGGTCGACATATAAAAAAATGGCAATAATCGCGATGATTGCCAAGGGCGTGAGCATGCCGTAATACTTGAATACTTTCATCCATCCTCGGATTTCACGACCAAAATCCTTGCGGAAATAGTCTAAAAAATCTGGCCAGACGGTGTCGGTATCGGGACGTTTCTTAATTGGCATGATGAGGGGGGGGGTGAGCGAGGGGTACTCGTATCATACAGTGCTCGCGAAGATTGGTATATCAGGCCTGATTCTGGGCGGATGCCGGGCTCGACGTTGGATTCGAGCCCGGATCCTCCTATGAGGCGAGGGTTACAAAAGGACTGCCTTTGTTAAAACCTATGTGAAGCAGACAAATATACCGGCAGAAATATTTAGTACCAGCGGGTAAACGTATCGATACTTTCGCGCGCGCTATGGTATGAATTGAGTGGCGCTTTTTCATCTGGATAGCCAAGCGACATTCCGACCATCAGTTTTTTGCTGTCAGGGATGTTCAGGCAGCCACGGATAGCGTCAGGATAGTTTGCAAGCGACGCTTGCATGCATGTCCCCAGGCCTAAGCCATGCGCTGCCAACGCGACGCTTTGAATAAAAATGCCAATGTCCATGGTTGACCATTCGCCGAGTGATTTATCCATAAAGAAAAACAAGGTGCACGGGGCATTAAAAAACTTGAAATTAGCAAGCCGCATTTCTTCACGAAGTGCCGCGTCATCGCGTCCTATCCCCAAGGCCTCAAATCGCTTTGCTCCGTGGATTTTGGTGCGCTCTTCAATCGCGTCGGGATAGGATTTTGGGTAGGGCATCTCAGAGTGCCCCGCGACACCTGATGCAGCCAGGTCATACACAATTTTTGATAACTCAGCTTGTTTGGCACCTGTAACAACAGCGACTTCCCATGGCTGGGAGTTCTTGAAAGAGGGACTGCGGTTGGCTGCGTTCAGAATTTTACGTATCGTCTCTTGGGAAACGGGCTTAGATATAAATCCTCTTACGCTGCTGCGGCTTTCAATACCTTCAAATAATTCCATGATGTCTCCGGACAGTGTGTGATGCGCTCGAGCGCCTACTTCGTTCAATACCAGCGGATTGGCGATTGACTTTACTTGTATACGAACAAATCATCGTTAAACAAGATATTTGTTCGGTGTTGCGGCGCAGCAAGATGTATTTAAAAGGATTTGTTAAATAAACCGTTTTAAAAATGTTATTTTTGACAAAAAATAATTTAGAAAGAAATAACGCAGGGCAAAGCTTACGACGCGTCTGATTGATTACCGTACATTTCAGCGCCAAAAATTAAATAAGGAGAAAAGAGATGAATACTTCAACAATCAACATGAAAGCTACAACGCCGATTAAGCCTGGCACCATTAAAAGCCGCGTAACCGAAGCTGAATGGAAAACCCGCGTTGAGCTCGCCGCGTGTTACCGCCTGGTTTCGCTCTACGGCATGACCGATATGATTGCGAACCACATTTCTGCCATGGTGCCAGGAGAGCCCAATCACTATCTGATTAATCCCTATGGCATGCTTTACGACGAAATCACTGCATCCTCTTTAATCAAAATTGATATCGATGGCAATATCGTTGATCGTCCTAATGATGATTACGGTATTAATCGGACAGGCTTTGTTATTCATAGCGCGATTCACTCGGTCAGACCCGATGCGGCCTGTGTCATTCATACGCATTCGCGTGCGGGGATGACGCTGTCAACGCTTAAGTGCGGACTGCTCCCGCTGACACAAACAGCGACCCGGTTTGCAAAAGTTGCCTATCATCACTTTCAGGGAATTTCGGTTGATTTGTCTGAGCAAAAGAGTT
>CAINDJ010000158.1 GCA_903847325.1 uncultured beta proteobacterium | reverse complement strand
TTGATTTAGATGACGGAGCACCTTCTCATTTGCAGAAGATAGAAGATTTTATTGAAGAGTTAAGAGATTTATAAAGGAGGGCGTTTAATGAAGGTCGTAAAAGTTTCGGAGTTAGAAAGAATGGCTGCAACAGATAGCAAATTATTCCGTAACTATTTCACCATGCTGCGGTTTCAGGCGTCGGGAGAGGAGTTGCAGACACTGACTAATTTGATGACTGTGAATGAAACCTATTTTTTCAGGGAAGAATACCAGTTTCGCTGCCTGGTCAACTCAATATTACCGGACTTGGTAAAACGTAAAAGAAATGGAGATGCGCTCAGGATCTGGGTGATCCCTTCTTCCTCAGGCGAAGAACCATATTCAATCGCCATTTGTTTACTCGAACGCTGGGCCGATTTAAATAAATTCGATATCGAAATTGTCGCTTCAGATATCGATACCCGTATTCTGAATTCAGCGCGTCAGGGCTTGTATTCGGATCGATCAGTTGCACAAATGCCCCAGGCGTATTTACAGAAATATTTTCGTAAAACAGCGGCTGGGTATCAGTTGAATGATGAGGTGCGCTCAAGTGTTGAGTTTACCCGTGTCAATCTTTCTGATCGCGCGGATACAAGGTCTTATCGTCATTTTGACGTTGTTTTTTGTCGTAATTTACTGATTTATTTTGATGATGTATCACGCAAGGCCGCAGCAGAAACTTTTTACGATGCATTACAACCAGGTGGCTTTATCTGTTTAGGTCATTCCGAATCTATGAGCCGGATTTCCTCTTTATACCGGGTACGAAAATTCCCCGAAGCCATTGTTTATCAAAAACCAATAGAGTGATGCCATGAAAAGGATATTGATAGTTGACGATGCAGCCACGGTGCGTATGTACCATCGCAGAATTCTTGAGTCAGCCGGTTATGCAGTAGACGAGGCGATCAATGGCGTTGAGGCTCTCGAGAAAGCGCTTGTCCAGCCTTTCGATTTATATATTGTTGATGTAAATATGCCCAAGCTCGATGGCTATGGATTTTTACGTGAATTGCGCAGGCAGGATGTCGCACAGGTGCCAGCCATCATGGTTTCAACAGAAGCAACAGCAGAGGACCGTAAGCGCGCCTACGCCTCGGGTGCAAACCTGTATCTCGTTAAACCTACACGTGCCGAACAGCTGATTGCTCCGATTGCACTACTCCTCGGGGACATGGGTTCATGAACGAATTGCTCGAACAGTTCCTTTACGAGGCTCGGGAGGCTCTGGAGTCCATTGGTGCAAAACTGATGGAACTCGAGCAGGCGCCCAATGACGAGGAGTTAGTGGCTGAGCTGTTCCGCTTGGTCCATACGCTGAAGGGCAATAGTGGGTTGTTCGATTTTCCGGAAATGACACGTGTATTGCACGCAGGTGAAGACCTGATGGATGCCGTGCGTCATGGACGGGTGCACTATACCGTGACACTTGCAGACCGGTTGCTTGATGCAATGGATTTTGTAGGTTTGCTGTGTGATGATATTGAAAGCAATAAGCCATCGGCTGCCTCTGTCGCAACGGATGCCGCCAAATTAAGTGGTTTATTGCGCGCATTAATAAATAATGATGCGGCAACCAGCATTCCACATGTTTCAATATTGAATACTGGCAATGCTGAAATAAATTTACCTTCGACTTCTGCGGATGCTCAAGACTACGGGGTAACAATACCTGGAATAGAGCAGTTGATGCGTGTGCCAGAGATTACGCGCATCATGGCGTTTCAGCATGCAGGCAATGGCACGCAGCTGTATTGGGTCACGTATGTACCCGATGAGCAGTCATTTTTTCAGGGTGAAGACCCTTTGCATCAGGTCAGGCAGACACCAGGTCTGCTCTGGGGTGAAATAACACCCCGTAAAGACTGGCCCTCCCTGAGCGAACTTGATGCGTATTGTTGCCAGTTGAATTTTGAAATGCTAGTGGCAATAGACCGGACATTGCTTGATGAGCACTATCGTTATATACCCGATCAAGTCAGGATTTGTAGTTTGCCTGCATTGAGATTGATTATCCCGCAAGGAGATCCAAATGGCGGGCCTATATACGAAGACTTTGTAGCAGACGGGCTAGCCTTTCTGGATGCGGGTGATATTGCCGGACTGATCCGAGCCGTTCGAACTCTGCTTGGCTTATCGAATTATGCCCTCTGGATGTCCTCCGCGCTGCGCTGGTTATTGCTGATACTGGATGCAGCGTCAGTTGATCTGCGCGCTGCGCGCACCCTGATCCTGTCGCTCAGATCTCTGGAACAACCTGATTGGTTAGCGCTCCATACTCATACTGTGCCAGTCAGTGCTCCGTCCCTCCAGCCAGACACTCCCGAGCAAACGAACCCCTATGAGCAGGATGCGTTTGATCAATTAATTGAAGTCCAGCGCGAAGTCCTTTCCATGCCAGACGATGCGCAATGGCTGGCTGGACGCTTAAAAGCGGCCGCTGCTTCGTTGGGGGCCTGTTTGCGCGCACGCAAGCGCGATGATGAAATCGCTGAACTCCACGCAACAGTTCAGGCTGCGATTGAGGAAAAATCCTCCGCCAAGCTCGCACAATGGCTCGATACAGCATTTCCTGTTGCAGCAGAATCTGCTGTGGAACCTAAGGTTTCCACTCCTAATTCCGAAACCAATTCTGAATCGATTTCTCCCGTATTACCCGTCGAAGATCATTCGTATGTCGTTGACGATACAGAACTCCGTATTGGTCGTCGTAACGATGATTCAGTCAGTTCAAAAAGTCTGAAAGTTGATCAGACAAAAATTGACCGGCTGATGAATTTGATCGGTGAAATGGTCGTAGCAAAAAATGCGATTCCTTATCTTGCTAACCGTGCTGAGACGCAATTTGGTGTGCGTGAGCTCTCTCGGGAAATTAAAGCCCAGTATGCAGTGATCAACCGCATTTCGGAGGAGATGCAAGACGCGATTATGCAAGTACGAATGATGCCTGTTTCATTTGTATTTCAGCGATTCCCCAGACTGGTAAGAGATATTTCCAGACGGTTGGGAAAAGAGGTCAATCTTGTACTTGAGGGGCAGGATACCGCGGCAGATAAAAATATTATTGAGTCGATCAGTGACCCCCTTGTTCATATGGTGCGTAACAGTCTGGACCATGGACTTGAATTGCCGGAAATCCGGCGAGCGGCAGGTAAGCCTGCACAGGCTACGTTAAAAATTAGCGCACGACAGGATGCTGATCGTGTTGTGATTGAGATTAGTGATGATGGTAAAGGAATTGATCCGGTATTTATCAAGCGAAAAGCCTACGAAAAAGGTTTGATTGATGAGCACACGATTGATCATATTAGTGATCAGGACGCCATTAATCTCGTTTTCCTGCCTGGATTTTCTACTGCAGAAACCATTTCCGACTTGTCGGGCCGTGGTGTGGGAATGGACGTTGTGCGTTCAGCAATCGAACGTGTCCATGGCACGATTTCACTGGAAAGTACCGTAGGCGTTGGTACGATTATTCGGTTGAGTTTGCCCTTATCAATGGCTGTGACGAATGTCATGACGATTGAAGCTGGAGGACAGACCTTTGGTGTGCCGATTGATGCGGTTGTTGAAACCGTCAGAGTGCCCACTAAATCAGTGCGCGCAATCAAACAAGGACTAGTAACCGTATTACGCGGCCGCGTCGTACCGATCAAATCACTGAACCGCTTGCTTGGGCTTTCAACCCCCCCGCTCGTGAATGATCACGATGAAAATGCTGTGCTGTTAGTGCGGGTTGGCGAAGAGGTATTGGGCTTGCTGGTGGATGACTTTCTGGAAACGACAGACATTATTCTCAAGCCGCTGGATGGAGTGCTTGGCAATCTTGGTGCTTACGCGGGCTCAGCTCTGATGGGTGATGGTTCTGTATTAATGGTTATCAACGTAAAGGAAATGATCTGATGTCAGTCGAATATCGTTCGAATCAGGTTTTGCTTAGTGGCGTCGTCGGTGTTGAGCAGGCCGAGTCAATCCTGGACTGGTTACAACAGACGGAAAACGTCAAGGTAGACATGTCTGCGCTGGAACACCTGCACACCGCGAATGTTCAGGTGCTTGCCGCTGCAAAAGTGAGGGTCAGTGCCTGGCCACAGGATATGCAACTGAATAAATTTCTTCAATCGATTCTGACAAATAATTGTCAGTGAACTGTGACTGTAGAGCAAACGATGTCTAAAACCATTTTAATTGTAGATGACTCCGCAACCATGACAATGAGTGTCAAATCTAGTCTTGAACTCAATGGATTCAAAGTTACCACAGCCGCAGACGGTGTCATAGCACTTGATATTTTAAAAACTGGCTTTAAGCCAGATCTGATTATTACAGATATCAATATGCCCAGAATGGGCGGACTGGAGTTGATTAAGGAAGCAAAAATGCTTCCAGCACTCAGGTTTGTTCCGATTTTGACGCTCACGACTGAAAGCGATCCCGCTAAACGTGAACAAGGCAAAAAGCTTGGCGCCACGGGTTGGCTCGTTAAACCCGTGTCAGGTCCGGATCTGTTGAAAGTCATTAAACAGGTTCTGCCTGGTACCTGAACTCATATAAAGCTCAACAACAATGAATAATCTATCAGTCCAGTCATTGATCCGTACGCTGATCCCCTGCGTTGTCATTTCCATCTTTGTGACGATCGCTGTTTGGCTAGGCACCGTATTTCTGATCGATATTGCGGATGTCCGTTTACCTGATCTATTTAGTGAACGGCTATTTATACTGCTTGGGATGTCAGCTTTCATTTCAGCGATGCTAACCAACTGGATCACGACTGAAGCATTTTCCCGACTCACAAAAATAAAATGGTTCAACCATCGCAAACTACATGGCGTAAAAAATATGCCTGTGAACCTTGCGATTGAAGAGGTTCGTCAAGTCACCCCCTATCTGCAAGTACTCAGTCAACAACTCGATGGTGCAGAAAAGCAAACAGAGTCTGGTGTCATCGAATTAATCGGCATATTAAATAATATGCACGAGGTTTCTTACCGTCAGGTAGAAATGATTAATTCTTATAAAGAAAATGGCTCCGATTTATCCCAGGCATTCAAGGAAAAAGTAGAAATTGATCGTCAGTTAGGTGCGATCCTTCAAATGTTTGTCAATAAGCAGGAAGAAGACATTGAATCCAATCTGCTTCGCCTCAAGCGCCTACAGGGTGTTAAAGGCTTAAGTGAGCTCGTTGACGTGATTGCGCAAGTTGCACGTCAGACCAATTTTCTGGCAATTAACGCCGCAATCGAAGCAGCGCATGCTGGCGCAAGCGGTCGAAGCTTTGCTGTGGTTGCTGCTGAAATTCGTCATTTGTCTACACGAACCGCTGCAGTTGCAAAAGAAATTGCTACAAAAATAAATCTGGCTACCGACGGGATCGATGAAGATCTGGAGCGTGCGCAATCTGTCAGTCAGCGTCAGTCATCCACTGGAAATATGCGCCGTGTTCTGCTCGATATCGATGAAATGCAAGGTCGCTTTTCAAGTGTCACGCAACGAACACTTGAAGTGATCGACGGCGTAAATGACGGTCACTCAGCATTACTTGGAATGATTACCAATGCAATGGGTACAGTTCAATTCCATGACGTGATGCGCCAACGGATTGCTCAGGTACAAACTGGTATGGAAGAAATTGATTCACACCTGACAGGTATCGCAGATCAACTCAATGATGTCGCCTGGGATCCTGCCTCGATGACATCAATGAGGCAGCGGCTCGAAGAACAGGTGCGGCAATATGTGATGCAAAGCCAGCTCGAAACTCACCGTACGGTTCTTGGTCAGGAATTAGCGGATCACTCACTGGACGAACAACCGAAGATTGAGTTGTTCTAGTTTGTCATGACAAAAAAATTAGTCATCACTAATCGCAAGGGAGGGAGTGGAAAATCCTCAACTTCGGTCAACATTGCGGCGGAACTCGCAGCACGTGGTCAGCGCGTGCTATTGGTTGATTTAGATACACAGGCGCATTGTGCAATTGGCTTGGGGTTACCAATCAGTCGTGATGCACCCACATTACATGGTTTCATGGAAGGAAAAAACTCCTTCGCCGAAGCAATCTGTCAGACAAGCTGTAAGGGTCTCGACCTTGTTCCGGGAAATCAGCTTTTTGATCATGGGGCAGGTAGTTATAGCGAAACTCGGCTAAGAGACGCTATAAGTATGCCAACAATTACAAGTTCCTATGACATGGTGTTATTCGACACAGCCCCCTCACTCGACGCGTTATTGATCAATGCCTTGTGTGCGGCAGATAGGGTGCTTGTTCCCTTTGTGCCTCATTTTCTGGGTGCTGAGGGGGTCAGGCAATTATCGCGTGTACTGTTTCGTGTAGTGAGTCGTGGTAATAATGTCAATCTGAGTCTGCTGGGATTTTTACCTGTCATGCTAGACAACAGAGTAGGAATCCATCGTGAAACGATGCGTATCCTTAAACAGCAATATGGTGATGATCGCATGCTTCCTGGTGTGCGTCACGATATACGCGTAGCCGAGGCATTCGCTGCAGGTCAACCGCTCAAGTCATATGCACCGCGATGCCGGGCCGCAATAGATTATTCATATGTAGTAGACAGGATAAATTTATTATGGAGCTAATCTTTAAAAAAGATGCATTGGAAAATAGCCAGCAAGTGGCAATACTCAGTGCGCAGACTCCAGTTGCCGTGCTGTCATTTAATGAAGAACATCAGGTTATTGCTCATAATGATGTCTTTTTCGATATGTTTGGATTTGCAGCAACAGGAATGTTACGCAAGGATTTGTATCAATCATTGAATGCAATGTTGGGACAGAATCACATTCGTATCGAAGAAAGCCTATCAACTGGAAATGTTGGGAAAATTGATTTTATTTCACCTGTTCCACGATCTATCGAATTGATTGCAATTCAATCAAAGGCAGAGTCTGATCCTTCATTGTTACTTTTTCGTGATACGACTGGAATTGAAAATTCCTATCAAGCACTTAATGCATTTATTGCGGAGACTGCTCATGAATTACGTAATCCAATTGGAATTATTCAAGGTTTTGCAGAGCTACTGCTGACCAGGGATATAAGCATAAGCGAACAACGCATATTGATTGAACGCATATATAAACAATCGATCAATATGGGGCCATTACTAAATGGAGTGCTAGAGTATACAAAAATCAATGCACTAGGAAGACAATATTTAAAGTCCGTCAAGGTTTCTGCGATCGAAATACTGAAGGATGTGATTGATAACTTTTCAGCCACGGGTGACTCTGAAAGAATTGTGTTTGAGTCCGACGCTGAGCCAGGTCAGATTATGGTTGTCAAAGAAAAATTTGAACAAATCATGACAAACCTGATCAGCAATGCCTTGAAATATTCAAAGGCATCTGATGGACCGGTCAAGATTACTGCATGTATTTCAAAACCAGAAAAAAATTTGATCATTTCCATACAAGATAGTGGATGCGGTATGGATGAGAAAACATTGAGTCGACTGTTTACAAAATTTTTCCGAGCCAATCAGGATGATTCAGTGCAAGGTACAGGCTTAGGACTTGTCATCACAAAAGCCTTGGTGGAGCAACTGAGAGGCAAAATTTATGTTCAAAGTCAGCCGGGAGTTGGTTCAATTTTTCAATTAATATTTCCATTGGTTATTGAAGCAGACAATGATGAATCTGCAAGCAATACGGGAGATATGCAGTAATGATCATTCTCCATGGCAAATCAAAAATTCTTGTCTACACAGCCTTGTCGTATTTTATCGGAGCGTGGCTGAGTATTTTTTTCTTTTCGATGCCAACATCATACGTATGCGGATTCTGGTTTCCTTCCGCATTTGCAGTCATCGCATTGTTATTGGGAGGGTGGTGGGCAGGTGTAGGACTGCTCATCGGAAGAATTGCATTTGATTTAAGTTTTACTGGTATCCCCCAGGACTGGATCTCTGTGGTTTCAGTTTTATGTTTAGCTTTGTTTGCGCTCACTCAGGCGAGTGTCAGTGTCGGCCTAATTAAACGTTTCGTTGAATTCCCGATATCCTTTAATCAACCTCGCCCATTATTTACTATTATATTTATAGCAGTGTTTTGTTCGTTAATTAGTGCGAGTCTGGCTGTACCGCTACTTTGGGTATTAGGAAAATTCCCTGTTGCTACTAATCTTGTATCAACTTGGGGGGCTTGGTTCGCAGGAGATGCATTAAGCGTAGTTTTATTATTACCAGCACTTTTGGTTCTGTTCAAAATTAAAAATGTATCAAACATAGCAAAATCATTATTAATTGTTTTGCCCGTCACGATACTGATATTAAGCACTTGGCATTATTCCAGTTCTCTTAATGATGAAGCAAAGTCTTTGCTTAAACGCTTAGAGAAATCAAATCAGTTGATAGAGACTGCGCTATTCGAAAAATTCAAGGCTAATGAGCAAACATTACTGATGCTGTCTGCCTCCGTTCAGAATATCTCACATATCAATGAGAAAGTATTTTCCGAGATCACTATTCCTCTGCTGGATTTAAATACAACAATACAAGCCTTATCCTGGAATCAGCTCGTCGAACAATCTGAAAATTCACCACGAACAGTCCGAGTTAAATATATAGAACCTTATGCTACAAATTCACAGGCTATGGGTGTGGATGTCTATGCTGAATTCAACCGGCGCAAAGCAATTGATCAGGCAATTTCTACTGGTGGAGCAACAATTACTTCACGGTTACGTCTCAAACAGGAAACAGGTGATTCTTGGGGGTTACTTGCATTTAATCCTGTTTATGACGAGAGAGATAACGCCCTGAGTCAACAAAATCAGCGACGCCTGCCACTGGGATTTGTTGTGGAAGTTATCCGCATCGAACGACTTATTCAGTCTATTACAAAGTCGATGCGGTTTAATCAGATTATGCCTTTTGATGATGGGATACAACGTCCTGAAACCGTTGCGTACAGAATGGTCGATATGTCCGCAGAGCAAGAAGACCAGGTATTGTGGTCTTCAAACTGGTTGCGCAGAGACCCTGAAAAAAAAGATAGTTTGAGTCTTGCCAATACTTTTTTAAAGTTACCAATGCCTCCCGCTACGATGATTGATTTAAGTATGTTTGGCGGGATGTATCAATTGCAGGTCGATGTATTGCCTGAATTTTGGGCAATCAACATTTCTGCAAGGCCATTCAATGCATTTTTAAGTACAGTCATTCCACTGTCAGTGATAATGTTTGGATTTATTTTCTTTCTTTGCAGACAGGGTTCACTTGAGCTGGAAGTCAAGCGGCGCACCACGGAAATAGAAGAAAATCATCGAACAGTTAATGCAGCATTAATCCATTATCGCGAAAAATCCGAACAACTCAGATCAATTATTGATGGCACGCCAGTTGGCTATCTGGCATGTGGTCAGGATGGAAATATTGTAATCAGTAATCATGCATTTGACGAAATCGTCGGGGTGAATGAAGGAAATTTTCCGGTTGATATTCAATCACTATTCTCAATGATCCAGATCAATAAAAATATTGATCATGCGCGGTTCGATATGAACGAATGGCTCGAACAAAGCATAGAGTCAGACGAACATCATCGCGAAATTAATCATGTCTACGTGCAGAAAAGTAATGGGGTGAAAACACCAATACATCTCGACTGGTATTCTTATGTGAACGGGTTGGTTGGACAAGTGATACTCATCGTGGATGAAACCAAGCAACATCTGCTTGAAAAATCAAAATCACAATTCATGATGACTGCTGCGCATGAAGTGCGTGCGCCACTCACTATCATTCTAGGGTATAGCGAATTATTACAGGCCAGGCCTACAATAAACGAAGAGATAAGGGGTCAATACCTGAAATTTATTGTAGAAAAATCAAAAGAAATTGATAAGCTTCTCTTTAAGTTACTCGAACTGATTGAACTCGAACAAACTGATCCAACTACTTTTTTAAAGCAAAAAACCCAATTAAATTTCTGGCTGGAATACTTTTCATCCAGTTATGTTCCGTCCTACGGGAAAATCGTCAGACATCAATACCTGAATGAATCTGAATCGATAATGATGGCTGAAATATCAGATAAAAAATTGAAGATTGTATTGACTGAGCTTTTGGATAATGCTTATCGTTTTTCAAATGAAGGATCGTTGATTCAAATTGAATTGAAACTGTCAAGTGATCCAATTCTTTACCCCGGCGTCTGCATATCCATCAGAGATCAGGGGTGTGGAATGAACGTTGAGCAAATTTCCCGCGTAAGTGAAAGTTTTTATCGCGCGGATACCTCAGGAACAACTCCTGGGTTCGGTTTGGGATTAACGCTCGTCGAAAAAGTGATAGCGCTTCATTCAGGTCAGTGGAAAATCATTAGTCAACCTGGCTCAGGCACTGAAATTCAGTTGTATTTCAAGTTGTCTGGCGTATAAGTGAATGACAGAATAATTTTGTCTATAACTTTAAGTCGGTCTCGATACTTGGTTGCGCCATGATAAATCTTAAATCTATCCTTCTGTTCTTTCGGCGTGTTGATTCGTTAGAGTTATCAACGATAGGTCGTCGTCCCGCATAGGCACTAAAGCTCACAAGAGGCTGTTGTCTTTCATTTTCCATCTTTTCAAGCGCAGGTTCAGCTTTAACAAGTTCAATATATGTATTTTTAGCTCTGGCCACAGACAAATCCCAGTTGTCTTTAAATACGGTATTCGCGATAGGGAGGGAATCGGTATGCCCTTCAATAAAAAGTGATTCGAGTCTCATACGGTACCCTGATATATCTGTTTTGCATGACTCCTGTATCGACGCTATGGTCTGGGTTTCGGCATAGCAAGGCAGGATGCGCATCAGATTTTCAGAGACGATCCGCAGTGCTTTGACTCCGCCTTCTCGAAGTTCAGCCTTGCCCGAGTCAAACAAAAGCGTCTCTGGTAACCGTAAAATTCCGTTTCTTAAATCGATTTCAACCTGGACGCCCTGTAAAAAAAGAGAGCGTTGCATATTC
>CAINDJ010000157.1 GCA_903847325.1 uncultured beta proteobacterium | reverse complement strand
GAAACAGGAATGGTCGCCATTGCGAACCAGAAATTATTGATAACGGATTTCCAGAAGACCGGATCCGCCAGCATATCCTGATAGTTTTGCATCCCGACAAAACTTGCAGCGCGCCCTGCCCTTGGCGTCGACATAAAGCTGTCAAGCAAGGTTGCTATCGCAGGATAGTGCGTAAAGCCCACCAGAAAAACAAAGGCGGGCAATAGCAGCAGGTACGCGTAGACGTTACGAAAAACGTGATGCTGCATGCGTTTACTTATAAGGACGCAGCAAGCGTGTGGCCTCAACTTGCGCGTCTTTCATCGCTTGTTCAGGTGTTTTTGTACCCGTCAGCGCCGCTTGCAGTCCGTCATTCAATGCTTTGGTGACGCGTTGATTATCGTGGGTCGACAATTCAGCGACAGCAAACGGCAACTGATCGCGTGCGACGAGAGCGGGTGGAAAATCTGCCGCATATTTTTTCAAGGCTGGTGTTTCATACGCTGCGGGTGATACGGCACCGTAACCCGTATCGATACTCCATTGCGCCGCACGTTCTGGCTGTGTCAGCCATTTTGCAAATTTGTAAGCGCCCTCTTGCTCTGGTCCTGCGGCTTTCTTAAAGATAAAGAAATTACCGCCTCCGGTTGGTGAACCGCGACGTTTTCCCTCAGGCAACATGGCGACACCAAAATCAAATTTCGCATTGCTACGGATATTGGTGAGATTACCTGTTGTGGTCCAAATCATAGCGACTTTCTTTTCCATGAAGTCGCGTGGCGTTGTCCCCCACTCCACGACACCACTGGGATGAATACCGTATTTTTTAGACAGATCAACCCAATACTGCAAGGCCGCCACGACATTTGGATCGTCGTACTTGACCTGATTACCCTCCGCATTGGCGAGTATGCCGTCATTCTGGGTGCTGAAGCCCTGAAATAACCAGTATGGAAAGCCGCTTGAAGGAACTTGAATCCCCCATTGCGTCACATTACCGGTCGCATCTTTCTTGGTCAGCTTTTGCCCCATGCTGATAGTCTCGGCCCAGTTCTTAGGCGGTGTATTCGGATCCAGACCGGCTTCTTTAAACAAGTCCTTATTCCAGTACATCACCACCGTTGAGCGCTGGAAAGGTACGCCCCAGGTCTTGTTCGCAAACTGACCATTGAGCATAAATGCGGGGAAAAAACTTTTCATCCAGGCGCGATCGGCATCCGTCTTGACAAAGTTATCGATCGGCACGATCGCATCTTCGTCAGCCAGGGTAAAGGTGTCGGTCGACAAAAGAATCGCGGCGGTGGGAGGCTTGCCGGCTTTGTGCGCAGTCAACACCTTCACGATTGTTTCCTGATAGGTGCCCGAATAAACAGGGGTCACATTCAGCTCAGGATTTTCCTTATTGAAGTCTGCCGCATACTGGTCGATGGTTTTGGTGATCGGGCCACCGACCGCTATGGGGAAATAAAACGAAATTTCTGTTTTAGCGAATGCTGCTGCGCTCAAACACAAGCCGAATGTTGCCGCAGCAACTTTAGTCAATACGTGATTCATTCTTCACTCCTCAAAATATTTAAATGCGTAAACCACTTTCATCAAACCAGTGCAATCTGGAAGCATCCCACCCAAGAAGAATCTCTGTCTGCGCACGCACGACTTGAGCACCCTCTGCACGCACGACAATTGTTTGCGATCCCGCTTGCGCATGCAGCATTAAATCTGCGCCCGTGAATTCCGTATGTGATACAGACATTGAGTAGGGTCCACCGAGACGGATATCCTCGGGTCTGATCCCCACGCAGACTGCTTGACGCGGCGCATCCAGCGCGATATCTGTACCAGCGATGCGGCCTGCCTCGAGTGTGAGGATATTCATTCGCGAGCTACCGATAAATTGCGCGACAAACAACGAACCCGGGGACTGGTAAATTTCGTAGGGTGTGGCAACCTGCTCGATGCGGCCTGACTTGAGCAATACGACACGATCAGCCATGCTCATGGCTTCGGTTTGATCATGTGTCACGTAAACTACCGACAAACCAAGCTCCTGCTGTAGAACTCGGAGCTCATGCCGCATCTCTTGACGCAGTTGTGCATCCAGATTGGATAAGGGCTCATCCATCAGGCAGAGTTTGGCATCCCCCACCAGTGCGCGGGCAAGTGCGACACGCTGTTGCTGACCACCGGACAACTGGCCGGGTTTACGCGCCTGATAGGGAGTGAGACTTAATAAGTCCAGCGATTTCTTCAGTCGCTCCTCAATAGTTGAACGCGCAACGCCTCGCACCTTCAAACCAAACACGATATTTTCTGCGACAGATAAATGCGGAAATAGTGCATAGTTCTGAAACACCATGGACACACCACGATGCGAGGGAGGCACATTTGTTACATCCTGACCGAATATCGAAATCCGGCCAGCGCTTGCGGCCTCAAGGCCTGCGATCAAACGCAAGGTCGTTGTTTTGCCGCAGCCTGAGGGTCCCAGCAGTACGGAGAACTGACCTGCTTGCAACGAGAGATCGCTGGGATGCAAAGCGATCGCAGTCCCCCAGTCCTTGCTGACTTGCTCAAAAGTAACTGCTGTCATTGTTAATTTATTTTTCTTTTCAGTTTTAAGATATCTAATGAAATCGAATGCGATCAAATAAGATTCAAGTCGTGTAAACGCATCGCTCAATTCAAATTATTTCTTGTCATAAATCTTAGCGCAAACTACGTTACAGAAACATGACACACTGCAACACAGGATCACCTGTTAGCAGCTTTGCAGCACAATGCTGCAAAGCAACACTCAACGTATGAATAAAGACCGTTAAAAATGATCGATCACACACCTGTTCAATCCCGTATTCGCATATGGGATTTACCAACAAGACTTTTTCATATTGCCTTTGCCTGCTGCGTTGCCGGTGCGATTGTGAGCGCCAAAGTCGGTGGCGCCTGGATGGACTGGCACGTCAGACTCGGGATCGCCGCACTCGCGTTACTCACATTTAGAATTATCTGGGGATTCATTGGTCCGCGCTATGCGAGATTCAGTCAGTTTGTGTGCGGCCCGGTATCGGTGTGGAATTACATCCTGACGATGTCGAAACCAGCTAAAAAAATACCCGGTCACAATCCACTTGGCGCCTTGTCCGTGCTTGCGATGCTTGCAGTCATCGGCGTTCAAGCTGTCTCGGGGCTCTTTGCCAACGACGATATCCTCACTCAAGGCCCCTTCGCTCAATTTGTCAGCGACGCAACCAGTTCATTCATGACGGGCGTGCATCAACTCAACGAAACGTTCGTGTTTATTGTGATTGCGCTGCACTTGCTTGCAATCCTGGTGTACACCCTGAAAGGGCAAAAACTCATTGGCCCAATGATGCATGGGGATATCGCGGCAGACCGTCTTCCCGCCAGCACCGCCCCCGCGCGCGACGATCTGAGGATCAGGATGTGCGCCTTGGCACTCATCACCGCCCTCACCTTTGTAGCCTGGTGGTTAATCCAGCTCGCCGCGAATGCTGGCGCGAGTTTTAATTAATATTTGCTAATATCCCCCAAAATACTTTTAAAAATCGGGGATATCACATGCCAGTTGTCACAAACGGATCAGTTCGCATTTATTGGCGCGGAGATGGCGATGCCATGAAACCCGCTCTTGTTTTAGGAAATTCGCTGGGTAGCGACTTTTCCTTATGGGATCCCATCCTTGACGCCTTGATGGAAGATTTTTACGTGGTGCGCTACGACATGCGCGGACACGGTGGCTCTGAGGCGCCTCAGGGGGATTACACGATCAATCAACTGACCGATGATGTTCAGGCCGTCATTGCGGCCGCCCGCCTGACCTCCTATGATTACTGGGGTATCTCGATGGGTGGCATGGTCGGCATGGAGCTTGCCGCACGTCGCCCGGCAGGACTACGGCATGTCGTATTAAGCAACACGTCCGCCGAATTCGATCCAGGCATCTGGGACACGCGCATGGCAGCAATCAAGCAAGGCGGTATGCCTGCGATTATCGATGCCGTGATTGGTCGTTTTTTTACGCCGGATTTTGTCGCTAAAAACAGTATGGGTTTGAAACGCGTGCGTAATACCGTGTTGTTAACGGCTGGCCATGGCTATAGTGGCTGTTGTGCAGCAATCCGCGATATGGATTTATATCCACGCCTGCCTCTGATCGAGACACCCGCGCTGGTGGTGGTCGGTGATTTTGACTTATCTACGCCGCTTGCCCGTGGTCAGAAACTCGTCGAGCACATCAAAGGTGCAAAACTCGTCACGATCCCCTGCGCGCACATTCCCACGACAGAGATTCCTGAGCAATATCTCAAGGCTGTCGTGCCTTTCCTGAAATCCTGAGCAAAGGAAACAGCATGCTTTTCATGGTTCAAATGCAAGTCAACATGCCCGCCGATATGGATCCAGTCAAGGCAGAGCAAATCAAACTAAAGGAGAAAAACTACGCGCAGGACTTGCAACGTGCAGGCCACTGGCCGCACCTGTGGCGCGTAGTGGGGCGTTACGCCAACGTCAGTATCTTTGAGGCAGCCGACAATGATGCTTTGCACACCATGCTGTCGGGTCTGCCGATGTTTCCATATATGGATATCATCGTGACGCCTCTGGCGAAGCATCCTTCAGCGATCTGATTTACTTTTTTACACGATAGCTGTCGTGGCAAGCCTTGCAGCTTGCGCCAACGTCACCGAAGGCGGCACGGACACGGTCCAGGTCGCCTGCGTTGGCGGCAACTGAAAGCTTATCAACAGCGCCCTCAAATTTTGCCTGTGCGGCTTTAAACCCTGCAGCATCGGTCCAGATTTCGGGCTTGGCGCTTGTGCCCGCCTGAGAGCCTTCTACAAAGCCTGCCCAAGGCAATGTCGATAAGGTTTTCAGTAACTCGACGTTCGCTTTGATCGCAGCGGCATCATAGGGTACCTGCCCTTTCATTACGGGTTGCATGCGACCAAAGTGGGAAGCGATGAGTTGCAACGCGGATTGGCGGTATTTGACCGCATCCTCAGGTTTTGCAAATTGCGCATGAGCTGAACCCATCCACAGCGAACTCGCAAGCGTTGCAGTCACAACAAGTAATGATAATTTTTTCATCAAAAACTCCGGTTCAGTTCGTTATAGAAATATAAACGCTCAAATGAAAGTGCGATCGCGGTCATTCCAAACCTCGATCGCATAAATCGTACCAGCTTAAATTTAAATCGCGCGCGCCAGCTCAGCAGCCAGACCAATGTAATTACGGGGCGTCATCGCCAGCATACGTGTTTTGACGTCTGCGGGTAAGTCCAGTCCGGTAATAAAGGTCTTTAAAGCGTCTTGTGTGATACCTTTGCCGCGCGTTAACGCCTTAAGTTGCTCATAAGGCTGGGGCAAGCCATAGCGGCGCATGACAGTCTGAATGGGCTCGGCGAGAACTTCCCAGCAATTGTCCAGATCTTCATCGATCGCAGCAGCATTGACCTCAAGCTTGCCCAGACCGCGCAAACCCGCATCATAGGCAACCAGGCAGTACCTAATGCCACGCCCAGATTACGCAGTACGGTCGAATCAGTCAGGTCTCGCTGCCAACGTGAAATCGGCAGTTTTTCTGACAAATGGCGCAGCATGGCGTTAGCGAGGCCCAGATTGCCCTCGGCATTTTCAAAATCAATCGGATTGACTTTGTGCGGCATAGTCGAGGAGCCGACTTCGCCATCTTTCAGTCTCTGTTTAAAGTAACCAAATGCGATGTAACCCCAGATATCGCGATTCAGATCAATCAGGATCGTGTTGGTGCGGGCGATGGCGTCAAACAACGCAGCCATCCAGTCGTGTGGCTCGATCTGAATCGTATGGGGGTTTTGCTTCAGGCCGAGCTCAGTCAGGACACGACCACTGAACGCCGCCCAGTCAATTTCAGGGTAAGCCGACATATGCGCGTTGTAATTACCCGTCGCACCATTCATCTTGGCTAAAGGCTGAACCGCTGAAATATTGGCAATCGCATCACGCACGCGCGCCGCAACGTTTGCAAACTCCTTGCCCAGCGTCGTTGGTGTAGCGGGCTGGCCGTGCGTGCGGGCCAGCATCGGCTGCTCGGCTTGGGTATGCGCGATATGCTGGATGGCCTCCAGGGTCTTTTTGAGCTGTGGTAAAACGACCTGATCGCGCGCACGCGTCAGCATCAGGGCATGCGAGGTATTGTTGATATCCTCGGAAGTACAGGCAAAGTGAATGAATTCACCAGCCTTTTCGAGTTCGGCGTGGCCGGCGACTTTTTCTTTGAGCCAATACTCCACCGCTTTCACGTCATGGTTCGTGACGCGTTCAATTTGCTTAATCCGATCGGCATCCGCCTCGGTAAAGTCGCTGACAATCGACTTCAGAGTCTGACGCGCTGCAGGTGAAAAAGCAGGCAATTCCGCCAAACCCGCCTCAGACAAACCGATCAGCCAGGCAATCTCCACCTCTACCCGATGCGCCATAAAACCGGCCTCTGATAAGAGAGGACGCAATCCTTCACACCTCGAGGCGTAACGACCATCAATAGGGGAAAGAGCATTCAGAGCGCTGAGGGTGGAATTTGTTTGCATGGGGAAATTT
>CAINDJ010000156.1 GCA_903847325.1 uncultured beta proteobacterium | reverse complement strand
CGAAAAAGTCATCGATTTCACCGCTGCGTATGCGCCATTTTTCAGTGCGGTCTATGGTCCTAAAAACGTCTCCGTGACGTCCTTTGCTGATTTAGCCGGAAAATCTGTCAGCGTGGTGCGTGGCGCATTTGAGGATGTCGATCTGACAAAGATGGCTCCTGCCCAGACCGATATCAAACGGTTCGAGGACAATAATGCAACCGTGTCTGCCTACGTATCTGGTCAGGCGAATCTGATCGCGACGGGTGCTGCAGTCGCCGAAAGCATGATTCAGCGTAATCCTCAGCTCAATACCGAGTACAAACTGACCACGCGTCTGAGCGGTTGCTATATCGGTGTGCCAAAAGGTGAAGAGGCGCTGCGCCTGAAGATCAACGAGATTATTGCCGCTGGCATTAAAAACGGCGATCTTGAAAAACTATCGCAAAAATATCTGAAGCGCGGCCTGGGTGATTTGCCAGGCTAATAAAAAGCGAAGTGAGGGCAATCTATTCTTGATTCACCCTTGCTACGACCCAACGATTACTATTTATTTGTCCCTGCTATAAAAGCAACAATCAACACCCAGACAACAAAAGATGCGCACGCAGCTGACCAGCTGTTTAAAAGAGCGTCCGGCGATACAGACCAATGGGCGATGGATCCCGTAGTTTTGTTTGACGAAACAAGCTCGATCATTAAATTTGCAGGCAAACAAAACAGACTCGTCACAAACTGCCAGAAACCCGCGGCAGTAAATAAATGCTCAAAGCCCTGATCTTGCATAAAAAGCGCAAATGATTTCATAGATGTGTCCTTTGACGCGTTACGGATCAACTAAGCTTGAGACTAGCGCTCAGTTGCTCAAGCAAATTGTAGTCCTCCCCCACTCACTCCGATGCAAAATATCAATATGACGACTACTCATCCACGCAAATTACGCTTTGGTCTGGCAGCAAACCGTCTGCACCATGAGTCCGCTAATGCCGCATGCTTTGACTGGTTACGCTTGAGTGCCGTAGGCATTGAAAGTCTCGGCATTGAGTTACACACCGTAGGCAGAACGTTTGATGCGATTCAGCGTGAAGGTTTGCTTGGCAGTTATCCCGGACTGATTCGCTACCCCTATGGTCGCGAAGGAGGACTGATGAAACTCGTCGCCCGTGTCACCGAGTCAGACAACAATGCCAATGCACTTGATGGCGCGATTTACCTGATCGATCCGGTCGATCCCTCATCCATTTTCCCCGAGGCGCTCGCACTGAAACGTCAATGCATAACGCATGGCCGCCCCTTTATTTCGACAATGGCCGGCGCGGTTGAGTGGATTGAGGTTGAAAGAGTGCTTGCTGGTTTTGAAGCAGATCCTCGCATTAATCGACTTTTTGAACTTGAGACGCAATGCCTGGCGATGATTGCGCACGATGCCCTCAAACACGAGATGATTGCCTTTGCGGACCGACATTTCGATTTGCTGTGCAGATATACAAGGCGTGTCGCTACAGGCACGACAGGACAACGTCTGAATGAGCTGGCGATATCCCGCGGATGGCCCGCAGACACGCCGTGGGTTGATCGCTATCTGAGTGGCCCAATGGGTGGGGATGCGCAAATTGCCGATCTGGTGCTCGACGGCAATTGCCAGCGCGTGATCTTTTTTGAAGACCCGCACGTTGCCAGACAGCACGAGGCGGATATTCAGTTGCTGGAGAGGGCTGTACGTGTGGTGACACGCGAGGCAACGTGTGCGACTTCGCCCAATGTCGCAGACAAATGGGCGCAGGCCGTCACGCAGCGCGCAGAGGCGTAAAAGTTAACTCTTGTACCAGTCCTTGACTGCCGTCACATAGCGCGCCACGCCCTCTGTGACGCTGGCGGCCTGAAGCGCACCATATGAGAGACGTTGATAGTTCGCCTCGTGCGTATTGGTCAGACCGAAAGCAAAGCCGGGGATAGAGACGACTTTGTGGTTTTCTGCCATGGCACGATTAAATGCCAGCGGATCGTGACCGCGTTGCAAACCGGGCAACTTCATCAAAACATAGAATGCCCCCTGGGTGCGCGGGAACTGAACCAGATCACCCAAGCCCTCAAGGGCCTGGTACACATTTTTACGCACATCGCCTAACGCATCGACCTTTGGCTGGACCCAGGCCCGGCCATACTTAAGCACCTCAAGGGCGAGTAACTGTGTCGGCACGGGGGCACAAATCAGATTGGTGTCCTGCACCTTATTCATGGTATCAAACAAGTCGGCTGGAAAAACGACATAGCCCAGACGCCAACTCGCCATGCCATAGTTTTTTGACATGGAATAAAATGAAAACGTATGCTTGGCCGCACCTGGCAACGAAGCAGGAGAAAAGTGTTTTGCCCCATCGTAAGTAAAATATTCGTAAGCCTCATCGCTAAAGTGATAAAGCCCTTTCTCTGCACATAAATTATTGACGGCAGTCAGAGACGCCTGCGAATACACCGCACCAGTTGGATTGTTAGGCGAGACAGTCACAATCGCACGCGTGCGCGGAGTAATCGCAGCAGCCAATGCCTCGACATTGAGACTCCAGTCCTCATTGACATCCACAGGGACCGGTACACATCCACACATTCGGATTGCCATTTCCTGATTGAAATAAAACGGTTTTGGCAAAATAAACTCATCACCCGGATCCGCAACCGCCATGATGCAATTCAGGAAAGCCATATTGCTACCCGCGGTGATCATCAGAATCGAATCCGCGCCAATCTGAAAATTGTTTTCGTCAGCCAGTTTTTTTTGCAGCGCATCAACCAAAGCGGGATATCCCATCACGGCCTGATACTTATTTAATTGCGCATCCCCCATCATGGAAGGGATCGCTGCGATCGCAGCCGCAGGCGGCCCATAATTCACTACGCCCTGTCCCAGAGAAATCGTTCCGGGGTTATTACGGACCAATTCACCGATTGCGGGAATAATGGGGGTGTCTACCGCAGCCATCCGCAGAGAGTAGCGTTTCATGTGTGAAATCTTCAACATTTAGATAAAAAAGTGACTAAAGTTTACACTGACCTTAACTGGGGGCCGAGGACCATTTGACAGCTCCTCCTGAAGACTCACCTTGATGCGGCGTGCAAAATAACTATGCAAATATTTAACCAAATTATTTTTGCTATTTTTTCGCTTATTTTGGTGGGCGGTTTCAAGTACGAAGTGCAACGCGGTCTAAAGACTGGTGAAACACTTGGTACGGAGTTTTGAAACCTAATCGTTTTCGTGGTCGGTGATTAATACGATCTTGGATCATTTTAAGTTCTTCCGCGGTCACGGTCGATAAGGGGCGCTTTTTAGGAATGTACTGACGAAGTAAACCATTAAAGTTTTCATTTGAACCGCGTTGCCAACTGGCAAACGGGTCCGCAAAGTAGGCCGTCGAGTCCAACGCCTCATCCACTATCGCATGATCAGCAAACTCTTTTCCGTTATCGTAAGTTACTGTTCTGACGCGTTGCGCAAGAGGGGCGAGACTCGTAATGATGGCTCGGCTGACTAGGTCGGAGGTTTTACGGGTGACATGCGAGAGGACTGCAAATCCGCTTTTGCGCTCTACGAGCGTCACGATCGCTTGTTTGTGACCCGCGCCGATCACGGTGTCGCCTTCCCAGTGACCAACCTGACTACGCGTTTCAACAGAAGCAGGACGTTCGGCAATGGGGCGCCTACCAATGATCTGGCCGCGACGTTGTTGTCCACTGGCGTAACGCTTTCGCCGCCTCTTCTGGCAGCGAAGGTGTTTCCAAAGGGAACCGCCCTGAGCCTTGTCAGCGTAAATGTGCCGGTAAATCGTTTCATGGCTGACAGGCAAGAAAGCTGCAATTTGCTCAGGACTCCACTGGAGTTTGAGACGCTCAGCGACCAAATCTCTCGTCGTTTGATCAATTTGAAGGGCGTTACGGCTCGAGTAGGCTCTTTCTTGGCAAAGCAAATCTGCTTGTCGAGGACGATAACCTTTCAAACCAGAATTACGCAAAACCTCTCGACTGATTGTCGACTTGTGTCGACCCAGCATTTGGGCAATCGTCTGGAAGTTATTTCCTGCTTTCATAAGTACGTAAATCTGATAACGTTCAGTTTGGCTGAGATGTTTGTAGCTCATAAGGTAACTTTGACTTGCCGGTCTAGGAGCCTGAGATGCTAGAACATTCTCAGCCACCCGCCTAATTAATCAAAGTTGCACTTCGTACTTGAAACCGCCGTGGGTATTTACGTCTCAACCGTACGTAAACAAAGTTCAGTCGACTTTCAGTTTGTGAATGCCTACTGGCCGGCATCTTTGTTGCTTAGAGCTGCAAGCTTTGCTGCTTGGGCGTTGGTGCCAGTGTTTAACAAACCTGCCCTGGTCGTAGCCAATATTTCGCTCATCGCGTCAATCGTAACCATTGCACTTTTTATCAGAGCCTGGCAAACCCCGGTTACCAGTTTTCAGAAGAAAACACTCTCGTTACTATTGCTCCTGATCACTTTTTTATATATTTATCTGTTGAATCAAGAAAATGGTTATTCAGCACGCGTTGCATTGATCGGCAGCGTTGGCACAGCGATGACGATCTGGGAGGGCTATGAAATCTCGCGAAGCTTAAAACACATCCGCTCTTTTATCCTGAGACTGGCATTTTTACTCATCGTGACGCAAACGCTGATTGGCATTGCAGTGCTGATCTTTCTAAATATTAGCAATACGAATCAGGCTCCCAATATTCTCCAGGCCGATGTCAGAGCAAGTGCATTTTTATTTTTGACCTTTGGATTGCAGTTAATTACGTATGTATTTATCAATAGTTTTCTATATGAAAGACTATGGCTCAAGGAAAAAGCGACCTTTAGAGATTTAAAAAACAAACAAGACGAGTTGGCGTCGACCTCACTCGAAAAAGAAGAAATCTCATTGCTGCTCAAAGAAAAGGAAGTATTGATTTCGTCTCTGCTCAAATCCAATAAGACTGCAGCGACGGGCGCACTCTCAGCAGCCATCGCGCACGAGCTCAATCAGCCACTGGCGGCTTTGCTCATCAACGTACAGTTTTTAAAAATGCTGGCAGATGCAGGCAGTCTGGATCTCTCTGCTCAAAAAGATCTGATCGAGGCACTTGAATCCGACACAAAGCGTGCAGGCAATATCGTGAAGGTACTCAGATCAATTTTCTCGAGCAAGACATCGAGTTGACTACAATCGATGCCTCTGAAGTATTGCTGAACCTTGTTCCGATCATTGAAGTGGAATTAAAAGCAAAAAAGATTCAGCTCAATTTAAACATAGACAAACACATTGAATTAAAACTGAACAGGACGGAGTTTCAGCAGCTCATCCTGAATATTTTGAATAATGCCATTGAGGCGTTAAGCACGATCGATCAAGAAATAAAAACCATCACAATCGAAGCAAAACAAACAGATGAATACACGGAAATTTCTGTTTCGGATAACGGCCCAGGCATCTCCGCGCCGATTCGAAACGGTGTATTTGAATTACTGACCGGAGACAAAAAGGCCGGCATGGGCCTGGGTCTTTGGCTATGCAGCCACATCATGCAACGACATGGCGGCAAAATCTGTGTGGAGGAGTCAGCGGGCGGTGGCGCTAAACTGGTGATGCGATTTGCGTGACGCGTACCCTGCACCCGCGACTATCGATCAAACCTCGAAAATCCCCTCAGGCAACAACGCACTCACGCACACATTTGGCAAATCGACCGCATTGCTAATACGCAAATCAACCGCCAGCGAACAAATCACATAAGCTTGCTCGCGGCTGTATCCACGCTCACCGAGTAAAGAGATCATCTCAAGCAACGCATTGCGCGCAGCGAGTGTCAGGTCCTCGCACTCCTGCGTGCCGTCTTCGCGGATCGGCAAACCTGTCGTTGCGATAAAGTTATGGGGAGCCGCCCACTGAGGAGGCAGAAAATACCCCGGGTGTGAAAATCTTGGAAAGCGTTGATTTCGACGTTTAGCCTCGCCCGACAAGACTTTGAATTTCACCACTGCACTTGCACCCATTTCGATGGCGGTGATGCAGCACTCGGAATCGCCTTGCGCGTAGTGTGCATCGCCCGCAGAAAACAGCGCGCCGCTCACACTGACGGGTATTTGTAACTTTGAGCCACGGGTGAGTTGCTTGATGTCCGCATTACCGCCGTTTTCGCGAGGCGGCATGGTACGCAGACCGCTGCTCGCGATGGGTTCTGTTGAAGGAATAGCGTCTTGCGCATCAGGTAGCAGCGCGATGCCTCCACGGCGCACCAGATCTGTTTCGCGCGCATTCCAATTCACCATCTGCTCATGCGATGGCGCGACACCCGCCGTACCCATAAAAATTCCCTCTGGGATTTTGACGCCTGGGATTTGGGCAGAACGCGCGAAACCTTTATCGACATGCCAGTGTGCAAGGAATTTTGCGTCAAATATCTCACGTAAAAAACCTGCACCAGGACGAATCACCGTCCAGCCATAATCTTGCGGGATCAGATCTACAAATTCGATTTCGAGTATGTCGCCGGGTTCGGCGCCTTTGACAAAGATAGGTCCCGTCAGTGGATGGCCGACTTTTTTATCGTTCTTGGCCAGGTCCTCAAAGGACATACCAGGTTTGACCTGACCATCGGCCGCATCACGGGTTTCGAGCAGGATTTCTTCGCCCGGTACGACCTCGGCGATAGGCTCAATATCTGGATGCCAGCGGTTATGGCCTGTGCCAGGGTCGTCACGCAGACGGGCATTACGATCGATCAGGATGGATTTCATGGAAATACATTAACCGAATCGCGTTAGTTTTACATCATATTTACGCTACGTTAATTGACGTATTTCGTAATACGCACGATTCGTTGCATGTATACCAACAATCGACTGAATAGCTAACAAACAAAGTTAGTCCTATCGCTGCATGGATTCAATCAAGCGGGCAATCGCAGAACGGTATGCTGCCATTTTTTCACGCTTATCAATCGCCAATACGAGTACCACTAGATTTTGATCTATGACTTGATATACGAGCCTATAGCCTTGCTTACGTAATTTTATTTTGTAGCAATTAGACAATTCGCCCTGTAACTCAGCCCCTGGGAGCCTTGGCTCAATTAATCTTTTCTTTAAAAGCTTAGACAAAACATCTTTTACGCTTCCGTCTAACTCATGCCATTCTTTTAGTGCTTTAGGAACAAATTTAAGTTTGTACTGAGATGAAGTTGAAACATTGTTACAGACTGTCAATGTCAACCTCAATCGCACCATCAATCCCTTTAATACGCTCTCTAGCCAAATCTGCCAAATCTTTATCCGCCAAAGCCTCAACCAGTGCTTCGAATAATTTCGGAGT
Source organism: uncultured beta proteobacterium (assembly GCA_903847325.1). Lineage (GTDB taxonomy): Bacteria > Pseudomonadota > Gammaproteobacteria > Burkholderiales > Burkholderiaceae_B > Zwartia. The sequence goes on along the minus strand of CAINDJ010000156.1, from coordinate 1,322 downwards.
GATCATATAAAAAGCTGGACGATTATGATTTAGTACTGCCACTGGTTTTTCTCCTGCCGTTCTTAGCACCTGAGCCGGATTTTTTTTGAACTCCGACATACTGATTGAATAATCCGCATAGATAGCATCCATAATATCTCCGTCAATTAGCTCTTAATATAGAGCCAATTATAGAGCCATATTAGTTTTATTAAATGCTGACTACATTAGTATTCTGAATGAAATTGCTGACTAATTGTGGTTACGTATGTAACGCGTATCGTTTTTTAAGCCGGCCAATCATCTCAGCACTCAGTTGCTTTCTAAGCTCGGCATTGTAAGAGCCAACCGGCATTGGCCTGATAGAGCCATCCGCAAGCGAGCTTGGGTTTTGATAGATACCCTTATTTTTAACAATCTGCTGCGCCGCTACGGCATACTGGCGCGACTTTGCAGCAGGCGTCCCATCCTTGACAGAAGGATCAACATTAAGCGTCTTGATCGAGATGCTGTAATCATTATTCAAATAAATTTCAAAGGTACGAAACTGCTGGGGAAAGTCTCTCAGTGAAGCTGTCTCAACCTGCCAAAAGCCTTGCTCTGGCGCACGCAGCGGATCAGGCGAAACAAAAGCTTTCACCGTATTGACATGTCGATGCCCTGCCAGCCAAACCAGTAAATTCGGATACTGATGGAGCTCCGTAATGAGTGCAGGCAAGGTCACTGCATTGAGCGGACTCAGCCACCATTCGACTTCTGAGTTGTCGGGCTCAACCGCAATCGGGATATGTGCGGCAATAATCATGAGCTGCCCCGCAGTCTGCCCTGAAGCCAGCTCCTTTTTAAGCCAGCTGTAACGCGCCTGGTCTAAAAATCCATGACCGTGAATGTCTTCGGAGCCATCATCATCTGACTGCGTATCATCCAGCACAATCACTTTAAGCGGCAGATCCGACTTTGGCATAAAACTGTAGCAGGTGAATCCATTTTTAGTATTGACTAAATCAAAGCCATGGCCTGCAGGGGTGGTGGATGTTTTAAAAAACTCGCCCATCCACTCTTGCCTCGTCAGAGAACGACGCTCAGGGTCGGCGACAACTTTGGGTGGATGATTAAAACTACCGACTGGTCCTGCGCCAATGATTTTCGCATCGGGTGTTGAACCATCCAGCACCCCCATGTAGTAGTCAGGTTTAAACAGGTTTTTAGGATTTTCAAATGCATCGCCTGGATAGCAAAGCAAGTCAATCATATATCCCGTATTCTGCACTCTGCCGTAAGTGCCATATATTTCCGCATGTGTATTGCCAAACCCGGCAATATTAACTCCTTTCAAATCATAT
>CAINDJ010000155.1 GCA_903847325.1 uncultured beta proteobacterium | reverse complement strand
GTATTGACCTTTAGTGTTTTGAGTTCCGGCTTTCTGACTACTGATAATTGGAACAACATCATTTTGCAGTCAACATTGCTGCTGCTGCTGGCTTTACCTATGACGCTGATCATCATGACTGAGGGTCTGGATTTGTCGATGGGGGCATTATTGACACTTTGCGGTGTCGTGATGGCGAGTATTGCCGTGATGACTGGCTCTTTCTGGCTCGCGTTACTTTCTGCACTTGGAGTCGGATTGCTCTTCGGGATCGCCAATGGACTGTTGGTTGCGAAACTTGGCATTCCGCCTTTTGTTGCGACGTTAGGCACGATGGGAGCTGCCCAAGGCTTGGCGCTAGTCGTGACGGATGGTCGCAGCGTCGTGGGCATTGGAGAGCTTATCCCGCTCGCTTATTCGGGTTTGTTTTTAGGCATCCCTATCCCGATGTGGTTCGCTGTCATAGCCTATGCGGGGTTCCATCTTTTGCTTTACCACACCAAGTTTGGTACGTATGTTTTTGCGTTAGGTGGTAATCGTGAGGCACTTAAGCTTGCAGGCGTGCGCGTCAATCTCTATCTTGTCGCTGTTTATATACTTGGTGGACTCATGGCGGGGATTGGTGCTTTGCTCATGACGGCGAGAATGAATTCCGGCCATCCTACCGCAGCGATAGGAATGGAGTTTGATGCCATTGCTGCAGTCGCTGTAGGTGGTACGTCTTTCGAGCGTGGTAATGGTTGGTTGTTTGGTACTGTGCTAGGTGTGCTATCAGTGGGGGTCCTGCGCAATGGATTAAACCTCGTTGGAGTGCACTCATCCATACAAGTAGCAGCCATTGGAGTTTTGGTATTGCTAGCTTTGTTGATTGATGCCCTGAAGGTGAAAGCATGAGCTTATCCTTTTTTCCCATGACGACAGATACCCGGGCAATCGTCTACCGCTTATTCATACTGGGTTTGCTGTGTTTCGCACTCTCGCTGGTCAGTGATGCGTTTCTCACACTCAATAATGTGCTCAATGTGTTGCGACAGGCGAGCCTGTTATTTTTACTCGCCTCAGGACTGACGCTCGTTGTTCTGACCGCTGGGCTGGATCTATCAATTGGTGCCAATGTTGCGATGTCAGCCTGTCTGGCAGGCAGTGTAATGAAAGCAACGGGTTCTCCTCTACTTGGTGCGCTGGTCGGCTTAGGGTGTGGCACGCTGATTGGTTTAGTCAATGGATATTTCGTGGCTTTTCTTCGTGTGCCGCCCTTTATCGCAACCTATGGAATGCTCTGGATTTTGCATGGACTGACTTACTGGTTTATGGATGGGCAAACCATTTATGGCTTTCCCAAAGAGTTCAGAGTGATAGGCAGTGGTTACTGGTTTGGCATACCTGTACCGATCTATCTGATGCTATTGTTTTTTGCGATAGGCAGCGTTTTCATTACCCGCACCAATTTTGGTCATGAAATTTATGCGATTGGTGCCAACGCTAACATGGCTCATTTATCTGGCGTTCCAGTCAAGCGCAGACTCGTGCTTGTCTACGTTGTGAGTGGTGCCATGGCTGGCTTGGCAAGTTTAGTGTTTCTTGCACGCCTGAATTCTGCTGAAGGCGATATTGGCGAGGCCTTGACCTTACCTGCGATCGCTGCGGTCCTGATCGGGGGGACGTCTTTATTCGGTGGTGTTGGTACCTTGTCCGGAACCTTAGTCGGCGCAGTCATTCTGACACTGGTACTCAACGCCATGAATCTACTCACGATCAGTGCCAACTGGCAGCCACTGGTGATGGGATCGATCGTGATCCTTGCAGTATTTCTCGATACGCTTTTAAGAAAGCGAATAGGTTCTCGTTAGTTCACTCAGGCAAACTAAAAATATTCATTTAATGACAGGAGATATAAAGATGAAAAATTTTCAAAAACATGTTTCAGTGAAATTATTGCTCGGTGCAAGCGCATTGTTTTGTGCTTCCTTTAACGCGCACGCTGATGGTGAGTCGATCGCGGTTTTTACAAAGAATCAAACGAACCCCTATTTTCAGGTGGTGAGGCTAGGGGCTGAGGCGGCAGCTAAACAAATGAATGCCAAATCCACCAATTACATCCCGACCAAGCCCGATAGTATCCCGGAGCAAATGAGTCAAGTCGAAGACGTCATCGTAAAAAAGCCTGATGCTATTTTCTTTATTCCTGTTGATTACAAAGCGATGGGGCCTGCCGTATTAAAGATGAACGCAGCAAATATTCCTGTGGTGAACGTGACAGACCGAAGCGAAGTCGGTAAGTTTGTCTCCTTTGTAGGTGCCAGCGATTACAACCTGGGCCTGGAAACAGCCAAACATCTTTTTAAAGCGATGGGTGGCAAAGGTAATGT
>CAINDJ010000154.1 GCA_903847325.1 uncultured beta proteobacterium | reverse complement strand
AGTCTTTAGCCTCGCCACCAAACTTCTTGGACAACACTGTTGTGATGGCCGCTGTCAATGTGGTTTTGCCATGGTCGACGTGACCGATGGTGCCAACGTTGACGTGTGGTTTGGTACGTTCGAATTTACCTTTTGCCATGACTAACTCCTGACCTGAATTGAATCTGATGAAAGAGGTGGATGTTCACTTAACTGAAAAAACTTATAACGCTAACTTGTACTTTTGGTGCCCATGACGCGGATCGAACGCGTGACCTCTCCCTTACCAAGGGAGTGCTCTACCACTGAGCCACATGGGCGCATTCGCCGGGTCAGACCCCACGAACTTACGAAATCTGTACTACGAAATCTGTACTACCATTTACTGCGAACTGCAACGACATGAACTGGAGCGGGTGAAGGGAATCGAACCCTCGTCGTAAGCTTGGAAGGCTTCTGCTCTACCATTGAGCTACACCCGCTTTTTGTCGAGTTTCCGTGGTCTCTCGGTATACCCCTCGTCATACCCAACTCGGTATACCCAAATTAGGTCTCTTGGTGGAGAAGGTTGGATTCGAACCAACGTAGACGCAAGGTCAACAGATTTACAGTCTGCCCCCTTTAACCACTCGGGCACCTCTCCACAAGAGGAACCGACGATTATGGGCGAACTTTTACGGGTTGTCAAGTCGGTGTTGATAAATAACATTAAGACCTGCAGTCATGTTATTGCTTAAATACGTCAAACCCTCCATCGTCCAAAAGACTTTTTGGCTGTATTTGACTGGCGATTACTCTGCTTTTACGCCTGAGGCCTGTACAACACCCCTCCATTCTTTAATTTCTTCGTCAACTTTTTGTTCAAAGGCTTGGGTTTCACTGGCGATCACCTCTGACCCGCCCTGATTCACTTTAGCGATCACGGCAGGCGATTGCATCGCTTGCCTGATGGCCTGTGTCAGATACGCAACCCGATCCTGTGGCGTTGCGCGCGGCGCAAAGATTCCGTACCAGTCCACAACATCCATATTTTCAATTCCGAGCATTTTCAATGTCGGTACATTTTTAAATACGCCAATTAAATTTGAATTGGTCGCCGCCAGCACTCTTAGCTTTCCTGACGACACTAACGACTCGACCGAGGAGGGTGAGGTTACAAGCATGTCAACCTGCCCACCTAGCAAGTCAGTCGCTGCGGGCCCTGCACCACGATATGGAATATGTGTGAGCTCCACGCCTGCTTGTTTAGACAGTCGAGCTGTCGTCAGATGTGAAAGCGTGCCATTGCCTGGCGTCGCATAATTTACAACGCCAGGTTTCTTTTTCGCGGCAACAAGATAATCCGTCAGCGTTTGATACGGACTCTCGGCACGCACTACAAACACAACGGGGGCCGCAGAGAGTTGGGTAAGTGGTTGAAAATCCTTCTGGGGATCAAAACCGGCATTGGCATACATCACAGGGTTAACTGCAATGATGCTTGTTTGAGACATCAGCACCGTGTAACCATCAGGCTTGACTCGCGCGGCTTGCGCCGTTCCTAAATTGCCTCCCGCGCCCGCTTTGTTTTCAACAACGACAGGTTGCCCCACAATGGTTTGTAATTCAGCGGCGAGAACGCGTGACAGACTATCATTGCCGCCACCCGGCGGAAAGGGAGAAATAATCGTGATGGGCTGCACAGGAAAATCAGATAAGCTTTTGAGTGTCTGCGCTTGCGTCACGCCAAACATACCCGTTAGCAGTAAGGTCAGCACGATAACGTTGCCAGATGAAATTTTCATGTAACCATTCCGATTATTTTCTGAGAGTTATTAAGTGGATCTTGGCGATTAAATGTATAGATTGTTTGACATAGCGTTTCGTTTTATTTCAATCTAGTGCGTATGTTGTTTTGGCAACCTGTAGCTATTTCGCTCCTGATCATCGATTTGAGCAAGCAAATT
>CAINDJ010000153.1 GCA_903847325.1 uncultured beta proteobacterium | reverse complement strand
AGACCATCGACCGCATGGTGATGAGACTGTGATGATCACTCAAGACCGACTGCGCGAACTGTTTGACTATGACCCGGCTACGGGTGAGATGACGCGCAAGCATTAATCTCATGATTCAAATAAAAAAACACGCCCATGGGCGTGTTTTTTTTTAGCTATTCGTGTTTACCATAGTGTGACATCAGCGATTGCGTAAATTCCGAATATGGTTTTATGGCTGGAGTGACTAGTCTTGTATGTTCTGAATATTAAGGAACATCAATATGCGTCAACAAATCGATTGCGCAGTACTGTCCGTGTCGACTCACCGCGATTGGCTAGATATCGCGCTGAAACAAGCCGAGCCAGCCATGGCGCGAATACGCTTGCACTATCTTGACTGGGAGTCGCATGCAGAGCATCAAGATATGTCAAACACACCCGTGCACGTTGATATACAAGCTTTTGCTAAGTCTGGTGTGAGTTTGCGTCGATTTGATGCCTGCCTCCTGCCAGTTTCAATCGAGACACTGGGTTGGACAAGGCAGGCACTTGCTGCGATCCCTCGCGGACCATTTGTGCCGTTGATCGGTATATTTAGTGGATTGAGATCAGCCGCGATGCAGGATTTACTTGAGCTGGGTCTGGCAGATTTTGTACGATTACCCTTATGCCCGGATGAATATAGAGCAAGGATATTGAGTACCGTCTCAAAGGTGCCGAGACCAGGGGGGAGTTTGCGGGAACCAGAGTTGATATATGGCACGCCCAATGGGCTCTTGAACACACCCCACCATAGTTCCGTGCTCGCAAGATCGTCTGTGGGTGCGAATAATGTACCTAAAGGATTTAAGCATCCATCGAGGAGTTTCAAAACTAATGTGAAAACGCCTGGTTATCAGTATGCTCAAAACCATGCGCTTCAAAACACGCAGTCTGAATGTGCATCATTCAGATTGTCGAAAGCAAATGTAGTAGAACAGTTTGAGCGTGAGTATGTGACGCGCGCACTCGAGTTACATAATGGAAATATTGCCAAAGCAGCACGTGCATCCAATAAGCATCGCAGAGCCTTTTGGGCTTTGATGCGTAAATATCAAATTGATGCCGGCCTCTATCGTCCCGATGATGACGAAGAGTAAAATAATGGATACTCAGGAAATCTGCTTTTCCCTTGTCAGAAAATGTTCGTTTTCTGTGTGGTTCTATTGATATATCACTTTGCGTATTTCTAAAGGATTCTTGTGTCAGTTGCCCCCCTTAAAAATGATGTCTTCCTTCGTGCCCTGATGCGTCAAGACGTGGCCTACACGCCTACCTGGCTCATGCGTCAGGCTGGGCGTTATCTGCCTGAGTACAACGCTACGCGTGCGCGTGCGGGTTCGTTCATGGGCCTGGCGCAAAATCCTGACTATGCATGTGAAGTGACACTGCAACCACTAGAGCGCTATCCGCTCGACGCAGCGATTCTATTTTCTGACATTCTCACCGTACCGGATGCGATGGGGCTTGGTTTGTCTTTCGCCCAAGGCGAAGGCCCGCGATTTGCGCATCCAATTCGTGATGAGAATGATGTCGCAAAACTGGCAGTCCCGGACATGTCCAAGCTGCAGTACGTATTTGATGCGGTTAAAGTGATTCGTCGCGAGCTAGATGGTCGTGTGCCGTTGATTGGCTTTGCTGGTAGCCCCTTTACGGTCGCTTGCTACATGGTCGAGGGTAAAGGCAGCGACGATTACAGGTTGATCAAAAGCATGCTGTATGCGCGCCCTGATTTACTGCATCGCATCCTTGAGATCAACGCGCAGACTACAGCGCTCTACCTGAATGCGCAGATTGACGCAGGCGCGCAAGCAGTGATGATTTTTGATAGTTGGGGCGGAGTGCTTGCAGATGGACTCTTTCAAGAGTTCTCCTTGGCCTACACCAAGAAAGTTGTTGATCTGTTGACGCGCGAACGCGAGGGGCGACGCGTCCCCGCCATTGTATTTACCAAGGGTGGTGGCCAGTGGCTCGAAGCAATTGCCGGGATCGGCTGCGATGCAGTTGGTCTGGACTGGACCGTCGATCTTACCGCGGCGCGTCGCAGAGTCTCTGATTCGGTAGCATTACAGGGTAATCTTGATCCTATCGCGCTATTTGGTGGCGATGCTGCTATTCGAACTGAGGCCAGACGCGTGATGAATGCTTTTGGTCCGGTTGGCCATGGTGGTCATATTTTTAATCTCGGACATGGAATTTCTCAATTTACACCGCCAGAGGCCGTGGCCGCTTTGGTCAACGAAGTTCGAACTTATAGCCCCAAATACCACACGGAAAAACCTGAAACCCATTAGATACACCGCTTTCTAGGGGCATTCTATTGGTAAAGCCTAATAAATCTGAATAAGTTGTGCACAGGTTTTTCATTTCTAGGGAAATCCCTAAAAATGAAATCTGAATTCTTGAATAGTTATTCAACTTATTGATCTATATGGTT
>CAINDJ010000152.1 GCA_903847325.1 uncultured beta proteobacterium | reverse complement strand
TCGGTGGTCTGGTTTGCGGAACGACTGCCTGATGCGATTGGCATTAAAAACTATTGGATTGGCATGATCAAAGGCGTGTCCTTCGGCGTATGGATTGCTCTGGTTGCCTGTCATTTTGGTTTGCGTATCGAGCCTAATACCGAAAGTCTGGGCAAAGGCACCACCGCTTCGGTCGTGACAGCGATCACGGGCGTGATTCTGATTGATGCGATTTACGCCATCATTTTCAATGAGATGAATATTTGATGGCTGATACGCCGATCATTGATGTGCAAGATCTGACGACCGCGTTCGGCGCGCACGTTGTGCATGAGCACTTGAATTTACAAGTGTTCCCGAAAGAAATTCTGGCACTGGTAGGTGGATCGGGTTCTGGTAAAACAACGCTGCTCAGACAGATCCTGGGCCTGGACGCTCCCAAGTCTGGCGAGGTCAAAGTTTTTGGCAAACCAGTGCATGATTACGTGGGCCCTGCAAGAATTGCGCTGACGCATCGCTGGGGCATGTTGTTTCAGGCGGGTGCTTTATTTTCAGCGCTGCCTGTTTTTGATAACGTTGCCCTGCCGTTACGCGAGATCCATCATCTGCCCGAGGATTTGATTCGTGACGTCGTGTTGATGCGACTGAGCTGGATGGGTCTGACTGCGCGTGATGCGGCCTTGATGCCGTCCGACCTGTCGGGTGGCATGATTAAGCGTGTCGCGCTCGCCCGTGCGTTGGCACTCGACCCTGAGTTGCTGTTTCTCGATGAGCCGACCGCAGGACTGGATCCTCAGCGTTCGGATGAGTTTTGTGCGCTGATCAAGACCCTGCATGCTGAACTTGGATTTACGGTGGTGATGGTGACCCACGATCTTGACACGATTGGCGCACTGGCCACGCGTGTCGCGGTGCTAGCCGAAAAGAAAGTGCTGGTAGAAGGCACGATCGAACAGGTGATGCAAACCAAACACCCATTTATCGAATCATTTTTTCACGGCGAGCGCGGCGAACGTGCGCTCGGTCAGTTTGATACCAAGGATGCAAAGCATGGAAAATCGTAGTCATGCCATGTTGGCCGGACTTTTTACGCTGGTATTCCTGATTGCAGCAGCGATTGCTGCGATCTGGATCAGTAAAAAGAATGTGCCACTCAAGCCCTATGAACTCGTCGCGAGCTCTCCTGTGACTGGCCTGTCTGTCCAGTCTCAGGTGCGTTATCAAGGTGTGCCCGTTGGCAAGGTCGAGTCTTTGCGATTCATTGAAGACAAACCTGGTCAGGTGCGTATTTTGATTGGTGTTGACCCGAAAGCGCCTGTAACAGAGGCCACCTGGGCCGAAATCGTCACCGCTGGAGTGACGGGTATTTCCAATGTGGAGTTGCGCGATAACGGCACGTCCAAGGTCAGGCTGGAATCCTCAGCCCAACACTTGGCCGAAATACCGATTAAGCCGAGTTTTCTCGAAAGATTGCAATCGCAGGGTGGTGGTATGTTGGTCTCCCTGGAACGCGTCTTGTCCCAAGTCGAAAAAATCACGAGTGATGAAAATATTTCTTCGATTACAAAATCTTTAAAAAATACTGCTGTACTCACGGAGCGTTTGAGCCGCACTGTCGAGGCGATGGAGCCGGGGTTGAAAAAATTCCCGAAAATCATGGATGGTTTATCTGAGTCGATTGATAAGCTCAATGCGCCGAATGGACCGATGCATCAGGCAACGTTAAGCCTGCAAAGCATCCGCGATATGGTTGCGCAAATGCGCGTGTCGACTTTACCTGACGTGACGGCGTTATCTGTGAGCGTGACCGATGCCGCACGCGCCTTTACGCTGACGAGTCGCCAGCTCGGTCAGTCTCCACAATCATTGATCTTTGGTTTGCCACGTGGTGCCGCAGGCCCCGGGGAGCCCGGTTTTGCAGGGTTTGCGGGTTTTAACTCGCAGGCACGTTAATGGAGCGCAACATGAAATACCTCCCTAGTTTCTCATGCTCGATCCTGACAAATTGGATCGGCGCGACCAATCAATTCGCTAAACGCAGTATTGCAGTCGCAATGATCGCCTCTGCGAGTATTTCCTTGGTCGCTTGCGGTGGAGGCGCAGGTGCGCGTGCTCCCAAACAACTCGATCTTGGTTCGGTCACTATCGCGCCCAAAACCGCACTGCCACGCAATCCTGCGATTGCTGTGCCTGCTGCGGTATCGGCCGTGCTCCTGAATGAAACCATGGTGGTCTGGCGTGTGGGTGACTCAGGTCAGCCCCAAGCCTATACGAGCTATCAATGGGTAGCACCCCCCGCTCGTTTGCTGACGCAGCGGGTGGTGGACCGTTTATCCTTGCAGGGTGCGGTTTTACAGCAAAGTGTCGGTGCCGAATTTCCTCAAGTACGTTTGAATGTGCAGCGCTTTGAGCAAACGTTTTCACCCGACGGCACGTCGAGCATGGGTAATTTAACCTTACAGGTCGTGTTGATCCGCGGCACCAAAGTCGATGATCAGTTGCTGATTGATATTTCGGTACCCGCCGCGACGCAGGATGCGCCAGGCGGTGCGGATGCACTGCGTCAGGCGACCAATCAGGCCGTCGAACAATTGGCACAATGGCTGACCCTGGCGCTCAAAGGCAAGTAGTGCATCAAACCACGATTCAGACACACGTGGCTCATACAAGCGCTTACCCATATTCATCTTTAATTTTTGATTTGTAAATTATTCATGGCCGCACATACTGAAGTAACAACTTTTGACGGATTGGCTGGTGTAATCGATGTCGCATTGGACTGGCCAGAGGCTGCGCCGACTGGCTGGGCATTGATTTTGCATCCCAACCCCGCTCAGGGCGGCACCCGCGACAACAAAGTTGTGACGACTATTTCACGTGCGTGTGTCCAGCACGGTTTATTAGCGATTCGCCCTAATTTTCGTGGCATTGGTGCCTCTGCGGGTACGTTTGATCACGGCAAGGGTGAGCTCCTCGATATGGCGGCGCTGGTTGAGCAGTTTCGCGCCCGCTATCCGGAGATCGCAGCTAAACCCTGGGTCATGGGTGGATTTTCTTTTGGTACGTCGATTGGTGTGCAGCTTTACGCGCAATGGAAAACACAGGCTAAGCGTTTGCCTGACATTGTTATTCTGGCTGGTTCTGCTGCGATGCGTTTCCGTCATGGCGACTCACAAGCCCCAGAGGACGCATTGGTGATCCATGGCGAAAATGACGAGGTCGTGCCGCTCTCTGAGGTGATGGACTGGGCCCGTCCGCTTGGTATGCCTGTTATCGTCGTGCCGGAAGCCGGACACTTTTTCCACGGAAAATTGCTTGTCCTCAGGCAGCTGGTACAAACGCGTTTGAAAGCGCTGTTTTACCTATAATTGAATCTTGATTGGCTTGACTCGGATATCCCCCATGATGAATTTTTTTAAAACTGTTGCACGCACGACTTCACAGGCGTCGCTGTGCTCAATGGGGGCTGCTATTGTCCTGGCGTGTGCACTGGGCGTGGCTCAGCTCGCGTCGGTGACGCCTGCCCAGGCACAGTCAACTTCCACTAAATCAGACAAGCCTTCATCCAAAAAGGATGCGGGTAAAAAAGACGCTGCAAAAAAAGAAGAGCCAAAGGCTGATACCGCCAGTGCCGCACCCTCGGCTGCCGCAGTGGCTGCAACAACGCCTCCCTCAAACGAACCCATTCAGGTTGGACTCCTGAGCACAATTCCAGCCCCCGCGATTGCTGCGCGTGCATGGATGACGATGGATGTGACCAGTGGTCAGATCGTTGCCTCGTCAAACGCCGACATGAAAATCGAGCCGGCATCGCTCACCAAAATCATGACGGCGTATGTCGCATTTAACGCGATCAATGAAAAACGCCTCACCATGGATCAGCAGGTCAATGTTTCGCAGGCAGCCTGGAAAACCAAAGGCTCGCGCATGTTTATCGAGCCGCGCAAGCCTGTCAACGTCGACGAGCTGATGAAGGGTGTGATTATTCAGTCTGGTAACGATGCCTCAGTCGCCATCGCGGAAGCCGTCTCGGGTAACGAAACTTCCTTTGCCGCGCTGATGAACGAAGAAGCCAAGCGCATGGGGATGACGAATACCAATTTCATGAATGCAACGGGGTTGCCTGATCCGCAACACGTCACAACCGTGCGTGATCTGGCGACGCTTGCGCGCCGCATGATTGTGGATCACCCTGATTATTTTTATTATTACTCGACCAAAGAGTTCACCTATAACAAGATCAAGCAGACCAACCGTAATCGTCTGCTGTGGGCAGATCCTTCGGTGGATGGTATGAAAACAGGTCATACCGATGCTGCAGGTTATTGCCTGGTTGCGACCGCTAAGCGTGGTGATCGCCGGGTGATCACTATTTTGGTAGGGTCGGATAGCTCGGCCACTCGTGCGGAAGAAAGTCTCAAGCTTTTGAACTGGACATTCCAGAATTTTGAAACCATCAAGCTCTTTGACAAGAGTCATCCAGTAGTCGAAGCTAAAGTATGGCAAGGTACAACGGAGCTTGCAAAACTTGGCGTAATCGAGCCTCTCTGGGTGACGGTGCCACGCGGCAAGGCGGGTGATGTTAAACCGATCGCCAAGCGTCCAGACCCATTGCTTGCGCCACTGGCACAAAGTCAAAAGGTCGGCACACTGACACTCATGCTGGATGACAAACTCTTGCGTACCGAGCCACTTGAGGTGCTTGATGCGGTGGAACGTGCCGGCTTCTTTGGCCGTACAGTAGACACGGTTAAGCTGTGGTTCCGATAATTTTGGTATTGTTAAGTAGTTAAGTGCACTGTAGTTAAGTGCACTGCGCAGTCCAATGAATATTGATGAATAAGGCCTGGAAATAAAATGGTTCAGAATATGTTGATTCAAGGTGTGTCGGGCGATCCGACTGTCTATCTGAATGGTGAGTTCGGTCCTCTGTCTGAGGCGAAAATTTCTGTTCTGGACCGTGGTTTTATTTTCGGCGACGGGATTTACGAAGTTGTCCCCGTCTATCATCGCAAACCTTTTCGTATGGCGCAGCACCTGGCACGCCTCGCGCGCAGTCTGTCTAAGCTCGATATCCAGTCACCGCATAGTCCCGAGCAGTGGGCAAAACTGGTTCAGGATCTGATTGACCGCTCGCCGGAGACGACCTGCATGGTCTATCTGCAGATCACGCGCGGTGTAGCCAAACGTGATCATGCCTATCCGGTCCCGACCGTGACGCCTACAGTGTTTGGCATGGTGGCGCCCATGGCACGTCCGTCCGAGGCGATGCGCACAAACGGTGTACGCGTCATCAGTATTGCGGATGAGCGCTGGCTGCATTGCGATATCAAATCTGTATCTTTGCTGGGTAATGTGCTGGCCAAGCAGGCAGCGGTCAATGCCGGTGTGGACGAGGTGATCCAGTTCCGTGACGGCAACCTGACCGAAGCCTCCTCATGCAATATCTGGGTGGTCAAAGGCGGCAAGCTCATTGCACCGCTTAAAAACAATCTCGTGCTCGAAGGCATCCGTTACGGCTTGCTCGAAGAGCTCTGCAAAGAAGTCGGTATTCCTTTCGAATTACGTATCGTCACACGCGCAGAAGTCGAGTCGGCCGATGAGCTGATGTTGTCTTCGGCAACGAAAGAAATCCTGCCGATCGTGGAGCTCGATGGCAAACCTGTGGCCAGTGGCAAACCCGGTGACATCTACAAACGATTGAGCGCGGCCTATGATGCGCGCATTGCGGCACTCGCATGAAAGATATTCCTGAATCGGAATCGCTGATTAAATATCCGTGCGAATTCCCGATCAAGGTCATGGGCAAACAAGCCCCTGATCTGGCTCAAGTGCTCTCTGATCTGGTGCGTGAGTTTGATCCTCAGTTTGATCCTGCGACCGTCGAGATGCGTCCAAGCAAAGGCGGCAATTACATGGGGCTGACTTTCACGATCCATGCCACATCGCGCAAACAACTCGACGATCTCTATAAGTCTTTGCATGCTCACCATATGGTGAAAATTGTCCTGTAGTGTTCCTCCAGTGCGAACTG
>CAINDJ010000151.1 GCA_903847325.1 uncultured beta proteobacterium | reverse complement strand
GGAATACCAGAAACGCAACGAAACACAGGAAATCTTTATCCCGGTCGCCGAGCGTCTGGGTAACGAGGTGATTGAGTTCAACGATGTCAGCAAGTCGTTTGGTGATCGCATTCTGATCGATCATTTGAGCTTCCGTGTACCACCTGGTGCGATTGTCGGCATCATTGGCCCGAACGGTGCGGGTAAATCAACACTATTCAAAATGATCGCAGGTCGCGAACAGCCCGATAGTGGTGACGTCACGATCGGCAAGACCGTCAAGATCGCGTTTGTCGATCAGTCACGTGATGCACTACCTGATGCCAAGACCGTGTTTGACACGATTGCAGATGGTGCAGATATCCTCACGGTGGGTAAATTTGAAATGCCCGCACGTGCCTATCTCGGCCGCTTTAACTTCAAGGGCGCTGATCAGGGCAAAACCGTTGGTCAGTTATCCGGTGGAGAGCGTGGGCGTTTGCATCTGTGTAAAACACTGATCAGTGGTGGCAACGTGTTGCTGCTCGATGAGCCCTCCAACGATCTCGACGTCGAAACCCTGCGTGCTCTCGAAGACGCGTTGCTCGAATTCGCAGGTTCGGTCATGGTGATCAGTCATGATCGCTGGTTCCTCGACCGTATCGCCACACACATCATGGCGTTCGAGGGCGATTCGCAGGTAGTGTTCTTTGACGGTAACTACCAGGAATACGAAGCCGACAAGAAGCGTCGTTTAGGTGAGGCGGGTGCTGCGCCTAAACGTATTCGTTACAAAGCCTTACGTTAATTTTCACGCCCCGTTGTCGGGGCGTCGTTGTTTGCTCAATGCATGACTCATTGCGTTAGATAGGTGCTGCTATGTTTTCTCTGAAGTACGCGATCTGGGCGTTGATGGCTGGTGTATTAATTCCTGTCATGGGGATGCTGAATGCCAGACTGGGCCGTCATCTCGGAGAGCCATTGCATGCACCGGTTGTGCTGTTTGGTGTCGGGCTGCTTTTTTGTATCGCCTGCGCATTACTCATCACGCGATCATTGCCTGACCTGAGTCGCCTCAGTCACTCGGAGCCCATCAATTTCGTGGGTGGCATGATCGTGGCGTTTTATGTCATTAGCGCAACGATGGTTGCACCGCATTTCGGTGTGGCGAATTTCATTATGTTCGCGGTAGTGTCTCAGATCATCGGCTCTGTCGTAATCGATCACTTCGGACTCTTTAGCGCAGCGGTCAGACCTGTCAGCGGCTTGCGTTTACTGGGGATCGTTATTCTGGTGAGTGGCCTGGTGATCACCCAGTTCGCAAATGCAAAGAGCAATTAATTAAGTCTTGATTTTCGGTTTGGCCGGCGAATCGATTTGTAATTTTTTGCGGTTGGGTTCAACAGCTGTTAATGGTTCGACGCATTGCATGGTGTTCAAGCAGCGCACGGCCAGTTGTTGATACTGCGCTGTGCCGTGACCTTTCCACTGGATTTCCTCGTCGCGTAATTCGCGAATGACTTTAGCGGGTGTACCCATCACCATGCTGCGTGGCGGAATCACTGAGCCAGCTTTGACGAAAGATGATGCCCCGATGATGCTGGCCTCACCAATCTCGGCTTCGTCCATTACCACGGCATTCATACCGACCATTGCGTTTTTGCCAATATGACAGCCATGCAATACGGCTGAGTGGCCGATATGGCCATCGACTTCAATCACGGTTTCGCTATCTGGAAACCCGTGAATCACGCAGCAATCCTGTACGTTTGAGCCCTCATGCAGGACGATGCGACCAAAGTCGCCTCGCAGGCTGGCCAGCGGACCGACGTAGCAGCGTGGCCCGACAACGACATCTCCAATCAGTACCGCGGTCGGGTGCACATAGGCGGTGGGGTCCACGACCGGGGTAATGCCATCTATGGAATAAACCTTGAGCATGAGCGTCTCCTTATTTAATGTCAAAATAGTAATCTGGTTCGCAAATAAAAACGAATTCTTAAAAGAGTTCAAAATCAATTTGTATTGAGAAAAGAGGACGTATGAGCCGTGCCCCTGCAGAGACCCGTAGTGCGTTTGCACATTTCCATTCGATTTCAACCCGTTGGAAAGACAATGACATCTTTGGACACGTCAATAATGTGGTCTATTACTCGTATTTTGATACGGCCGTTAATGAATTTCTGATCCGCCAGGGCGTGTTGGATATTCAAAATTCAAGCATTGTTGGTTTAGTTGTCGAGACACAATGCCGCTATCTAAGCTCGATGGCTTTTCCTGATACGGTGCATGTTGGCCTGCGCCTGGCTCATCTGGGTACCAGTAGCATCAAGTATGAAGTCGGCATCTTTCGTAATGACGAGGAGCAGGCGAGCGCTCAAGGCTATTTCGTCCATGTCTACGTCGATCGTGCGACGAATAAACCTGTGCCCATGCCGCAGTCATTGATTGATGCGGTGCAGTTATTGAAGGTTTAGGTGTTAGTCACTGAGAGTGACGCTCATTACATATTGAAATTTCAAAAAAAAGGGCGATACCATCAAGGCTCGCCCTCCATCTTTTCAGACCCTCACAACTATCGTTGTGGCATCTCGATCTTGACCTCTAACACCTCAAGACTGTCCTGGCGATCCAGGCTGACTTTGATGTCTTCGGGATTGATCTTTACGTACTTAGAAATCACTGCGACCAGTTCTTTTTGCAGTTGGGGCAAATAGTCGGGTGAGCTATCGTTGCTGCCACGTTCATGCGCCAGAATGATTTGCAGCCGCTCTCTGGCTACATTGGCAGATGTTTTTTTCTCTCCGAGCAAAAATGACAGAAAGGACATTATTTGCCTCCGAACAGACGCTTGAAGAGACCTGGCTTTTCGTAATCCACGAAACGCAGGGGCTTTTCTTCTCCAAGATAACGGGCGACCACATCGCGGTAGGCCTCCGACACATCGGTGTTTTCGATATGGATGGCGGGCAAACCCTGGTTTGACGCCTGCAGCACAGACTCAGACTCGGGAATCACACCAATCAGTTTGATACGCAGAATGTCTTCGATGTCTTTCAGTGAAAGCATCTCGCCGTCTTCGACGCGTTTTGGGTTGTAGCGGGTCAGGAGTAAAAACTCTTTGATCGGCTCGTCACCTTTGATCGCACGCTGAGATTTAGAGGCCAGGATGCCCAGAATACGATCCGAGTCGCGTACCGAGGACACCTCGGGGTTGGTCACAACCAGAGCGTCATCGGCAAAATAAGCCGCGAGCAACGCGCCTGTTTCAATACCAGCAGGTGAGTCGCAGACGATGTAGTCAAAGCCCATGGCTTTCAGGTCGTTGATGACTTTTTCGACACCCTCTTGTGAGAGCGCGTCTTTGTCACGTGTCTGCGAGGCAGGCAGGATGAAAAGGTTTTCGAGGTTTTTGTCTTTGATCAGTGCCTGATTCAGGGTGGCTTCACCTTGAATGACGTTGACAAAGTCATACACCACGCGGCGCTCGCAACCCATGATCAGGTCGAGGTTACGCAAACCGACGTCAAAGTCGATCACAGCGGTCTTGAAACCACGCATGGCCAAGCCGGAAGAAAAACTGGCGCTAGTCGTGGTCTTGCCCACGCCGCCTTTACCTGAAGTCACCACCACAATACGAGTCATGACGCGGAAATCCTTAATTGAGAAAATTTTTAATGTGATTATGGATACAACATACTTCAAAACCGTTTACAAGCTTATTGATCAAGCGGGGACATGCGTAAGGCGTCTTTATCCAGACTGATCATTGCCGGCTGCTGATGCAAATCTGCAGGTAATTTTGCGTCAATCACGCGGTATACACCAGCAATTGCAACCAACTCGGCATCAAGCCCCGTCGTAAAAATACGTGCCGCTGCATCACCGTGCGCACCAGCCATGGCTTTGCCACGCAGTGGTCCGTAAATATGGATATTGCCGTCCGCGATCACCTCAGCACCCTGGCTCACAACACCCATCACGATCAGGTCGCTGTTGCGCGCGTAGATGCGCTGACCCGAGCGCAACGGACCGCGTACAACCATCGTGGGCGCGGCGAGCGGCGTGTCAGGGACAGCAGCCTCGCTTTGAGCTTTGGACGCTGCAGTTTTAATCTGTGTGGCAGTCGGCTTTTTGGCAATCGGCGTCAGAACCACGGATGAGGCGGGTTCGGCGACCGCCGCAGCAGTCTTTGCATCCGAGGCATTGCGTGTAGGACTGGCGGAGAGATCGACAAGCGTCAGACCACAGGCTTGGGCAGCAACAAGATTGTCGCCTTGCGCCACCACACCGATTACCGGCAGGCGGTGATCGCGCATCGCTTTGATTAACGCGGTCCAGTCGACAGGATCTACAACACGGCTTGCGTCGATGACGACGGGCTCGTTTTCAAAAAAAGCGCCGGCATCGGCCATGCGTTTTTCGAGTGCTTTGATCAGATCCGCCGTAACGGCGTGTTGGAGCACCACGCGGATTGCATAGAGCGTGGCACTTTTAAAATCCAAGGCTGAAGTTTCGGTTGTCATTGGAGGCAATGATAACTCAGGTACCCGCTGCCCAAGTATCCCTGAGCGTCGTGACACGATTAAAAACGGGTTTTCCCGGAGTGGAATCGACCCGATCTGCCACAAAATAGCCCAGACGTTCAAATTGGATGGCGAGCTCAGGGTCTGCCGCAGTCCCGGGTTCGAGCAAGCCTTGCACGACCTGGACTGAATTCGGATTCAGACACGCCAAAAAGTCGCTATCCCCGGCATCTGGAAAGGGCACGGAAAAAAGTCTGTCATACAGGCGTATTTCCGCAGGAATGGCGTGGGCCGCGCTAATCCAGGTGACATTTCCTTTGACTTTAACCAGATCAGAGCCCGGCGTGCCGCTCTTAGTGTCAGGGTTGTACTCGGCATGGACCTCAATGACGCGACCGGAGTCGTCTTTGACACAACCTGTGCAGGTGACAACATAGCCGTACTTCAGTCGAACAGAGTTACCCGGGAACAAGCGGAAATATTTTTTAGGCGGGACTTCGGCGAAATCTTCCTGCTCGATCCATAATTCACGGGTCAGTGGAAATTCGCGCATGCCTGCGCCCGGATCGTGAGGATTTCGAGGTGCCTGGCAAGGCTCAACGTGATCGGCAGGGAAGTTCGTGATCACCAGCTTCAGAGGATCAAGGATCGCGACCGAGCGAGGTGCGATCGGATCCTGCACTTCGCGAAACGCCTGATCGAGCGAGCTGTAATCAATACGTGCGTTGTTTTTAGAAACGCCGGTACGTTCACAGAAAAGGCGCAATGCGGCTGCACTGTAGCCACGGCGGCGCAAGCCCACGATGGTTGGCATGCGTGGATCGTCCCAGCCGCTGACGTGTCCTTCTTTGACCAGTTGGAGCAGTTTGCGTTTGCTGGTCACGATGTAACTCATGTTGAGTCGCGCAAACTCATACTGATGCGGCAGGGGGGCCGCAAGCTGCCCGAGTTCCTGGAGGCGGTTCAGTGTCCAGTCGTAAAACGGACGCTGGTCTTCGAATTCCAGGGTGCAAATACTGTGTGTAATGGCCTCAAGCGCATCCTCAATTGGATGGGCAAACGCGTACATCGGATAGATGCACCATTCATTGCCGGTCCGGTGATGGGTAGCATGACGGATTCGGTACAGGACGGGGTCGCGCAGATTGATGTTGGGCGACGCCATATCAATTTTGGCTCTGAGCGCCATGCTGCCATCGGGGTGTTTGCCCGCGCGCATTTCCCGCAGGAGCTGCAAAGACTCGGCCGCCGCACGGGTGCGCCAGGGTGAGTCTTGACCGGGTTCGGTCAGCGAGCCGCGCATTGTGCGCATTTCTTCGGGGCTTTGCTGGTCGATGTAGGCATGCCCGGCCTCGATCAGTGCTTCGGCGCAGGCATACATGACAGGGAAATAGTTGCTGGCGAAATACAGGTGTTCAGTATTGTTGGCCGTCCAGCCAAAGCCGAGCCATTTGACGGCATCCAGGATGGCGTCAACGTACTCCTGTTCTTCTTTTTCTGGATTCGTGTCATCGAACCGCATATGGCAGACGCCGCCGAAATCACGAGCCAGGCCGAAATTCAGGCAAATACTCTTGGCATGACCAATATGCAGATAGCCATTGGGCTCGGGAGGAAACCGGGTACGGATTATGGCGGGGTCCGGCTGGCCTGCGGCTTGTACCGCAGCAGTACCGGGTATACCGGCCCAGCGCTTACCTGCAAAGCGGTTAGCAGACAGGTCGGCTTCGATGATGTTGCGCAGGAAATTGGTGGTAACCGGGGCGACAGGTGTAACAGGTGCAGCAGAATCAGAGCTCATACGGGTGTTT
>CAINDJ010000150.1 GCA_903847325.1 uncultured beta proteobacterium | reverse complement strand
TTCCGCAAGTTCGGTCTTGGCCGCATGAAACTGCGCGAATTGGCCATGAAGGGTGAAATCCCCGGCATGACCAAAGCTAGCTGGTAGGAGAATAAAACATGAGCATGAGCGACCCAATCGCCGATATGCTGACTCGCATTCGTAATGCGCAGCAGGTAGACAAAGTATCGGTAACCATGCCCTCCTCCAAGCTGAAAGCAGCTATTGCTGCCGTGCTTCAGGATGAAGGCTATGTTGATGGTTTCCAGATTAAAGGCACAGCTGCAAAGCCTGAGCTGGAAATTACCCTGAAGTACTATGCTGGCCGTCCAGTGATCGAGCGCATCGAACGCGTTTCGCGCCCTGGCCTGCGTATCTACAAAGGTCACGGCAACATTCCTCAAGTCATGAACGGCTTGGGTGTGGCCATCGTATCCACTTCACGTGGTGTGATGACCGATCGCAAAGCACGCGCCAATGGCGTGGGCGGCGAAGTGTTGTGCTACGTGGCTTAAGGAGAGAACTTAATGTCACGTATCGCTAAATATCCAGTCGAACTCCCTAAGGGCGTTGAGGCTTCTATCAAGTCAGACATGATTACAGTCAAAGGCCCACTGGGCACATTGACTCAGGCATTGAACGGCGACGTTATTATTAACGAAGATGGCGGCAAGCTGTCATTCATCGTTGCTAATGACTCACGTCAGGCTAAAGCCATGTCAGGCACAATGCGCGCACTGGTCAACAATATGGTTGTCGGTGTAAGTAAAGGTTTTGAGCGCAAGCTGAACTTGGTGGGTGTGGGTTACCGCGCTGCCGTTCAGGGTAATGCAATCAAACTTCAACTCGGTTTTTCGCATGACGTTGTACACGGCATGCCAGAAGGCGTGAAAGCTGAATGCCCCACTCAGACGGAAATCGTCCTGAAGGGTCAAACAAGCAGGTTGTTGGTCAGGTCGCTGCAGAGATTCGTGCATACCGTCCACCCGAGCCCTACAAAGGCAAAGGCGTTCGTTATTTCGATGAGCACGTCACGATCAAAGAAACCAAGAAGAAATAATCGCGCAAA
Source organism: uncultured beta proteobacterium (assembly GCA_903847325.1). Classification (GTDB taxonomy): domain Bacteria; phylum Pseudomonadota; class Gammaproteobacteria; order Burkholderiales; family Burkholderiaceae_B; genus Zwartia. The sequence goes on along the minus strand of CAINDJ010000150.1, from coordinate 2,811 downwards.
CAAGGAAACATCATGGACAAAAAAATTTCCCGTTTGCGTCGTGCAGTGCCGACGCGTAAGAAAATCGCTGAGTTGCGAGTTAATCGCCTCCAGGTTTTCCGCTCGAATCTGCATATTTATGCAAACATTATTTCGCCCGATGGTGACGTTGTTCTGGTTTCGGCCTCAACAGTAGAACCTGAAGTGCGTCAACAGTTGGCTAGCCAATCTGGTGCGGGCAGTAATACTGCTGCAGCAACTTTGATTGGTAAGCGCGTTGCTGAGAAAGCGAAAGCTGCAGGCATCGAGCTAGTTGCTTTTGATCGCTCGGGTTTCCGTTACCACGGCCGTGTAAAAGCCTTGGCCGATGCCGCGCGTGAAGCCGGTCTGAAGTTTTAAGCGAGGAATAGTCAAATGGCTAAAGAACAACGCAAGAACGCTCCTGAAGAGCGAGATGACGGCCTCCGCGAAAAGATGATTGCGGTTAACCGCGTCAGCAAAGTCGTAAAAGGTGGTCGTACCATGAGCTTTGCAGCTCTGACCGTAGTTGGCGATGGCGATGGCCGCGTCGGTATGGTCAAAGGCAAAGCACGTGAAGTGCCCGTGTCAGTTCAAAAAGCAATGGAACAAGCTCGTCGCGAGATGTTCAAAGTTGCTTTGAAAAACGGCACACTGCACCACACCGTGGTTGGTAAGCATGGCGCTTCAAAAGTGCTGATTTCGCCAGCTGCAGAAGGTACTGGCGTGATTGCCGGCGGCCCAATGCGCGCTATTTTTGATGTAATGGGTGTGCGTAACGTCGTGGCGAAAAGCCTCGGCTCAAGCAACCCTTACAACATGGTTCGTGCCACGCTGAATGGTTTGCGCGCGTCTCTCACTCCGTCGGATGTTGCCGCTAAGCGTGGCAAGACCGTCGAAGAGATTTTGGGGTAAGTCATGGCTCAAAAACAAGTCAAAGTGACCCTGGTCCGTTCGACCATCGGTACCAAACAGGACCATCGCGATACCGTTCGCGGTCTGGGTCTGCGTCGTGTCAACAGCAGCAAAGTGCTGATCGACACACCCGAAGTTCGTGGGATGATCAATAAAGTTGATTACCTCGTGACGGTTTCGGAAGTTTGAAAGGAAACACGATGTCGATTACTCAACTCAATACGATTAAGCCTGCAGAAGGTTCCACACACGCCAAGCGTCGCGTAGGTCGCGGCATTGGTTCGGGTCTGGGAAAAACTGCTGGTCGCGGCCACAAGGGTCAGAAATCACGTTCAGGCGGCTTTCATAAAGTCGGCTTTGAAGGTGGTCAGATGCCTTTGCAGCGTCGTCTGCCAAAGCGTGGTTTCTCTACGCTTGACGGTCATCTGTATGCTCAGATCCGTTTGTCAGACTTGCAAGCTCTGCCTGTCGAAGAAGTCGACGTTCAGATCCTGAAGCAAGCTGGTGTGGTGGGTGTCCAGGTTCGTTACGTTAAAGTTTATAAGTCAGGTGAACTGACACGCAAAGTTACCCTCAAAGGTATCAGCGCGACTGTTGGTGCGCGTGCTTCAGTTGAAGCCGCTGGCGGCAGTATTGCTTAAGACGGATCACAGATAGCATGGCAACAGCACAGACAACAGGAAAAGCAGCACCGAAATTCGGCGACCTCAAACGTCGTCTGATATTTCTGGTGTTAGCTCTGGTGGTTTACCGCCTGGGCACGCATATTCCTGTTCCTGGTATCAATCCAGACGCATTGGCAGACCTTTTCCGTCAGAATCAGGGCGGAATCCTCGGTTTGTTTAATATGTTCTCGGGTGGTGCGTTGTCACGCTTCTCGATCTTTGCTTTGGGCATCATGCCTTACATTTCTGCATCGATCATTATGCAGCTGATGTCGGTTGTTGTCCCCTCGCTTGAGGCAATCAAGAAAGACGGTGAAGCTGGCCGTCGCAAGATTACGCAGTACACGCGCTACGGTACGGTTCTGTTAGCACTGATTCAAGCGGTAGGTATTTCTGTGGCTCTTGAGTCACAGCCAAACCTGGTGATTGAGTCTGGAATGATGTTCCGTATGACAACGGTTGTGACTCTGGTAACAGGCACGATGTTTGTCATGTGGCTGGGTGAACAGATTACCGAGCGTGGTTTAGGTAACGGTATTTCGATTCTGATTTTCTGCGGTATTGTTTCAGGCTTGCCTGGCGGTTTAGCGGGGCTTCTGGATCTGGTTCGCACCAATGCAATGTCAGCGTTATCGGCACTGTTTATTGTTGCACTTGTTATTGCAGTAACAGCTTTTGTTGTGCTGGTTGAGCGTGGTCAGCGCAAGATTACGGTGAATTACGCGAAACGTCAGGTTGGTAATAAGGTTTACGGTGGACAAACGTCACATCTGCCTTTGAAACTCAACATGGCTGGTGTGATTCCCCCGATCTTTGCTTCTTCGATTATTTTGTTCCCGGCAACAATTACAAGTTGGTTTTCAAGTAGCGAAAACATGCGTTGGTTAAGCGATCTGGCTGCTGCTCTTGCACCACGTCAGCCGCTCTATATCACCCTGTACGCCACAGCGATTATTTTCTTCTGTTTCTTTTATACTGCGCTGGTTTTTAACAGCCGTGAAACAGCAGATAATTTAAAGAAGAGCGGTGCGTTTGTTCCCGGGATTCGTCCAGGTGAACAAACAGCAAAGTTTATCGACAAGATTTTGATGCGGTTGACTTTGGCTGGTGCCTGAATTGTCATGCCGGAATCATCATCATCCAATGTCTGTTCCTGCCAAAGAAAAAATCATCGTTGCCATTGATTCCCCGGATTTCGATTCCGCGCTCGCGCTGGTCAAGCCGCTGGCCGGGG
>CAINDJ010000149.1 GCA_903847325.1 uncultured beta proteobacterium | reverse complement strand
TTTTCCCTGTTCGTATTGTGATCGGACCTGATGGTGAAATAGAAGAAGCTTCCTATGTAAGAACGGCAAGGCGCATTATGGAAGGAACAGTCTTTGTGCGCGAGTCGGTTCTCGCATCAGATGCCTTTGCATGAAAAAATATTTTTTGAGCGGCCTGCTCCTCGTTTTGTCACTCCTCGCACTCGGTGGCGTTGTTCAAGCCGGTGAAGCACCCTATCCAAACAAACCTATCCGCCTGGTTGTGCCCTACCCCCCAGGAGGCGGAAACGATACGATCGGCCGTGCACTCGGCCAAAGTATCAGTGAAGCACTGGGTGTCACGGTCATCATTGAGAATCGTCCTGGTGCAAATGGCAGTATCGCTACGGAATTTGTTGCGCGTGCCGAGCCAGATGGTCATACGCTATTGATGGCTAACAACGGTAGCCACGGCATTAATCCTTCACTGTACAAAGCGATTAAATACGATCCGATTGGTGACTTTAGTCCGATTGCTCTGGTAGCCACGTCGCCCAATGTATTGGTGGTGTCTCCTGCGTTGAACGTACGTACGATCCAGGAGTTCATCGCCTACGCAAGAAATCATCCTGGTAGCCTGACCTTTGGTTCAAACGGTTCAGGTAGTTCGCAACATATGGCGGGCGCTTTGTTTGCCAGCACCTTTGGGCTTGAGATGATGCATATTCCCTACAAAGGGACCGGCCCGATGATGACGGATTTATTAGGTGGCCGAATTAGTGCCAGTTTTGGAAATATTGTTGCGGTGCTTCCCCACATCCGGGCGGGCAGGCTTGTTGCGCTAGCGGTGACAACACCCACACGCTCAGATGCTTTGCCCGATGTGCCGGCGGTGGCAGAGACCGTTCCAGGTTTTGATGCGACGGTCTGGTGGGCGCTGGTGACAACAAAAAATGCACCGCAGCAAGCTGTTGCGCAACTGGCCAGAGAGGTTAAATTGTTTGACGAAAAACCATCAACCAAGATTTTGATGGAGACAGTGGGAGCCCAACCCAGCGCATCGACCCCTGCCGAACTCGGATCATTCATCCGTTCGGAATTAAAAAAGTGGGCCTTAGTGATCGAGCAGACGGGCGCTACGGCTGATTAATCGTGAACGCGAATCGAACAGAAGAGTTGAGCGCAGTCCTTGCGCATTTTGTCGCGCATGCCTGTTTGAAAGATGTGGGTGTCCAGACGCGCGATATGTCTGCACGGATTTTGACCGATACATTCGGCGTCATGATTGCTGGCACGACAAGCGAGATTGCTCCGGTTTTGTGGCGCTATCTCGATCTGGAGCGCGAGACAGGATACCCACTTATTTTTGCACCGTTCCATGAGACGGGTCCTGAAACGGCCGCCTGGACCTATGCAAGTCTGGGCGCTGCCATAGACTTCGACGATGTTTTATCCATGATGCCTGGGCATCCAAGCGCAATTATTTTAGGCGCTTTACTGGCAACGGCTGATACGCATTGCATCAGTGGTCCCCGTTTAATCGATGCGCATATCGTAGGTCTCGAAGTCGGTGCCCGGATCGGTGCAGGTCTTGGGCTGGGACACTATAACCAGGGTTTTCATGCGACAGGCACGGTGGGTATATTTAGTGCGCTCGCGGCACTAGGGCGTGTGTTGGTTTTGGACACCAGAACGCTTGAGTCAGCTTTTGGGATTGCTTGCTCGATGGCGTCGGGTCTGAATAGGAACTTTGGCACGATGACCAAGGCCATTCATAGCGGCTGGGCTGCACGTAGCGCGATGACCGCAATTTGTCTGGCACGCGCAGGGCTGACTGCTAGCTCCCTTGCTCTGGAGGGCGCTGCAGGCTTTTTCTCCGCCTTTGGAACAGCTGAGTCGAGTGCTTCACTGACGATGCAGGGTTTGGAAGGGCCATGGGTGATCAATGATCCGGGTGTCAGTTTGCGTAAATTTGCCTGCTATAACGCGAATCAGCGCCCGATGGAGGCACTGCTCGATCTAAAAGCGCAGATGAAATTCGAGGTCGATGAGATAGAACGGATAGAGTGCCTCATGCCCCCAGGCGCGATGCAGGGTTCTATCTATTGCGCGCCTGTCACGGGCCTGGAAGCTAAATTCAGTTTGCATTATGTGTTGGCGGCCGGGGCGCTAGATGGTCGGTATGGTTTGTCGACTTTCTCTGATGAAGCTGTTTTGCGAAGCGACATTGCACACATGCTCGAGCGCGTGACTGCGCATGAAGACCCAAGTTGCAGGGGCAATCATCCTGACTTTGAGCGACAGACACCCGGCACGCGAGGGTTCGTTCAGCTGACGATTACTCTGAAAGATGGTCGTCAGCAAAGTGTGCAAGTGCATACTTCACCAGGGCACCCCAGTATTGGACTGACTTGGTTGGAAATTGAAGAAAAATTTATGGATTGCGCAATGACTGCAGGCTTGGACAAGACCTATGCACA
>CAINDJ010000148.1 GCA_903847325.1 uncultured beta proteobacterium | reverse complement strand
CTCAATCCCGTTCGGATTGACTCCGCTGCCCGGCTTGAGCTTAAACGCCAGGGCTTTGAAGCCGGCAGCATCGTGCCGATCGGTGTCGAGGCACTGATTCAGCGCAATGGCAACGTCGCGTTTGACTGCACCGATGACGTCCATCCGGATGTGGCGCATATTGCAGGCCTTGCAGCGAAAGCGGTCGGCCTGGACGTCGCCGGTATTGATCTGGTAGCTCAGGACATCTCTCGCCCACTGCACGAGCAAGGCGGTGCGATTGTTGAAGTCAATGCAGGCCCCGGCTTGCTCATGCATATCAAACCAGCCGAAGGCAAGTCGCGTCCTGTTGGACGCGCCATCATTGACCACATTTTCCCTGAGGGCGAAAAAGGCTTGATCCCGCTCGTGGGGATCACCGGTACGTACGGCAACGATATCGTGGCCCGCTTGATGTATCAACTCATGAGTTTGCATGGCTGGCGCACCGGCATGGCGAGTCAGTGTGGACTGTTAGTTGGAAAACGTACCCTCAAGCCGGGCAATTGCGCCAATTGGGACGATGCCAGACGTTTGCTACTCAATTGCGAGGTCGAGGCTGCAGTCATTGAGAATGATGGTCTTGAAATCTTGCTCAACGGCCTGGCCTATGATCGTTGCGAAGTCGGTATCGTCACGAATATCGTCTTTACCGAAGACATGAAGCGTGAAGATGTCGCACACCATGACTTTGAAAATGCCGAGCAACTCATCAAAATTTATCGTACGCAAATTGATGTCGTGCTCCCAACCGGCACTGGAATTTTGAATGCGGATGACGAAAATGTTGTCGCAATCGCGGAATTTTGCGATGGCAGTGTGACGTTTTTTAGTCCGGATCCAATACAGCCCGTCATTGTGGCGCACCTTGCCCAAGGGCATCGCGCAGTCATCGTGGAACAAGGCAAGATCGTACTGGCTGAGGGAGTCTCGCGCACGGTCTTATGCGATGTGGCGGCCGTCTCCATCACAAACCAAGGCCGTGATATCGAACAGGTCCGCTATGTGTTGGCCGCATCGGCAGCGGCGTGGGCCCTCAAATTACCTGCTGCACTAATTCAGGCTGGTCTTGAAGGCTACACGGCTTAATTTAAGCGCTTAAGGTCTGTCCTTGACAGCACTACCAGCATGCAACAGTGTCCAGCAGGGCCTGTTGCATGTCTTGCGTCGCAAGTTCATGACCACAATGCGGCAGTCTGATGAGCGTTGACGCAGGCGACATCGCATGAATAGCCTCACTATTACTGACCGGGCATAGCGCATCGGTTTCACCATGAATCAAGGTGATGTCAATTTTTTTCAATGCGTCAGGCAGTAACAATTCATTACGCGTCACAAAGCATTGATTAAACAGATAATGACACTGAACCTGGTATCTGGATATGAGCGACTCGCCTGTTTGCATTGACCATTCTGGCGCAGCATCTGGATAAGCGTTCATCGCGGATTCGTAACGCGCCCAGCGCAGCGCGAGCGAAGCTTGCATTGCAATATCGCTTTCCTGACAAAAAATCCTATATCCGAACTCTAGCAAGGTCTCAGCATGGATAGCCGGGACGACATGATTCAAAGCCTGCCATTGCAACAGACACGCCGCGGGAGGATGCTTCATAAACCCATCAATCTCTGCCTGACTGCATAAAAAAGGGCTTCTAAGTAATAGGTGTTCGATGCGCGCCGAATACTTTTGTGCGTAGGCCAATGCCAGCGCACCACCCCATGAGCCCCCCACGACCGACCATTTCGTCAATCCAAGGAAATGCCTCAACTGTTCCAGATCACTGACGAGATCATCTGTCTGGTTATGGGCTAAAGCTTGTGTTGCGAGACTTTTACCGCAGCCTCTCTGATCGTATTGAATGATCAAAAATCGTTCCGGATCAAAAAAACGACGATGCAAGGGGCTGGCGCAACTGCCAGGCCCACCGTGCAGCCACACCACGGGTATACCCTTAATATTGCCACTTAACTCCCAGTGCAAGGCATGCCCATCGCCTACGGGCAGCCAGCCCTGGCGAATCGGTGACAACCCCGGGAAAAGTTCAATCATGAGATCAGACAAAAAAATAAAAAGTTAATAGAAGAAAACACAAGGATTCTATATACTTTATTCAGTAATTATTTTTACAACCCAAAGGAGACTGACATGACATGGGAAACACCTACTGCGATTGATCTGCGTTTTGGCTTTGAAATCACGATGTACATCGCCAACCGCTAATCGGTTGAACACTAGGCCGGGTTTCAACACCCGGCCTTTTTCTTTTTAGAAACTGTTATGAAAATTCGAGTGCTTGGCTCTGCGGCGGGCGGTGGCTTTCCGCAATGGAACTGTAACTGTAACAACTGCGATGGGGTGAGGCGGGGCACGATCCGTGCGCGCGCGCGCACACAATCCTCCATTGCGGCGAGTGACGAAGGAGTCGACTGGATATTAATCAATGCGTCGCCCGATATCCTGACCCAGATAAAAGACAACCCTGTTCTGCAACCTGCCAGACAGGCACGCGACAGCGGTATTGCCGCGGTCGTCTTAATGGATGCGCAGGTTGATCACGTCACAGGCTTATTAATGCTGCGCGAGCGCAACGCACCTTTGCCGATCTATGCAACGGAGCAAGTGTTCGCAGACCTGACGAGCGGACTGCCGCTTATCAATACGCTGGCACACTATTGCAAAGTTGAGCGCCATCTCATTACGCCTGACAATCAGGCATTCAGTGTCCCGAAGGTTCAAACCCTTGCGCTGATCCCCATCTCCTTGTCCAGTAAAGCACCACCCTATTCTCCTCATCGCAACGACCCCCACCCGGGTGACAATATTGGTCTATCGATCACCGATAAAAAAAGCGGGAAATCTGTTTTTTACGCCCCAGGGCTTGGGGAGATAGAACCGCAGGTTGAGCGAGCGATGCAGCATGCCGATGTGTTACTGATTGATGGAACATTCTGGACCGATGACGAAATGATTCGCCTTGGCATGTCTGCTAAACGCGCTGCAGATATGGGCCATCTTGCGCAGTCTGGTCCCGGCGGGATGATCGAAGTATTGCAACGCTATCCCGACAAACGGCGCATTCTGATTCATATCAACAATACAAATCCCATTTTGCGCGAAGACTCCGAGCAAGCCTTGGAGCTTGCGCGGCATGGCATTGAAGTCGCCTTTGATGGCATGGATATCGAGATCTGAAAATGACTGAAACAAAACCTGCATGGACCCGCGAAGAATTCGAAGCGCAGCTTCGCGCGAAAGGACAGAGCTACCACATTCACCACCCTTTTAACGTAAAGATGAACGCCGGGCTTTGCTCGCGCGAACAGATCCGCGGCTGGGTACTGAACCGATTTTATTATCAGTGGATCATCCCCATCAAGGATGCGGCCATTATGTCGAATTGCCAGGATCGTGAAACCCGTCGCAGATGGATTTCACGGATACTGGATCATGACGGGTTTGGAGATTATCAGTCAGAGACCGAATCTGGTGGCATGGAGGCCTGGACGCAGCTCGGTAACGCTGTTGGTCTGGATCGCGACACACTTTGGTCGCTCAAGAAAGTCGAACCCGCCGTCAAATTCGCATGCGATGCCTATGTGAATTTTGCGCGTCAACAGCCCTGGCAAGAAGCCATCTGCTCATCGCTCACCGAAATGTTTGCCCCGCAAATCCATAAGGATAGACTGGCCACGTGGCCCACACACTACCCCTGGATTGAACCACAGGGTTTGCATTATTTCCGCTCACGTATCCCTCTGGCTCAACGCGACGTAGATCATGGCCTGGAAGTCACACTCAGTCACTTTACGACCCGCGCGCAACAAGAGCGTGCTCTGGATATTTTGCAATTCAAACTCGATATCCTCTGGTCTATGCTTGATGCGATCGAACGCGCTTACCCCGAATAAAACATAGGGAAACTGTCATGTCCGATCAAGCCACCGAGTCGCTGCCAGAACGGCCTCGCCTGAACAGGCTATTTCGTCTGCAATGGGAAGAGGCGCAACAAGCCTATGTCTTGCTATACCCCGAGGGTATGGTCAAACTTAATCTAAGCGCAGCAGAAATCCTCAAGCGTTGCGATGGTGCGCATACGATCGATGCGCTGGTCACGGAGCTTGAACAGGCTTTTAATACAACCGGATTACGAGACCAGATCGAAGGCATGTTGCGCGCATCATTTGAAAAAGACTGGATTAAATGACTACGGCTCCCGCCATCACGCAACCTTTCTGGTTGCTTGCAGAACTGACCTACCGATGCCCCTTGCATTGTGTCTTTTGTTACAACCCCACAAATTACAGCCAGATCCAAAGCGAACTCACGACCGACGAGTGGATCCGTGTCATGACCGAAGCCCGCGCGCTGGGCGCAGCGCAGTTGGGATTTTCTGGTGGTGAGCCATTACTGCGCGATGATCTCGAAACCTTGGTTAAAGCTGCCCGCGAGCTTGGGTTTTATACAAATCTGATTACTTCCGGTGTTGGGCTCAACGAAAAACGCATTCAAGCATTGAAAGAGGCCGGGCTCGATCACATCCAGCTTTCGTTTCAAGACTCGACTCAGGAAATGAATGATTTCCTAAGTAGCACGAAAACTTTTGAGCTTAAAAAGCGCGTAGCAGATCTCATTAAAAAATACGACTATCCAATGGTGATGAATGTCGTTTTACATCGCTACAACCTGCCGCACATCGACAAAATTATCGACATGGCACTTGAGCTCGATGCGGAGTATCTTGAGCTGGCCAACACACAGTATTACGGCTGGGCCATGGAGAATCAGGATCGGTTAATGCCGACGCATGAACAACTGCGCGCAGCTGAAGCGGTTGTCAATGATTACCGGGCAAGAATTGGTAAGCGGTGCAAACTTCTTTTTGTCGTACCCGATTATTTTGAAGACCGTCCCAAGGCATGTATGAATGGCTGGGGCTCCGTATTCCTCGATATTGCGCCGGACGGCGCCGCTCTGCCCTGCCATAACGCCCGACAGCTGCCAGGCCTGAATATCCCGAACGTCAAAGACTTTTCAATTAAAGAAATTTGGTATGAAAGTCATGCGTTTAATTTTTTTCGCGGTGATCAGTGGATGCAAGAGCCATGCCGCAGCTGTGATGAAAAATCAAAAGATTTCGGGGGGTGTAGATGCCAGGCATTTTTACTTACAGGCGATGCGGCGGCGACTGATCCGGTCTGCGCGAAATCCCCTTTTAATAGTGTGGTTAAAGAAATCATTGCGCGCAGCAACCAGCCCTCTCTGCTGGCGAAACGTACAACAGAAAAACCAATCATCTTTCGCACGGACAAGAATTCAAAAGAGATTTGCTGAGGTGGTAAATAACACTCGCCACCCTACATCGCTTGGTATATATTCGATCACGTAGTCATAAAAATTTATATAAAAGCAAAACTAGGAGACTGACAACATGGTTATGAAGCATGCCCTTTCCGCGCTTGCGCTAGCTCTCGCAATGCCTGCATTTGCTCAACAAGCACCCGCTGCCGCTCCTGCGGCACCCGTACCACCGGCCGCCGCCGCCGCGCCGGCTGCGGAACCACCTCCATCCTGGAAACAAGGTATAGACGGCACATCACAGCCAGTCACCTTGCATCCTTTTGCTCCGAAAATGACCGGCGTCGCAGCAAAAGACCTGAAGATGTCTACGCTGAAAGTGCCGCCTGGTTTCAAAGTCGAAGTCTGGGTAGATGGCGTGCCGGAAGCACGTTCACTCGCAATCGGTAAAAAGGGTACGGTTTTCGTCAGTAACCGTAATGCGAAAAACGTTTACGCCATTATTGAAAAAGATGGCAAACGCGAGGTCAAAACCATCCTCAAAGGCAAAGCGACACCAAACGGTATTGCTGTGATTGGTGACACGCTGTTTGTCGCTGAACACGACAAAATTACACGCTACGACAACATCGAAAACACACTGGATAACCCAGTCGGTGAGCTCGTCGTAGACGGCCTTGATCCAAGTAATGGACCTGGGCACTTCTGGAAATATCTGGCTGCAGGTCCAGATGGCAAACTCTATTTCAACATCGGTTCGCCACAAAACATCACTATGCCAAGCTATATCCAGGCGGCAATTTTGCGTGTTGACCCCAAGACCAAACAAATGGAGCGTGTTGCCACTGGCGTGCGTAACAGTGTTGGCATGGCCTTTCATCCTGTAACCAAAAAGCTCTGGTTTACCGAGCACGGTCGCGACTGGTTAGGAGAGGATGGCCCGAATGACGAACTCAACGTCCTGAACACTATCGGCGAAAACTTTGGCTTCCCATTCTGCCATCAGGGCGACACGCCTGATCCCGAATACGGCAAATTCAACACCTGCGCCATGAGCACACCTCCCGTACTCAAGCTGGGCGCGCACGTCGCCCCTCTTGGCATTCGTTTTTATACCGGCAATATGTTCCCCGCCGAATATAAAAACAATATGTTCATGGCCCGTCACGGTTCCTGGAATCGCAGCACCAAACAAGGTTATGACGTGATGCGTGTTGTATTGGATGCCAATGGCAAAGTAACAAAATACGAGCCATTCCTCACCGGCTTCTTGCTTGACGACAAAGCTGACCCACCAATGTGGGGTCGCCCTGTCGATGTGCAAGTGATCGGAGACGGATCG
>CAINDJ010000147.1 GCA_903847325.1 uncultured beta proteobacterium | reverse complement strand
CCAAACCATGAGCCTGGCGCCAGACCAAGCAAGGTCGTTGACTTGCCGCTTGCTCCAACATTATTAATCTTGACCACACCACTGATCACACCGAACCAGTAATCGGCCGTCTCGCCCCGACGGCAAACAAAGCCTTCGCCAATGATTTGTTTGACCTGGATGTCCTGACGCACTTTATATTGCTCTGCAGCATTCAACCCCGCCATCCAGGGACTATTTTCTAATAAGACTTCGAGCGACATCAGGACTTCCCCTAGTTTGTCGGTTGAATGACAACTATTTTAATTTTATGAGGATTATGCTTCGATAAATTCAATATTGCCACTCAAGTTATAACAGGTATGCAAGCTATGACCACGCTCGTTAATACGCTGACGTTCCCAAGGCTCTTGCTTGAGCATGCTAAAGCAATTCCCCACCATCCTGCTTATAGGGAGAAATACCTAGGGATTTGGCAGGTAACCAGTTGGGCGCAAAATCTAGAGCAAATTAAGCACCTGGCGTGTGGTCTGGCATCCTCAGGTTTTAAGCGCGGCATGAATCTGGCGGTTATTGGGGACAACAGGCCGCAGCTGTATCAGGCCATGGTCGCCGCACAAGCCATCGGAGGTGTACCCGTCCCTCTCTACCAGGATGCGGTCGCTGCGGAAATGATCCATGTCTTGAATGACGCCAAAATTTCATTCGCTGTCGTAGAGGATCAAGAGCAGGTCGACAAACTATTAGAGATCAAAGACCAAATTCCGACACTCACGACAATCATTTATGAGGACCCAAAGGGTCTGAGTGATTATGTACAGAGTGACTTGCATTCACTCAAGCAAATTCAACTGCTCGGCAAAGCGTTCTCAGAAGAACATCCGGAGTTTTTCCTGACTGAACTAGAACAAGGTCAGGCGAGCGATCTGTCAGTCATCCTCTATACCTCGGGAACAACAGGCAAACCCAAAGGTGTTGCCCATACACACAACAACTTTATTCTGACGGGAAAAAACAGCTCAGAGTTTGACGGTCTGAATTACAAAGACAACATTCTGGCCTATCTGCCCATGGCATGGGTCGGCGATCATTTGTTTTCCTTTGCTCAAGCCATGGTGAGTGGTTTAACCGTGAACTGTCCCGAGTCAAAAGAAACCGTCATGTCCGACATGCGGGAAATTGGCCCAAGCTATTACTTTGCCCCCCCCCGAATCTTTGAAGGTCTGCTCACCCAGGTCACTATCCGCATGGAGGACGCGGGCGCCCTCAAACGCAAGTTATTTGAAAAGGCGATCGCCCATGCCACGAAAGTGGGCAGCGATATCCTGGACGGTAGACCTGTCAGCCTGCTCAACCGTCTGCACTATGCTTTCTATGACCTGACCATCTACACTCCTTTGCGCAATGCCTTGGGCATGAGCAACATTCGCGTGGCCTATACAGCAGGCGAAGCGATTGGACCCGACCTATTTCGTTTTTATCGATCGATCGGCGTCAATCTCAAACAGTTTTATGGTCAGACCGAAACCTGTGCCTATGTCTGTCTGCAGCCCGATGGTCAAGTCAAATATGACTCTGTCGGTGTCGCCGCACCTGGGATTGAAATCAAACTGGCAGACTCTGGCGAGGTGCTGGTCAAAGGCGTCAGCGTCATGGACAGCTACTATCACAGGCCAGACGCGACAGCCGAGTCGATTGATGAGGAAGGCTATTTTCATACAGGCGATGCAGGCATCCTGGACAAGGACGGCCACCTCAGAATCATTGATCGTGCCAAAGATGTCGGCAAAATGGCGAACGGAAAATTATTCGCACCAAAATATATCGAAAACAAGCTTAAGTTTTTTCCCTTTATCAAAGAAGCGGTTGTTTTTGGTGACGGCAAACACTGCATCACGAGCTTTATCAATATCGATTTCGAGGCGATCGCAAACTGGGCTGAGCGCCGTCACATCGCCTTTGCAGGCTATGTAGATCTTGCCTCCAAAGAAGATGTCTACAAGATGATTGGCGAATGTATCGGCAAGGTCAATATTGATTTAGCTGACGACCCGATGCTGAGCCACGCTCAGATTGAGCGTTTCCTGGTCTTGCACAAAGAACTCGATCCCGACGATGACGAGCTGACCCGTACGAGAAAAGTACGCCGCGGTTTTATTGCCGAAAAATATGCGCCGCTCCTTGAGGCGCTTTACTCAGGCAAAGATGAACAATTCATTGAAACCAAAGTGAAGTTTGAAGACGGAAGAGATGGCAGCATCAGCGCCACCGTTCGTATTCAAGACGCCAAAACCTCGATGGTGGCCGCATGAGCACAATGACAAACGAAGCTTCCGCAGGAAATACTGTTTTAGAGCTTGAAAATATTTCGCTCTCGTTTGGCGGAGTCAAAGCGCTGACCAATATTTCCTTTGATGTCAGGGAGCATGAAATTCGCTCCATTATCGGCCCCAATGGCGCTGGCAAAAGTTCGATGCTTAATGTGATTAACGGTGTGTACCATCCACAGGCGGGAGATATTTACTTTCGTGGAGAAAAGCGCAAGCAGATGAATCCTGCCCAGGCGGCAAGACAAGGTATCGCCAGGACGTTCCAGAACATCGCGCTGTTTAAAGGCATGACTGTGCTGGACAACATCATGACCGGCAGAAACACAAAAATGTCGAGTAGTTTCCTGAGCAATGCGCTCTGGGTTGGCAAAGCCAGAAACGAAGAGGAACTGAACCGTCACAAGGTCGAAGAAGTCATCGACTTTCTGGAAATCCAGCATATCCGTAAAACACCTGTTGGCAAATTGCCTTACGGTCTGCAAAAACGCGTCGAACTTGCGCGTGCGCTTGCTGCGGAACCTTCCCTGCTGCTGCTTGATGAACCCATGGCAGGTATGAACGTTGAAGAGAAACAGGATATGTGCCGTTTTATCCTGGACGTGAATCAGCAATACGGCGTGACGATCGTCTTGATCGAGCACGATATGGGCGTAGTGATGGATATCTCAGACCGGGTTGTCGTGCTTGATTACGGCAAAAAAATCGGGGATGGCTTGCCTGAGGACGTT
>CAINDJ010000146.1 GCA_903847325.1 uncultured beta proteobacterium | reverse complement strand
TGGAGATATCGTTAAAAAAGCAAAATTACAACCTGAATAAAACCGAATTTAAATTCCAATCAATACTGTTGCGTATCTATTAAATATGAAAAGCAAAGAAAAGATTTATCTGATCCACGCGGTCGACGTGTCTATCACCCCTTCGAAAACAAGTTTCTCAAAGCTCTGGCCAGATGCCCGTATTACCAACATTCTCGAAGAGTCACTGGCCTCTGATTTAAATGCTGATGGTGGGATGACGGATGCGATGAAATCTCGTTTTAAAACGATTGGTCAGTATTGTGCCGACGCGGGCGCCACAGCTATTCTATTTACGTGTTCAGCCTTTGGCTCAGCCATCGAAGAGGTCAAGACAAAGCATGCGTTTCCAATCCTGACACCAAACGAAGCGCTTTTTGAAGAGGTGCTGGAGATAGGTGGGAAAATTGCACTCCTGACAACCTTTGAACCCTCTGTTGCTGCACTGAGAAGCGAACTGGCCGAGATGTCAACAGCCCGCAATAAGTTTGTTGAAGTAGACTCGGTTATGGTGCCAGGTGCTCTGGATGCCTTGCGGGCAGGCAATCAGGAGGAACATAATCGTTTGATCGCACAAGTGGCGACCGAGGTCGCGGGTCAAAACAAAGGCTATTCCGCAATTGTTTTTGGCCAGTTTTCCATGTCGCCAGCAGCCGCACTTGCGCAGGAAAAAATATCGATCCCTGTGCTGACAACGCCAGATTGCGCGGTACGCAAACTCAAACAGATGCTTGTCTGAATAAGGCTAAACAGTCGCCGTCGCACCGCCATCCACGGACATGATTGTCCCTGTGATGTGTCTGGCCTGATCAGAGAGCAACCATACTGCGGCGTTAGCAACATCCTCTGGCGTGCCTGTTTGTTTGAATTTCTGTACGGCTTGTCCGTTAACGCTTGCTGTCATGCTTTGGAGCTTATCGAAACGCGCCGACACAATTGGACCGGGAGCAATGGTGTTGATACGTACACCATGATCAAGCATGGCATCTGCCAAACCTTTGTCCAGCACATTGATCGCAGCGTTCGCACACGCGCCAGGTAAGTGCGTTGTTGTTGGCTGATGGCCACTTCGACCGCTAATGTTGACGATCGAACCAGAGCCTTGCGAAGTCATCTGCGGCAGTACGGCACGCATTGTCCGCATGTAACCAAGTATTTTTGTATCAATGACCTCAAGCCATGTCTCATCGGACAGATCCTGAAAAGAACCAAACGCAGAGATTGAGGTGGAGTTCACCAGACAATCAATGCGCTTGAATTCAGACAGTATTTGTTGCACGGCAATTTTAATGCTGGCTGAATCCGTTACATCTACCTGAATAGCCGTTGCTGCATGGCCTTTGCTTATCAAGAGATCGGTGAGTGTTACTAATTTTTCTAGTGAGCGCCCCGAGAGAATGACCCGTGCGCCTTCTGCGCAAGCCCGCTCTGCGATAGCCGAACCAATCGCACCGCTCGCACCGGTGATCCAGATCACCCGATCAGATAATAACTTCATGTGGGGTGATGCTCTTTCCAGTGTCTGGCGATATCTATTCGCCTTGTTATCCAAACCTGATCATGTTTTGCGACATGGTCCAGGAATTTTTGTAATGCAACAATGCGTCCAGGTCGACCTAATAGTCTGCAATGCATACCGATCGACATCATTTTGGGTTGTTCAGCACCCTCTGCATAGAGGGCATCAAAAGAGTCACGCAGGTATTCAAAAAAGTGTTGGGCCGTATTAAACCCCTGAGGCGTGGCAAACCGCATGTCATTGGCATCAAGCGTGTAGGGCACGACTAATTGATTCACTATGCTACCTGTTGACGTTGTCACTGGCATATAGAAAGGCAGGTCATCACCATAATAGTCACTGTCATATTCAAAACCACCATGCTCGGCGACTAGTTTTCGGGTGTTGGGACTGTCCCGGCCGGTATACCAGCCTAGTGGCCAGAGCCCGCCCGTCAAATTCTTGATGATTGAGGTGGCAGCCTGCATATGCGCACGCTCAGTCTCTATATCGATATGTTGATAATGCAGCCAGCGTAAACCATGACAGGCTATTTCATGGCCCTGAGCGAGCAGGGCATCTACAAGGGCAGGGTTGCGTTGCAGAGCCAGACTGACGCCAAAAACTGTGAGTGGCAGATTGCGTTTCTCGAACTCCCTCAAAATCCGCCATACGCCAGCGCGCGAGCCGTATTCATAAATAGACTCCATACTCATATGGCGTGCGGGGTAGCTTTCGGCACCCACAATCTCAGATAGGAATCTCTCTGAGCCTGGATCACCATCCATGACGTTGTTCTCGGCGCCTTCTTCGTAGTTGAGAACAAACTGAAGCGCGATACGCGCATTGTTTGGCCAATGCGGGTGTGGTGGATGCGAACCATAGCCAGTCAAGTCGCGTGTGGTTTGCGCTGATTGTGCGGACAGATTCAAAGATGAGGCGGGTGTAGCCATGTGCAATCCCAACGCATGAGTAAAAAAATCGATTTATTTAAACCAACCGGAATTAGCTTTTGCCGCACCCTGGCCTTGACCCGTCTGCAGGTTTTTACTGCCTTCAGAGATGTTTCTCGTCGCATCGGCTTCGGACTGGATGACATCTGTTTTAGCTTTTTCACGACTGAGCTCTTGCTCGGCAAAATCATCTGCACGCTTGGCTTTAGCTTTTTTCATCGCCAGCTCAGCATCACGCGCTTCAAGTTCTTGCTGACGCAATTTATCCTGATAGGTTTGCTCACGCTCTTTATCTTTCTGTTGCTCGTACATTCTTTCGCGAGAAGCTTGCTCGGCTTTCGCCTCACGCTCTTGCTGGATCGCGCGTTGTTGTGCCTGAGCCTTTTGTTGCTGGGCACGCTGCTGAGCGGCCTGACGCTCAGCCTGTTGTTGCGCTTCGTACTGCTGGCGCGCCATTTCATTCTGACGTGCTTGCTCTGCGGCCAGAATCTGCGCTTGTGCCGCATTCAGATTATTAAGCTGCTCTTGCTGCGTTTGTGCGATTGCGATGGAGCTTGCCATCAGGCACAGGGACAACATTGTTTTTTTGATCACGGTGCGACTCCTTGATATTACGGACAAGGAACTTCGTTATTTGGCTGGATGCGGGTTTCTGTACTGTAACCAGTCGAAATCACAAGCGCAGTGCCAAGTTTGAACTCACACATTTTCCCAACTTGTGCGGAACTGAGCATGCGGTTGTTTTCAACATAGGTGAGTTGCACACCGTCAACAAGCGTTTTATCCGAGACCATTGTTCCTGCGGCTGCACCGACAACCCCACCCGCTACTGCACCGACGGCGGCGTTGTTAGAGCGATTACCTGCGGCACCACCAAGGAGGGCGCCGATGATCGCTCCGCCAATTTGCGCAGCTTGCTTGCCTTGCGAGTTGTCGACCTCGATTTTGGCAGGGTTGATGGCCATGATTTGTACCATCTTAGCCGCTTGCGCCTGATTGACCTGGCCTTGTCGATACACATTGGCTTTGTACTGATCACCAGAAGCGCAACCCGTTAAGGCCAAAACGCAGATGAGGAGTGATGGAGTTAAGATTTTTGAACGAAACATGTTGTCGCGCGTCCTAATTTGTTTTTGTTGGGTGGGGTCAGGCGAATCAGCCCGAAATACAAGTACTGCAGTCAATCAAAAATGTACTCCAAAATGACAAGCTTTTAACCTGTTGCATGGCTTAATTGTAATTTTATTAAATCTGGCTTTACATCTATTTTATTTGTTTTGCATACCAAAGGGCATTACAAAGAAGTAATAAATGCTACATGGTGTTGAGACAAGCCTTACAGGTTATCATCACAAAAAACTTTTATTAGGGGATCTGAATATGAGTCGCGCTTTTCGTATTGCAGTGCT
>CAINDJ010000145.1 GCA_903847325.1 uncultured beta proteobacterium | reverse complement strand
GCTGCGATCAACATATCCGCGTCGTTTGGCTTTAAACCTGTCGATCCATATGTGTTTAATCCGATTGAGGGAGCGATGTTTCTTGGAGTGGAACTTTAATACTGCTTGTGATGAATACTACGCAGGCACATACCTCGCCACATAAAACACGCCGGTGAACGCAATGCCAATGACAACAGTCATCCAGGTAATCATTCTCCCAGTGCAGGTGCTGATTTCTCTGTGGATCGTCCCGGTTAATTTCACCTCTAGATCCTTGAGGTCTTCTTTGGTGGCTAGTGTAGGGAGAATCGTATCGAAGCGAGTTTCGATTGTGGTCATGCGTGTTTCCATTTATTTGCCTGGGAGTGCGAGCGAACCCTGTATCTTAAATTACTCGCACTTGTTGTATGAAGATACAGGATAGAGATATCCATCCGCAATACACCCGTTACACTTGCTTTCAATTCCTTGGAATGTGAGTCGTCCTGATGCTTAAAGAAATTTGGTCATGCCTCGGTCAGCCAAATGAGTTGTTGAGTCATGTTACGACCGTGGGGGTAGGTGAGTTGCCTTCCGTATATGGCGTGACGGATCTGGCTGTGGCTAGCATCGGTGCAGCGACATTATCCATGGCACATTTAATCGCTCAGCGGCAAGATGCTTTACCGGATGTTCAAATTGATCGTGTCCAAGCATCACGCTGGTTTTCTCGCTCTATTGCGCCGATTGGATGGGAGCTCCCACCCACATGGGATGCTGTCGCGGGTGATTATGAGACAAGCGATGGCTGGATCAAACTGCATACCAATGCTCCGCATCACCGTGATGCAGCGTTACGTGCGCTGGGTTTATCTGTCACTGATCCTGACCTTAGTCGTCAGCACGTAGCTCAGGTGATCCGCTCTGTGAAAGCCAGTGAACTTGAGTATGAAATCATCCTGCAAGGAGGTTGTGCTGCCGAGATGCGTAGTGTTGACGCCTGGGGTGCGCATCCTCAAGGTAAATCAGTTCAAGCAGAGCCATTATTAGCCGTTCATGATTATGATGCTGGCTCAACATGCGCAAAGTGGAGTTTGCATCCAGATCGACCGTTGCGTGGAATACGGGTACTTGATCTGACCCGAATATTGGCAGGCCCTGTTGCTACGCGCTATCTTGCGAGTTACGGTGCGGATGTATTGCGAATTGATCCGATAGACTGGGACGAGCCTGTCGTTGCTCCAGAGGTTACTCTCGGTAAGCGTCGTGCACGTCTTGATTTGCGAAGTGCATCAGGCAAACAAACCTTTGAGGCGCTATTGCGTGATGCAGACGTACTGGTGCATGGTTATCGATCCGATGCACTTGAAAAACTTGGGCTAGGAGAGCAAAGACGCCACGCGCTAAATCCAGGATTAGTCGATGTTAGTCTGGATGCTTATGGCTGGACAGGTCCATGGCAGGCCCGCAGGGGTTTTGATAGTCTTGTGCAGATGAGCTCGGGTATTGCCGAGGCAGGTATGCGGATTTTAGGTAAGTCTGTGCCGACGCCATTGCCTGTTCAGGCGTTGGACCATGCAACGGGTTACATGCTAGCAGCCTCTGTGCTCAGAGGGCTGGTGCGTAGGGTGACCCACGGTGGCGGTTGTAGTGTCCGTGCGTCCCTCGCACGTACGGCTGCAATGCTCAATCAGTTAAGTCCTGCTCACGCCCGTGAAGTAGTGCAATTGCCGAATGAATTGATGAGCGATTACGCAACTGATTTTGAACAGACACACTGGGGGGCTGCTCGTCGATTATTGCCCGCTTATTTAATTAAAAATACAAGAGCGTACTGGGATCTGCCGGCAGGAATGTTAGGGGATGGAGTTGCTGCGTGGTGATTATGTTTCATGCGGGTACGTATCTCGCAACATAAAAAACTCCAGTAAACGCCATGCCAACGACGGCAGTCATCCAGGCGATCATTCTCCAGTTGTTAGCATGGATCGTATTGGTGAGTTTTACCTCGAGAACTTTGAGATCTTCTTTTGTGGCTAGTGTGGGGAGAATGGTATCGAAGCGAGTTTCTAGTGTAGTCATTCTGGTATCCATTTAGTATTCCTGAAAAGGCGAGAGCGACTCGGATATTAATTGAGACGCTTTCGTTTTTGTATACGTTACAGGACTGAGTGATCCAGGTGCAATAGGCTTTTTACATTTGGTTTCGAATTAGTCTATTAAGTATTTACTGAGGCTCTATCCCCGCAGCTTTGACGAGTTTTGCATATTTTTCAAGTTCGGCTTTGAAAAATACTGCGGTTTCTTCAGGTGTTTTGATATTGATCTGATTACCTTGTCTATCCATGGCTTCTTTGGTGGCTGGGTCATTAAAGGCAGTGACCAGTGCCGCGTGGACACGTTTGGCTGTTGCTGCATCCATCCCTTTAGGACCAAGTGCTAGAAACCACGCGTCAACGATATAGTCTGGCATGCCTTGTTCAACAAGCGTTGGGATCTGAGGCGCAGCAGGACTGCGTTTTGGATCACCAATGCCGATTGCGCGTAAGGCACCAGAATTAATATGTTGCAGTACGCTTGGAAGGGCAAGCGTACCAAAGTCAACTTGACCACCTAGCAAGTCGGTCACCATTGGGCCAACACCTTTATAGGGAATGTGCTTTGCTTTGGTTTTAGATTGCTCGAGAAACATTTCCGTTCCCAGGTGCAAAATAGTTCCCGTTCCACTTGAGCCAAAATTATAAAAATCTGAATTCGCTTTTAACAAAGCGATCAGCTCCTTACTATTTGTCGCAGAAATTTTCTGAGGATTAACGACGATGACCAAGGGTGTATTGCCAATTGTGGAGATCGGAGTGAAATCCGTCGCCATATTAAAAGGCATAGCTTTGAGTACGCTTGGCAAAATCACTACGTTATTAGAAACAACAGACAGCGTCGTGCCATCGGGTGTGGCTTTGGATAGTGTTTGCAGGCCAATCACGCCGCCAGCACCTGGTTGGTTTTCAACGATAATGTTGGCGCCAAATGCTTTGGCTAACGCAGGTTGTGATGCCCTGGTGATTGCATCTACACCAGAACCCGTCGCGTTGGGAAGGACAAAACGGATTGCGCGATCTGACTGCGCGTGGAGCAAAGGCGCGAATTGTGCCAGCCCAATTGCTAAAGTTGTGCTCGCGGACTTTAGTAGGAAATCGCGTTTGTTGATATTGGCTATTGATTTGTTTGTCATGATGTTCTCTTTGTCTTATTTGTGAGTGTTCGCAACAAGTTTTTGCATTGCTTCAAAAGAAATAATCCTACCCATCATCGCACTGGCCGCAATAGTCGGCGGGCTGCCCAACCAGACTTGCCCTGGGCCTGACCGTCCCGGGAAGTTTCGATTAATTGCGCTGATCGTGACTTGCTCTGCATGATCTGAAGACCCAGGTCCACAATTGCCACAGGCCCCGCAGGATGGCTGCAACATCGTTGCTCCAACCTTTTCAAATACGGACATGTATCCTTTTTCGATACAGTAATCCCGCACGGCCGTTGTACCAAACTGAAGGTAAAGCGATACATGCTCTGGTTTGGTCAAGCCGTGTTCAAGGGCCCAGGCAAATACAGAGTGGTAGTAATCGAAATCCTCGCGTTTGCCTGCGGTGCATGAGCCGCCATAAGCGATATCGATTTTGATTTCTTCATGTAGCGCTGAGACTGCCATGCCATTGCCAGGGTCTCCTGGTCGAGCTACGAGTGGTTCAAGTGCAGAGCAATCGACACGCAGAATCTCTGCGTACTTTGCATCCGCGTCGCTCGTCATCCACGGCTCAATGACAAAGTCGATGCCGCGGCGTTCTTTCAAAAAGCGAACTGTTTTTTCATCTGGTGCGACGATCCCGGTAAAACCACCCAGCTCGGCGACCATATTGGTCATGGTCGCACGTTCGTCGATAGAAAAAGCCTGTGTAACAGGACCTGTGTATTCAAATACTTTGCCAATTGCTAATCCTGATTTGATATCAGGTAAAGCAAGCAAGTGGAGTACGACATCTTTCGCTGTCACGCCTGGCTTGAGTGTGCCATCCAGATCAATTCTGATCACGGGTGGCACAGTGATCCGTAAGGCACCCGTTACAAAGGCGTTAGCCATATCGGTCGTTCCCACACCAAATGCTACGCAGCCAAGTGAGCCACTATGGGGTGTATGCGAATCTGTACCCACCACCACCTGACCTGGCAGTGCATAGTGCTCTGCGATCATGGCGTGCGAGATGCCTGCGACGTTACTACCATCATCGAGTAAGGCTTCTTCGTCTGTCAGGGTGGTATGGCAGTGGAGTTTGTAGTCTGCTACAAAATCTCTTTGCGCCTGTCGCATGGCCCATACGTTTTGAATAAATCCGCCACGGATGTGCGCGGGGCTTTGTGTGACATAAGACGTGTGGTCCTCAAAAAGCACAATGCTTTCTGGTTCATAGAGCTTGACAGGCTTGCCAAACGTCGAGTGCAACTGATGCACACCCATGCCGGTGTAGTACTCGTGAATAAACCGGCGATCCGCTCTGACAAAACCACCTTCGCCTACTGCGGGTGTGGTGGAGGTCAGTGGAGTTTTAAGCCAGTGACGATTGATTATTTTTTCAAATAAGGTTTTGCCGCTCGAGCCTTCAGGTTGAATAGCGACACTCACTTCCTGCATATATTTTTGACCAAAAGCGAGTAGACCACCGCTTTTGAGGATTTCTGCAGCCAGCGCATCTCTGCCGGCAATAAGCTGTTCGATAGTGATTGCCTCGCCGCGCTCAAGCTTATCAATCAGACTCAGATCGGTGGAGGTAAATAACCCGATGTTGTCTGCATTCTGACGATAGATACGCTCAAAGCTTTTTGCAATCACGAGCTTGATGCCCGCTAGTTTTTCAGCGGCAGGGCTGTGTTCGCGAGATGAGCCTTTGCCATAGCGACTACCTGCGATGGTGACTGAAAACTGGCCTTGACGCACTGCGTCAATTTTGAAGGGAAATGTGTCACCGGCTTTGTAGCCCGTATAGGTGTAACGCCCGAGCTTTTCATCATAGTTTGTCATGATGGGCAGAGGGGTTATTTCATCTGTAGAAACGTCATCACGAAGAGTGCCGGCCTCACTGGATGTGACGTTTTGCCCTGAAAGCTGCCGTTGCATGATCTGCGCTGAGGTGCTGAGAAATAGCAGTCGGCCAGTAAGTTGGAATGTTGTCATTTTGAAAGGTTAATTTTTTTAATTGTTTTATATCAATATTTTTCTTGTAAGAATACTTTATCTTTATAGTTCAAACACTTGCGGTCAGGCATTTTGCGGGCGATTGAATAGTGAATCAAGGTAGTTGTGATATTGTTCGGGGGTTGATAGTGCTCGCCTTTTTGTTCAAAAAAGGCAGTTAAACGGGAAATTGGAGTTCTTCGGAGCAACCATACTGTCCCCGCAACGGTAAGTGAGCGCGCCTTGTATAGGCGCCAGGATTTGCATAAACCACTGGGCAGCGATGCCTGGGAAGGGTCAAATCTTTGTCTCTCTAGTCCGGATACCGGCTTCAACGGGTGGAATGTGCGAACGTGGTGATTCGCAGATTTGAAATTTGTATGGCTTTTTGCCATGCGTGTCTGCGTCCACTCATCTAGTCATTCTTATTCATCTTGCTAACGGGGAGAGTTAGCGAGAGAAATTCGTTATTGAGGTTTTCCTGTGAATTTTCACAATGTTTCGCGTCGTCTATCAAAATATAGACGCGAGTTAGCTGTACTTGTTTTAGCTCCCGCTTTGTTTTCCTCTAGCGTGCACGCTCAATCATCCGTTCAAAATGATCAGGCTGATTCTCTCAATCCAATGATCGTGACGGCTACCGTCGAGGCGACTTCTGGACGTGATGTTCTGTCTGATTATGACTATATCGGACCAGAGCAAATTGAGCGGGCAGGTCAAACTAGCCTGCCCGAGTTATTACAGCAGCAACGTGGCGTTCAAGTTCAGACCTATGGTGGCAGTGGTAATTACGCGAGTGTCAATTTAAGAGGCACGAATAACGATCAGGCGCTCGTCTTAATCGATGGTGTCAGAGTTGAGTCCTCGGCGATTGGTGGCGCTGTATGGTCCACGATTCCGTTAGCACTAATCGACCATATCGAAATTATTTTTGGACCGCAGAGTACTTTTTACGGTGCGGATGCGATGGGCGGTGTGATTCAGATTTTCACCAAACGTGGAGACGGTCCGGCCCAAGTCACAGCATCGACTGGGTACGGCTCGTATGGGACGAGCATCTCTACTGCTACTATCTCTGGGTCTTCGGAAGGCACAGATAAAGTTCGCTATGCATTTGGTATCAACAACGATACCTCGAATGGTTTTAATACCGTCGCGCCTAATAATCCTTGCAGTGCAGCGAATGCCAGTAAGAACTACTGCGCACCAGGCTACCCAACTTCCAATACGGGTTACTCAAGAAATAGTGCTTCGGGTCAAATTTCTAAAGATTGGGGGATAGGTCAGGAGTTTGGATTCAAGATGCTTGCAAGTCGGGATAGCTACCAATACCCAAGCTATAGCTACGCTTTTGATGTGCCTGAAATGGGTACTCAGATTGGCAGCACTTATCTCGCGGCACTGTATTCTAAAAATCAGATCACAACGAATTGGCAGAGTTTCTTTCAAGTGTCGCAAACCAATAATTATTCACAAAGTTTCTCG
>CAINDJ010000144.1 GCA_903847325.1 uncultured beta proteobacterium | reverse complement strand
GGAAAAGCCTTCTGAAACATTCCACAGACCCCTGCACTGGCGCATGAAATATCGCGGTCAGCGTGCGATGCGTGAGGGTGACTATAAATATCTAATGGTCGACGGGATTGAGTACCTATTCAACATCCCTGCAGATCAGCGCGAGCGCGCTAATCTGGCCAAAGTCCAACCTGAAAAACTTCAACAAATGCGCACAGCCTGGGAAAGCTGGAATCAAACCATGCCAGCTATTCCCGAGGATGCGACCGTGAGCCTTGGCTACACACTTGAGGATATGCCTCAGCGTTAGCTGAAACAGCCGCCGCTCTTGTAACGAGCGTGCGGCTTTTCACTAAACGGCTTCTAAACCGGACTAGCCTTTGCTCGCACGGCGCGCTGCTTTCTTGTCCATAAAATCTTTGACGATCGCAGCGTGCTCGTCTGTCTTGTGGATGATCGACTGATAGGCAGCCGAAAGCTCTAACAAATTAGCCAGTGATGACTGCTGACCCTCACGCAGCAAGCGCTTGGTCATACGAATAGCAGGAGCGGAGTTCACAGCCATCTTGCGTGCAAGTGTTTGGGCCGTCGACAACAAGTCCTCTGCAGGTACAACGCGCGAAACCATACCCCAGTCGAGCGCGGTCTTAGCGTCGATCGCCTCGCCAGTAAATGACATCTCAGCAGCGCGCGCCATACCGATCACGCGTGGCAAGAACCAGGCACCACCGTCGCCTGGAACGATCCCGACTTTCACAAAGCTCTCTGCAAAGGTTGCAGCCTCAGAGGCGATGCGAATATCGCACATGCAGGTGAGATCACAGCCTGCGCCAATCGCCGGACCATTGACAGCCGCAATAGTGGGCACTTCAAGCTGATGGATCGCCAGTGGCAAACGCTGAATCCCATGACGATATTCCTGACGAATCACGGCGCTGTTGTAATCAGGGCCAATCTGGCGTTGCATCTCATCAATCTTGCCCCCAGAGGAAAAAATCGGACCGGTTGCAGTAATGATGACAGCACGTACCGACGGGTCGTGCTCAATACGATCACACGCCTCGAGCATCGCTTCAACAATACCCGTTCCGGTTAGCGCATTACGTGTCTCAGGGTGGTTAAGCGTCAGGGTCACGACGCCGAGATCATCTTGTTCGTAGGAGAGAGGTGATGTCATGTTGTGTATTGCCTCGAGTAAGTTTTTTAACTGAACAGTGTGCTTTTTACACGTTCAACGCGGTCGCGTCCAATCAGGATTTGCATGTGAGCGTGAGTTGGATCAAAATCAAGAAATACTAAAGCTGGGGCACCTATCCCCATGCGACAAAAAATGAGACAAATTCATATGAACGTTCCTAACCGTCATCGCCCCCTCAGTTATCGCCTGCTCAGCCACATCCTGGCAGCTTCTCTACTTTGCTTTGGCGCCTCTGCTATCGCACAAAACTACCCAACAAAACCCATCAAGCTCGTGGCGCCCTTCGCACCAGGCGGCATCACTGACGTGATGGCGCGTGCGGTGGCGAGTCGCCTCACCGTCGAGCTCGGTCAAACCGTCGTAGTTGAAAATCGTGCGGGTGCAAGTGGAGTGATTGGCTCGGCAATGGTTGCCCGTGCCGAACCTGATGGCTATACCTTGCTGATGGGTAATATTTCAACGCTCGGGATCAACCCCGCAGTCATTAAAGAACTTGGTTACGACCCCGTTAAAAGCTTTACGCCCGTGTCTTTAGTCGCCGTCCAACCTCTGATCGTCGCCGTCAGCACGAATACACCGGCCAATAGCATGGCTGAGCTGGTGGCGCTCGCCAAAGCCAAGCCAGGCGGTTTGTTTTATGGCACTTCGGGTAGCTCCTATCAGCTGGTCACCGAGGCGTTTAGCGAAGCGCTCGGCATCAAGATGACTCACGTCCCCTTCAAAGGCAGCTCGCCTGCTATTGAGGCCATGATGAGCAATCAGATCAATGTGATCTTTGATCCGTTTTCAACAATCTATGCACAGGTCAAAGCAGGACGCGTCAGAGGTCTGGCGATGACGACTAAAAACCGCTCAGACATTGCGCCTGACTTACCGACTGTGTCGGAAACAGTGTTACCTGGTTTTGAGGCAAGCTCCTGGCAAGGTGTTGTGGCCCCGGCAGGCACGCCGCCCGAAATTATTAATAAGTTGAATCTGGCGATTGTAAAAATCCTGGGAACCAAAGAGGTGAAGGAGCAATTTGCCAAACAAGGCGTTGACCCCTCCCCCACTACGCCGAAAGAGTTTGGTGATTACATCGCCTCTGAGCAGGCACGCTGGATACGGGTAGCGAAGCAGGCTGGTATTCAGCCTGAGTAACTCTTTGCAACTACAAGAGTCCGGGAAATAAACCACCATCAATCAGCAAGCTCTGCGCCGTGATGTAACCCGCCTGCTGACTGCATAAAAACGCACACGCTTGCCCAAACTCCTGCGCTGTGCCCAGGCGACGTGCAGGAATGGTTGCGACCTGCAATGCGACCTCTTGTTCGAGCGATCTGCCGGACTGGGTTGCGCGCTTGGTGTTGTTGCTTCGCAGGCGATCAGTATCGAATTTTCCAGGCATCACATTATTAATCGTGACATTGTGCTGGGCGACCTGTCGCGCAATGCCACTGACCGCGCCTGTCAAACCCGCACGAGGACCATTTGAGAGGATCAGCATATCGACGGGGGATTTCACAGCACCTGAGGTGATGTTCACAATACGACCAAAGCGACGTTCAATCATCTGATCAATGGTGAGCTTGATGAGATCGATGGGTGCCAGCATATTCATATCGATGGCTGCGAGCCAGTCTTCACGGCTGAGCTCACGAAAATCAGCAGGCTTGGGTCCGCCTGCATTATTAATCAGGATATCGATTTGAGGTGCAGACTGAATCAGTCTCAGACGATCCTCTGCTTTAGATACATCAGCAACCACTGGCACGACATGACCACCCGTTTCGGATTGAATGCGTGCGGCACTTTCCACCAAAGTCTGCTCGGTACGTGCGGCCATGACGACATTGACTCCTTCGCGCGCAAGCGACATGGCACACGCCATCCCGAGCCCCGAACTGGCGCCGCACACTAATGCCCACTTGCCTTGCAGACCTAAATCCATCCGATTAACGCCCCGCAGCTTTTGCAGTACGTCCACCCGCAACACCCATATCGGTGGTCGGCGTATCCAGAATGATGGTGCGGACATTTTGTATCGATAAGCCGATACTTTGTTCCACTGCATTCGCCAGGGCAGCCACCAAAGCTGCTTTGAGCTCCTCAGTGCGCCCTGAAATCAGCCCGACGGTCGCAAGCGCCATATCCTTACCCAGCTCGCCCCCCACAATGACGTTTTCGCGGGGCGTTTCGAGGATCACTACGCGAACCGAGGGCAAAGGCGCTGCAATGCTGTCTACAACGGCCTGTGTCATATTTTTCAGCAAAGCTGTTTTTTGTTCAATGCTGTGCCCCTGCATGATCTGAATATTGATAATTGGCATGGTGTGCTATGTTTCCTGAGGTCGTTTTAAGTTATTGTTGGTAACTGCAAGCCGCAGTCTAGTATTCTTTATAAACCAAGATCACTATCGTGTCTGCACATCAATCCCCATTCAAGAGTAAAGGCGGTTTTAGCCGCATCATGAATGCTGCACGCTATTCTGTGCAGGGGTTAAGTGCTGCATTGCGACATGAAGCGGCCTTTAGGCAAGAACTATTTCTTGCTCTAATTCTCACGCCGGCGGCTTTCTGGGTCGGTCAATCCAGCATGCAGCGCCTGGTGCTGATTGCCTCGCTGGTTTTTGTACTGGTCGTTGAGCTGCTGAATTCTGCGATTGAGGCTGTAGCAGACGCAGTTTCTCTAGAAGAAAACCCCCTCATCGGGCGTGCCAAAGACCTGGGTAGTGCGGCTGTGCTGTTGAGTCTGTTGCTTGCAGCAGGCTTGTGGCTCGTGATGCTGCTCAATCACTGGCATCCCGTGCTCTAATTCAGCTTACGCAAAAATTTACGCCATAAAAACATGTCATTCATCACAAAACTGGACGCCGCCTGGGCAAGCTCGAACTCACTCTTAATGGTGGGGCTTGACCCTGATCCGCCACGCCTACCCAAAGAGCTTGCCGACAAGCCGGATGCGATCTTTCAGTTTTGCAAACAAATTGTCGATGCGACTGCGCCCTATGTCTGTGGTTTCAAACCGCAGATTGCTTATTTTGCAGCCGCACGTGCCGAGGGTCAGCTAGAAGACCTCTGCGCCTACATGCGCGAAACCTACCCCCACCTGCCCATCATGATGGATGCCAAGCGTGGCGACATTGGTGCCACGGCGACACAGTATGCAAAAGAAGTATTTGGCCGCTATGGCGCAGACGCTGTGACGGTCAGTCCATATCTGGGCGGCGACTCGGTACAGCCCTATCTCGAATGGGAAGACCGCGGCGTGATCGTCTTGTGCCGCACCTCGAATCCTGGCGGCTCAGATCTTCAGTTCCTTGAGACCGACGGCATACCGCTTTATTTGCGCGTAGCGGACCTGGTTGCACATAAATGGAATACCAATGGCCAGTGTGGCCTGGTCGTCGGTGCGACATTTCCTAACGAACTCGCAGCTGTGCGTCGTGCGGTTGGTGATAACGTGCCTTTATTGGTACCCGGCATCGGTGCACAGGGTGGCGACATCGCTGCGACGTGCGCAGCAGGATGTAATGCGCAAGGCACCGGCATGATGATCAACTCGTCACGTGCGATTTTGTATGCACAAGGTGCTGGGCACTGGACTGAGGCTGCTGCGGCCGTCGCCAAGCAAACCCGCGACGACATCAACGCGCATCGCTGAGTTGTTTTCCGTAACTATTGCTGACGGCTAACCAAAGGCATGGTCAGCCGGAAACAAGTTGACGAAGGTTGGGACTGGATTAACTCCAATGTCCCTTGATGATTTTGCATAATTTCACGGCTCAGCCATAAACCCACACCCATGCCGTGGTTTTTTGTCGTGTGGAACAAGTTAAAAATATTTTTCTGCTGATCCTCGGGGATACCCGTTCCGTTATCCGTCACCTCTAATATCGCAGCCTCAGACTCAATACGTAAGTCAATCAAAACACCCTGCGTGTTGATCTGAAGAGCACATGCGTTTTGAGCATTGGTCAGCAAATTAAGCACAACCATTTCCAGTTGCAGCTGATCTCCCAATACGCAGACTCCAGGGGCAAGTTTTGCGTTAAGTTTGACCTGTGCAGCAACATACGAGGGCATGGCAATATCTAAGACCCGCTGAACAAGCAAACCGAAGTCAACGCTTAAAAAGTCATCCGACCCTTTTTTATAAAAGTTTCGTAATCTGTTAATGATCGCAGACGCACGCTCATTGTCTTGATGGATATAACTCAGGACTTCCCTCTGCCATATCCGATCGTTCGGTTGATCCAGGGTTTTAATTAACAGTTCAGTATTCAGTCCAATCGCTGCAAGTGGCTGACTAAGCTCGTGGACAATCCCTGCAACTGCCCCGCCAACCTGATTGGCTTTGACAGAGGTCGCGAGCGTTTTAATGAGTGTGTTTTTTTGTTTAATCGTCTCGGTTAGTTTTGCATTGAGCGATTCGATGATTTCTTTTTCCTCCTGAGTACGGCCAAATCGGAGTAATAAATAGGCCATCTGCCTGAGCAAGACCAGCGCAGTAATTGCAAACATGACTAACCAGTTTGCTATGGCCGGATCTGGCGCGAATTGAAATTTAAATAGGTGTGAAAGGAACCCTCGAATTATCCAGACAATGCCGCCGACAACGAAAAGATATGTGAAAAATCGTATGTAACTATTTTTACGATCTCGGTTAATTTGACGCAATATATATGCTGACCAGAACTGTACAGAACTGAATCCAAAGCCAACATACAGTGGAATCAAATAACGCTGATCGAATACGACTAGCAGATATACGCCAAGGCCAAAACTTAAAGAGACCAACGTACTTCGCCACAGATAAAGCGGCTTTTCTTCAAAGAGACAAACAATACTTTGAACAAAAAGAAAGAAGGGGAAAAAGGTCGCAAAATTTACACCCACGTAACGTATGACGGGATGGATCAGCGAGCTGACAAGCACCAGAGAAATACCAATCGAAAAAATGAAAGAACCGCAAGCCCAAAGCATTGAGGAGCGATCCTCCTTGCTCCAGAAAAAAAAGACTAGCAAACACCCCACCACCACATTCATGAGAATCATGACGGGATAAAGTGACTCGATTGTTAGTATGGATGGCATATTGAGGTGGGATAGTTCCGTTTTTACTGGTCAGGTATTTTCAAGCAGCGCGCACGCTGTACTCAGTGAGAAAACGACCGAAGCTTCACGGACCGCACGTCGATCTCCTGTAAAAATTTGCGATCTTGCCTGCACAACAAATCCCTCAGGTGTGCGCTGCGCGAAACCAAACCAGACCAGTCCCACAGGTTTATCTGCAGAGCCACCACCAGGGCCTGCTATGCCGGTCGTGGTGAGCGCAAGTGTCGCGCGTGGGGCTTGCGCCAATACACCTGCGGCCATTTCACGGGCCGTCTGCTCACTCACCGCGCCAAACTCTTTCAGACAAGCATGCGTGACACCCAACTGCAAGTGTTTAGACTCGTTGCTGTACGTCACCCAGCCTTGATCAAACCAGCCGCTCGAGCCCGCGATCGCGGTCACCGCACCAGACAATAATCCACCCGTGCAGGACTCCGCCGTTGCGAGCCAGTCGCGACGAGCCGCTAGCAACTGGCCAAGCCTGGTAGAAAGTGCATCAATCTTTGCTTGCATGATTTTTCCCTTAACTCTTAAAACGACATAGGTACGCCAAGACGAATCAATACTGCCATCACTAAGAGCGTATAGGCAGCAGCCAATACATCATCAGCCATCACACCCACACCGCCTTTAAGTCGTGCGTCGACCTGACGGATTGGTGGAGGTTTAACGACATCAAAAAAACGGAACAAAATAAAACCGAGTATCTGCGCGGGTAACGTATTCGGGATTAACCAGAGCACCAGCCAAAAGGCTACGAATTCGTCCCAGACGATCCCGACGTGATCAGGTGAATTGAGTGTCTTACCCACCACATCGGCTGCCCAGCAACCATAGAGCAACGCTACGAGTAAAAAAATCCCGATTGCGGTGTCGCTTGCGCCGGGCGAGGCCATGACCCATAAAAACCAGGCGGCGAAAGTACCCCAAGTCCCCGAGCCCGGGCGAAAGAGGCCAGAACCCAAACCAAACATCATGAGCCGGCCTGGATCGGAAAACACCCATTTAGCGCTAGGCCACGTCGTTCGGTGGCGAGTCCTGACATCTGACATCGTTAAGTCCTGAAATGATCAAAGCCCGCAGGTAGATCAGTGAGCATGTGCCCAGCGTGATCCACAACCTGCAAACCTGTGTGAAGTGTTGTCTTGCCGATAGGCGTCAAGGGAATATTTAATACACGCCCAATATTCTGGATAGCCGCATGAGCCGATACCGGTGCGGTGAAACATAATTCATACAAATCGCCACCAGCAAGCATTGCCTGACGCAATAAGGGCGCAGGCAGGCTTAGCAGTGCAGGATGAATCGGTAATGCCGTTTCATTGATCTGCGCACCGCAGCCACTGGCCTGAAGAATATGGCTCAGATCTTGTAAAAGCCCATCGGAGACGTC
This sequence comes from uncultured beta proteobacterium, assembly GCA_903847325.1. Taxonomy (GTDB): domain Bacteria; phylum Pseudomonadota; class Gammaproteobacteria; order Burkholderiales; family Burkholderiaceae_B; genus Zwartia. Next base: position 11,191 of record CAINDJ010000144.1, on the reverse strand, counting down.
AATTGCCGCATGCGCGTGCGGTGAGAGTGCCAATCCCAAAGCTACTCTGGGTTTTGGCAATTCAAGTGCGTAGCGGATTATTTTTAAAAGTTCAGGATCACTGGGGATTTCACCCGCCAGCATCCGACAGGCTATATCTGCAGCGCCGAGATGACCGGAAATCCAGATTTCATCTTCGATTCGGGCAGTGCTACGCTGCATCGTATGCAATGGATCGACAGAACCAAACACCGTCACACTGAGCGTAATACCTTGCAAACTGCGGGTCGTGTCGCCGCCGATCAAAGGGCAATCATACTCATTGGCAAGCGCATAGAAGCCATCTGCAAATTTTTCGATCCAGTCGGTATCGATGCCAGGCAATCCCAACCCCAGTAAACAACCGATAGGTTTTGCACCCATTGCGGCAAGATCTGACAAATTAACAGCAAGTGCCTTATGACCCAGAGAACGCGGATCGACATCAGAAAAAAAATGTCGCCCCTCGAGCAGTAAGTCTGTGCTGGTTGCAACCTGTCTGCCAGGGGGCACACTAAACAGTGCGCAATCATCTCCCCCTCCGAGCATTCCCTGAGGAACTGGGCGTTTGAAATAACGCCCAATCAGATCGAATTCAGTGGCTTGAGCTTTCATTCAAGCGCACCTTTGGACTTAACGACGCGCGGGTGTGCGCGTCTCAGGCGAGCGCACCTCGGCTGCGAGCTTATCGAGCACACCGTTGACAAATTTAAAGCCATCCGTGCCACCAAAAGATTTGGCAAGCTCGACGGCCTCATTGATCGCCACGCGGTATGGGACCTCGACGTGATGAATCAGCTCGTAGCTGCCAATCAGCAAAATGCCGTGCTCAATCGGAGATAACTCCTCGAGCGGGCGATCGATATAGGGTGTGAACTTTTCACGCAGCGCGGGGGCATCTTGCATCGCGCCATGCAACAAAGTTTTAAACCAGACCGCATCGGCCTGGTCGAACTCGTCCTCGTCACGCATGTGCGCTTCGATTTCACCGGCATCCTGCAAACTCACACCATCTCGTACCAGCCAGGCATAAATGCCTTGCAGAGCCAGTTCGCGCGAACGGCGACGAGCGCTGCGTGGCGGCTGGGCTGCTTTTGAGTCGGCATCATCCATAGACTTATTCAAAATCACTCTTCCTCTTGTTCGTCGTCTTCTTCGGGCTCAAGTGCAGCCACCAGATTAGCCATCTCAACCGCGCAACGGGCGCAGTCAGCGCCTTTTTCGGCAGCGCGCTCTTCGGCTTGCTCATCGGTCTCGGTGGTCAATACGCCATTGGCGACAGGAATACCGGTCTCGAGGGCGACGCGAGCAATCGCAGAAGCGCTTTCGTTGCTGACGATTTCAAAGTGATAAGTTTCACCGCGAATCACGGCACCGAGGGCGATCAGCGCGTCAAATTCATAGCTCTCGGCCATGCGGGCGAGCGTGACGCCAAGCTCAAGCGCACCAGGTACGGTGATGACCATGATGTTGCGCTCATCCACACCGAGTGCCTCAAGCTCCTGCAGGCAGGTATCGAGCTCAATCAAGCCGATTTCTTCGTTAAAACGTGCGCGCACAATACCAATATGCAGGCCATCGCCATTCATGTCTGGTTCGAGGGTAAAAGGGCTCATATTGTGCTTCCTAAGTATTGCGGGTGGGAGGTTCGTTATCGTAACCGGTAACGTCCAGGCCAAACCCAGGCATGATGCTTGGCATTTTGCGTGGACGGGCCAATAAGCGCATCTGACCTACATTAAGGTCGCGCAAAATCTGAGCGCCCATGCCATAAGTCCGTAAATCCATACGTCCGGGTTCTCGGCGGGCAGGGCTCTGTGGTGCACCAGACCAGCTGGCAATCTGTTCGAACAAATGTACTGAATCGGTATCGCAATTTAAAAACACCATCACACCAGCGGATGCGGCCTTAATTGCGGTGAGCGCTTGCCCAACGCCCCAGGTGTGGCCGGGGCTGTTGCTATCGAGCACATCCAGGACAGAAGTGGGCTCATGCACGCGCACCAGCGTTTCAGTCGCAGGATCTACCTTGCCTGATACCAGCGCAAGATGCGGACGGCCAGCAACGGTATCGCGGTAGGCGATCGCCTCAAATACGCCCCAAGGCGTTTCGATCGAACGCGCACCCACGCGCTCAACGACAGACTCATGCTCGTTACGGTACTGAATCAGATCGGCAATCGTGCCGATCTTAAGCTGATGGGCTTTGCTGTATTCAATGAGGTCAGGCAATCGTGCCATCGTGCCGTCGGGTTTAAGAATCTCGCAGATCACCGCAGCAGGTGTCAGACCAGCCATCGCCGTCAGATCGCAACCTGCCTCGGTATGTCCGGCACGCACCAGTACGCCGCCCGGAACTGCTCGCAACGGGAAAATATGGCCTGGCTGAACCAGATCGGTGGGTTTGACGTCACGCGCTACAGCAACCCGCACGGTGCGGGCACGGTCGGCAACCGAAATACCAGTCTCAACACCCTCTGCAGCCTCAATCGACACCGTAAAGTTTGTGCCATAGGGTGTGCCGTTGCGATTGGACATCAAGGGCAACTCAAGACGCGTGCAGTGCTCTGCAGTCAAGGTCAGACAGACCAGGCCACGGGCGTGCGTGACCATGAAATTAATAGCCTCAGGCGTCACAAACTCAGCGGCCATCACCAGATCGCCCTCGTTTTCGCGGTCTTCTTCGTCAACCAGGATAACCATGCGCCCAGCGCGAAGCTCGTCGACGATTTCAGAGACAGGTGAGATGGCAGACTCGGGCACTGTGGAGGTTACATTCGTTTTTTGATCAGGCATGGCTGGGGCTAGGTCAGGCAGGTGTAAACGCCTATTATAGAATCCTTGCAGCCCCTTCACCTGAAAGCCCTTTTTACGCCCCCTAACGCCACCATGCAAACCCTCAAATCCCTCACAAAAGATAGCTGCACCAAGATTCGCTTTGTTTTGACCGATATTGATGACACGGTGACGACCGAGGGACGTTTGACTGGGGAGGCCTATATGGCTCTTGAGCGCCTTTCTGAGGCTGGACTGACAGTCATTCCAATTACAGGTCGTCCTGCGGGCTGGTGTGACCATATCGCAAGAATGTGGCCGGTTTTGGGTGTGGTTGGTGAAAATGGGGCGTTTTACCTGCGTTATGACCGCCAGGCACGTCGCATGCATAGTCACTACTGGGCCTCAGAACCACATCGCATCGCAAATCGCCAAAAACTGACCAGCTTGTCTGCGTCTATTCTGAAAGCGGTGCCTGGCAGTGCGCTCGCAAGTGATCAGGCCTATCGCCAGGCGGATCTCGCAATAGACTTTTGCGAGGACGTAGAGCCTTTAAAAGAAATCGATATTCAAAAAATTGTGCAAATGTTTAAGGATGCAGGAGCCGAGGCTAAAGTCAGCTCGATTCACGTCAATGGCTGGTTTGGGCAGTATGACAAGCTCTCGATGACCCGGACATTGTTTGCGCGAGAATTTGGCATGGCTCTCGAGGAGCACCTCGAGGAAATTTTATTCATCGGCGACTCACCGAATGATGAGCCCATGTTTAAATTTTTTAAAATTTCTGTGGGTGTCGCAAATATTCAAATCCAAATTCACAGGCTGTCCGACCAACCGAAGTTTGTCACGCAGGGGCATGGCGGCTCCGGTTTTGTGGAGATGGCAAACTGGCTGCTAGCACAGCGAAAATAATGTGCGCTAGCGCACATAGCGTCATGATAATGTTCAGTTACAAGAATAGGGCAATATAAATATGACCTGTCATTAAACGTAAATATGACAAGTCATCAAATTCAAAGCTTTCAACCGCTACACTGGCTAACCATAAAGAAAAAAGATCGCCATGTCAGAACAAGAGTTGAAACTGCATATCCCGCACGCAGCTCGGACGGGTGTCGAACGAGAACTCAAACGCGGGGCCGTCACGCGCATTCGATTACGCGCGCTTTATTTTGACACCCCCTCTCGCGAACTGGTTCAGGCGCGTGTTGCGCTCAGATTGCGGCAAGAAGGTCGTCAATGGGTGCAGACGCTCAAAATGCCGGGCGAGCATGTTCTTTCAAGGGTTGAAATCAATCACAACCGCCCAGGCCCCGTACTCGATTTAAGTGTCTATGTCGGCACGGTTGCTGAGGCCGCCATCAGCAACATTACAGAACCTCTGGGTGTCTGCTACGAAACCGATGTTGTCAGGCTCTTGCGCAAAGTACGTAGCCGTCATGGCACTGTCGAAATCGCTGTGGATACAGGCTGTCTGCGTGCCGGTAAACTAGAGTTACCCATTTCAGAGATCGAATTTGAATTACTGAGCGGCAAGCTTGCCGCCGTCTTCGAGCTAGGTCGTAAATGGCAACGCACCCACGGATTGATCCTGGATGCGCGAAGCAAATCAGAGCGAGGTGATCAGCTTGCGATGCTTGCGCAAAAATTAGGCGCGATCGAGAGCATGCCTGAAGATATTCAGACTGCAGCGCGCTCAGCCGCCATTGCGCAGTTCTGGTCTCACAGAGTTGCATTACCCATCCGGCTCAAGGCTGACATGAATGCCGAGCAAGCGCTGGCGACTGTCACACTCGAATGCATTGATCAGATCACACGCAATGCTTGCGTGCTCGCTGAAGTCGACACGGCAGGCGTATGCAAAGCTGGTACAGCCGAGCACATCCATCAACTGCGTGTCGGCATTCGACGGTTGCGATCAGCCTGGTCTTTTTTCAATGGCATCACGCCGCTGTCAGCAGTCGAATTACGTGAATCCATCAAAGTGCACTTTGCGATGCTCGGCGGCACACGCGATGACGACGTCCTGAATGAAACCATCCTGCCGGTATTACGTGCGGCAGGTCAGCCGCCACTGGTGATTGATCAGGAAGACACGCCCATCTCATGGCAAGACCCTGTTGCCGCGAGTGTTGACTTTCAAGCATGGCTGCTCGCGATGCTTGAAAGTGTACTGATCCCTGCACCGCATAAAGTTACTGCGCCCCATCAATCAGAACAGTCCTTAGTAAGAGCCGATGGCGCGTCTGCGGACGAACCACCTATCGGACCGATTGATGCGCATATTATTCCAATGCAACCAGGCAAGCCACCTCGCGCATTAACAATGAAGCAGGCGCTGGTTGGCAAATTGCGCAAATGGCATAAACAAGTCTTGCGCGATGGGTTGAAATTTAACGAGCTCGATATCGAGTCACGGCACGCACTGCGAAAACGCGCAAAAAAATTACGCTATGCATTGCAATTCAGTGAAGCGCTCCTGCCTGCCGCCAAGCTTAAATCCTATCGCAAACAGCTCTCCGCCGTGCAGGATATTCTGGGGGAGATGAACGATCTTGCGGTCGCTCGCGAACGCTTTGTTACCTTACGCGACTCGCAACCGAGCGCCTGGTTTGCCTGTGGCTGGATTACCTCGCGCCTGGATGCCCTGGTGCTGGATGCAACAGCGGCTTTCAGGCAGCTAGAAAAAACACAAAAATTCTGGCGCTAAACGCTGAATTATTCAACAACCTTAACCAACAACCGCTGCCGCAAACTCCGAAGCAACAAATGGCTGCAGGTCCTCCATACGCTCACCCACGCCAATCCAGTACACGGGCACAGGGCGAACACCCTGACTGCCTGCCGCAACGGCGGCAAGCGTGCCGCCTTTGGCCGTACCATCAAGCTTGGTGACAATCAGCCCCGTCAGTCCAATGGCGGCATCAAACGTACGTATCTGTGACAGCACGTTTTGTCCCGTATTGCCATCGACCACAAGTAATACCTCGTGCGGTGCGGTGGGATCTGCTTTACCGATCACCCGACGGATTTTTTTCAATTCGTCCATGAGATGCAGTTGCGTCGGCAACCGTCCGGCGGTATCGACCATGACAACATCGACACCTCGCGCACGCCCGGCATGCACGGCGTCAAACGCTACCGCGGCAGGATCAGCACCATCTTGTGTAATGACATCGACATTGTTACGGGTCCCCCACTCGACCAACTGCTGCCTGGCCGCGGCACGAAACGTATCGCCTGCAGCGAGCAGGACTCTGGCGCCACGCTGCTGAAAAGCATGCGCAAGCTTGCCAATCGATGTTGTTTTACCTGCGCCATTCACGCCAGCGATCATGACGACCAAGGTTTTAACCTGACCGATTTCGAAAGGCTTTTCGAGAATTTTTAAATGTTCTGTCAGAACCTCTCGCAGCGCTTGCTTGACGCCCTCTGCATCGTCGATCCGCTCTTTTTTGACACGCGCACGCAAAGTTTTAAGGAGCTGCCCGGTGGCCTCAACTCCCGTATCAGCCATAATGAGCGCGGTTTCGAGCTCCTCGAACAATGCCTCGTCGACCTTGACACCCACAAACAACGTGCTGATACTCTGGCCCGTCTTGGACAAGCCACCGCGCAACTTGGCAAGCCAGGAAGTTTTTACAGGGGCGGGTTCATCCTTTACAACCGATTCTTCTGTTTCGCCTGTTTCAACTGTAGCGTCTGTGATAGCCTCTGAGACCTGGGCAGGTTCAGCAGACCAGTATGTGTCAGTGTCTTGCGTTTGGGCTGGTGCCAGGGGCTCCAGTACCGTCGAAACAAAGCTCTCGGGCTCTTCGGCCTGAGGCAACAGCTGGTCAGCCTCAACGGGCTGATCGAGGGGCGCTTCGATAGGCGCCGGGGATTTTTTCTTAAAAAAGCTAAACATGGTGAAGAAGTATATTCGCATCGTTGCCGGACAGTATCGCCGCACCCCAATTGAGGTGATCGAAGCGCAGGGTTTACGCCCAACACCTGACCGGGTTCGTGAAACACTCTTTAATTGGCTAAATTATTTTTGGTCCGGGCAGTTTAAAGACAAACAAGTGCTGGATTTGTTTGCGGGTAGCGGTGCGCTGGGCTTTGAAGCCGCCTCCCGCGGCGTCGCCCACGTGCAGATGGTGGAGAACAACCCCCGCGCCGTTGCAACGCTGAGAGCCTTGCGTGACAAGCTGCATGCAGATATGGTGAGGATTCATGTCGGGGACGCCGCAGTAGTGCTTGGGCGCCTGGAAGCCTCTAAATTCGACTTAATATTTGTGGATCCCCCTTTTGGTGCAGACTGGATACCCAAACTCTGGCCTTTACTACCAAATTTGTTAGAACCCAACGGTCTTGTATATATTGAGGCTGAAAACACAGTTTCTTGCCCCGAGGGTTACACCTTATTGCGCCAAGATCGCGCAGGGGCCGTACACTATCAACTCTTTCAAATTGCTGCATTGCAAAAATGATCACTGCTATCTACCCTGGAACATTCGATCCACTGACGCGCGGCCACGAAGATTTAGTGCGTCGTGCCGCGAGTCTATTTGACCGCGTGGTTGTCGGTGTCGCGCACAGTCGCAACAAAAAACCGTTTTTCTCAATCGATGAACGCGTAGAAATCGCCCGCGAAGTTCTGGGCCACTACCCGAACGTTAAGGTTGCAAGTTTCGCGGGTTTACTTAAAGACTTTGTACGCGAGCAAGAAGGCCGCGTCATTGTGCGAGGCTTACGCGCGGTATCTGATTTCGAATACGAGTTTCAAATGGCAGGCATGAATCGCCATCTGTTGCCTGAAGTCGAAACATTATTCATGACTCCCTCAGATCAGTATCAGTTTATTTCTGGCACGATCGTGCGCGAAATCGCTGAGCTTGGGGGTGATGTGAGCAAGTTCGTATTCCCATCAGTTGAGCGCTGGTTGCAAGCCAAAGCAAAAGAGCGTCGCGAGCAAAGCTGGCCCGTGCCTAAATAAACGCAATTAACGCTCAATTCAGGCAACGACTCTCCCATGGCTTTACGCATTACTGACGAATGCATTAATTGTGATGTCTGCGAACCGCAGTGCCCCAATGACGCAATCTCAATGGGTGAGTCGATCTACCTGATTAATCCGTCAGCCTGTACGGAATGTGTGGGACATCACGACGAGCCACAGTGCAAAGTCGTATGCCCGGTTGATTGCATTGAATTACATCCGGATTGGAAAGAAGGCCAAGAGGCATTGATGGCCAAATACCATAAGCTCACCACTCAATCTGCTTAGCATCCGGATGCACCTTAACGAGGCGGCATGGCCTGCCTGCGACATGACCGAACCACACAGCAGCTAAATCCCCCTCATCGACCACTGCGACCTGTTGTGCAACGATCGTTGCCTGGCGCAACACACTGTCATCATCCTCGATAACGTCCAGAGGAATATCCATGCGCAGCATGCCAGGTGCACGCAGCACCAGATAGCCCAGCTTTATGTCGGTGATCACCTCGCTTAAGGCAGGGCACGTCTGAGCGCTTAACCAGTGGCCAGCATCATCTAAGACCAGCCATCGGTGATGATAAAGCGCTGCTTGCCTATGCGTCGAGGGTGCGCAACCTGCAACAGGACAATCCTTACCTACTGTCATTTTTTATGTGTTCCCTGGTTTGATGGATTCGCCATATTGCGAAGCTCGACGGGTGGACTGATGAGTTTATCTTTAAGTGCGCGACCGATTGGATCACGATCAAGCGCGGCCCATTGAATCTCTACATCAGGGTGCGAAATGGGTCCACTCAAACGCAACGGCACCATCAGTGAACGAACCTGAATCGTCACACGTTTCGTAGTCAAACTCTGCGGCCCCAGCAAATGCAAAAGAACAGCCATATCCATCGTGCCGTTTTGTAAATTGATTTTCCCAGGAGCGCCTTGGTTGATCGTCCATTCGGGTGCAAGCATTTTTAACCGTGTGACATGCGCAACATTACCGTCGAGTCGCAGGTCAAACTCAGCCGTACCAAACAAGGTATGTTTTGAGCGATCTGGAACAAAACTTTTAGACGATTTATCGGTAACCGCTATCGAGCGCAAAGTATCCAGGCCTGCGCCCAAATCAATGCCGGCAAGGCTCGCATTTTTAAGGCGTAGCTGGATCGTGCCCATGGGCGATTGTTTGAGCAGCGGGAACGGGCCCGAAGCGAGCCTGACACGAAAATCTATTGCTGCATTGCCGTCCAGTATGCTCTCAACACCCAAACCAGCAAGCAAGGTCGCAAAGGGCAAATTGTCCGCCTGACCAACGATATGGAGGGGCAAGGACGCATCTTTGCGTGAGTCGAATGTCAGAGCCAGGCTCCCGTTGACCGGCACCGTGAGCAAGGTTTTAGCAACGGGCGCTTGAATGGTCTGCACCTCACCCTGCAATTTTTTCATTGTCAGGGCGTTTGAAAAGGGTTCAATTTCAAGAGGCGAGCTTAAGGCCACTTTCAACACGCGCGCCTCGCGTTTAATCGCAAGATCCAGACTCGATCGTTCGAATAAAAGCTTATGACGATTGCCCTGTAAACCATCCAAAACAATGCGCGCATCTATCGCTGTAGAACCGTCCATTCTGATTCTGGATGTCAAGCCTTCTGCAAGCGCGAAGGTATTTGAAATATCGAGAAGTGGCGCATCGACGGAATATTCAAAAGACGCGCCGTCACGCTGGCCTTTCGTGCGCAAGACAAAACGATCAAGCCTCAAACGTCCGGCCGCTGGCTCAATACGTATTGCGGCAGAAGTCACGGACAAATCAACTTTCTTTAGTACTTCGTCAAACAAAAAATTTTCAGGCAAATCGCCTTTAAAAGACGCATTGATATTTTTGGCTGAGAGCTCTCTGGAGGTCAGATCAATATTCAGAACTGCCTGTGCGCTGAGCTTAGCTTGCGCTTGAGAGCCGGCATGCTGGATGCGTGCATTGAGCTCGGCTTTGAACGGTTCGCCCTTTGTGATCCGCCCAAATTCAAGAGAAGCATCTTGCAGTTTCCAGGTGGCTTTCCGGGAGGCATCCAATACTGTGAATTCGGATTTTTTAATCACGATTTCGGCGATATCAATTGAAATATCGTCCATCAACAAACCAATATCACCTGCCTGCGTCACAGGCGCAGGGGGTTGTCCCCAGCCAAGCAAATCTTCAAACAAAAAATTACCCAGCTGGCTACGCTGCACCTGAGCTTTCAGGCCACCAAGTGAGATCTCTTCGATGACGAGGTGATTATTGAGCAATGGCAGGATGGCGATGGTGGCACGCAAATCCTCTACTGAAGCGAAGACTTCCTGGCTCGCACGCTCAGACAAAGACACCTGCCTGGCCTGAATGGCGATATCCGGAAAAAATACGACTTTAAGATCACCCTGAATCGTTAATTGACGATCCAGCCTTTGCTGAACCAAGACCTGCAAAGCATTTTTGTATGAGTTTGGATCAAACGACCATAAAAATGCCGCAAGCCCGCACACCGCCATTACGACGAGGGCAACAGCCGTCACAAAGATTTGTCTGATCCAGAATTTCACAATGCAGTCTTTACATTCTTCATACAAAGAACATTGTAGATGCTCATGGCCCATTTCTGCTTAAAGATTTTAAGCTTTCGTCAAGGTTTGTTATGCTCGAAAATATTCATATTGACGGGCAGGTATTCTCATGAAAATCGATCACCTAGACCACCTCGTACTGACTGTTGCAAGCCTTGAAAAAACCTGCGATTTTTATGGCCGGATTCTTGGCTTTGAGGTCGTTACATTTCAGGGGAATCGCAAAGCACTGAAATTCGGTCAGCAAAAAATCAATCTCCATCAAGCGGGTCAAGAGTTTGATCCCAAGGCCCTCTCCCCCACTGCGGGCTCAGGTGACTTGTGTTTCATCGCGGCAACCCCCGTTGATCAGGTCATTGAGGAACTGCGCGCGGCGAACGTTGCCATTGAAATCGGCCCGGTTGAGCGCACCGGAGCGTGCGGAAAAATTCGTTCCGTCTACTTACGTGATCCCGATCTGAATCTGATTGAAATTTCCAATTATCTGGAGTGACTCAGACTAGGGTTTTCCCTGTGCAAAATATGTATTTTCTGTCGCGCAACAAAAGACGGGCTACATTTTTTTAAAAGACTACAACAGTACTCTTGCAACACAAGATACGATAAGCTAATCGGATTGTTGATACGTCATCATTCCGATAAGCGCATCAACTGAATAATTTATAAAAAGCGTCGCACACTGACGCATCGATTGGTCAATACGGCCAGAAAAACGCTAGGAGACAACATGAGTAACAAAACAAATACAACACCTGTGCAGGCATCACGCCGCAAACTAATGAAAGGAATGGGCGCGGCCGCAGGCATGGCGACATTCGGCATGCCTGC
>CAINDJ010000143.1 GCA_903847325.1 uncultured beta proteobacterium | reverse complement strand
GTAGGTGCGAAATTCATCCATGTGGGACATCTCACCTTTCCAACGGGAAATAAGCACCGGATTAAATCCCGTCGGACAAAAACAACCTCCTGTCTGAGTATTGGACATCGGAGAACCATACGCAACCATACCGCAGCCATGATAGCTGTGCAGGGAGTAAACACCTCCAAATCTGGTTCCAGCACTGCGCCAGTGTCCCGCATGACATGTCAGCAATTCTGCCGATTCGCTTCGCGCCACGAGCCCATCAGACTCGCAGGGCTGATCCGCAGCAGCCACGCCCTGCAATTGCAGAAACTCGCCAGCAGTGACTCTGCCCCCTGCGCGCAGACCTCCTTTGGCACGGATGTCTGCATCGGATGCAATGCCCTGCTTGACCTCCAGATGTCCCTCCAGACGCGTGTCCCTGCGATCATCGCGCCTGATCAAATGTGCAAACCGGCTGGAATCATAAAAACTTTTAGTCACAATCGTACCGACAGGTAAAGCAATGCTTTGCCCGCTATGTTGATTCTGCATCTCCAGAGCGGGCCCTTTTATACCGTCAGGAGACAAAGGATGGACGCTTGCACCAACACCCTCCATCGCCGTCAAAATCTTGCCTATGCGTGTTACATCGGTTGCCTCTAAACGCTGATTGAGATGCGGCTGCGCAAAAATCAAGGCCTCAATTCGACAACCCATGTTTGCGCAATCCCCTTCTGGCGCCGCTATACGAATCGAGACCTGATAGGCAAGAGGGGGAGACAGTGCGAATCCTCTGGGTAAATGTCCGGCACGAATTAACTCTGAAATTGTTGGTGCGAGTAAATCGGCATATTGCACCGCGTCAGCGCTGTCGGCGATCATTCCTGACATGAAATCTGACTGACGGCGCAACATCTGATTCATCCCTTGATGCACCGTCAGCAACCATACTCCCGTGGCCTGCGAAAGCGCATCCTCAACGTGCCGCACCCATGCCGAAGCCGCCCACGTGGCCACAAGACTTGCGAGCAGGATGGCAAGGATTAACTCAAATAATGCAAAACCTTGTTCGAGGCGCTTAACTTGTACGAGACGCTTAAGCTTAAGCATCAGATCAGCGGATCGTAAAAACAAAAGTATTACGGTCTCCCGATGCGCACTGCGCGTCAGCCAAAATCGCGTTGTAGGCCATGACGGGTTCAATCGTTGCGTTTTTAACGATTACGGGACCTGACTGCCCCGCTATCGTGACGGTTTCGGCAATACGTTGCAAGATGGAAGCTAGCCCTGGACACGCAGCCTGATTGACATCATTGAGCGTCAAGGAAAACGCAGCGCCACTCGCGGCGCCCGAGACAGACTGGGGAGCAATCATAATGACACCCCGGCCATTGCTCCCATTGCCGCCAAGACCATGCGCAACGGTCGCTCCCGGCCCGCTGCCGGTTACGGAGACAACGCTGGACGTGCGCATTGCATTAACAAGAGTCCCTGCGTCTACACCGCTGTAAGGCGTTGCGCCAAAACCGTGTGTACTAGCCTTGAGGCGCGCGACAAATCTTTGCAACTCCTCTGCCACCCGGGGCACTTTGCTTTCGATCACATACCCTTGAATCGCAGGGATTCCGACAATGGCAATCAACATCATAATGGTCGTGACAATTGAAATCTCGATTAATGAAAATCCAGCCTCAACGCTTAGTCGTCGGGCATTGCGCCTCTGACTTGCGTGATTACAAACTTGTCGACGAGAATAAAAATAAAGATCCACGGTAATCCTCCGAATTAATTGGCGTAATAAAGACTGAGTCCCTGGCGTAACTCTTCGAACACGCGAACATGCCAGAATGCAATAACCAGAACAATAGAAACTGAACACAGCAAAAGCGCCCAGCGAATGACCATTGCTTGTCGGGCAAGCTTGCCCACCGTATGCGCAGCCAATCGTTCACACGTGCGTTGCAGCCCTGCATTGAGCCCGAGGGTTCGAACCATGTCTGTGAAATACCACCAGGTTTGCTCATCAACCAGTCCGGTATCAAGTGCATCGATCGCCTCGAATCCGGCATCGATACGCACCAGCATCGTGTCTACATGCATACTCATCCAGGCCGTCGCACCTGCGTGTTGAATGAGCAGAGCCTCTTTGAGACGGGCACTGATATTTCCACGGGGCTGGAGCAATACTGCCAGCAGGGATAAAAACCTGACCGCCTGTACAACCCGGTAAAGACGCCAAATTCCCCAACGATCCAACCATGCACGTAGCGGACCAATTAAATTAGGGAGTGACCATAAAGCGCCCCACACGCTGGCTAAAACAAGCGCTGCGGCGAACCACCAGAACTGGCGCAACCAGTCGCTGGTGCGAAATAAAGATTGCGTGACAGGTCCAAAATACTCCTTGGGTAACGAAGCAAAAGCGAGCGACAATCGCTCGGCAGTAAAAAAAGGTATCAGGAGCACCGACGCCAGCGCGACAATCAAACTGAGTGCGCCAACAAGAATGGTCTGTAAAAAAGCTTGGCGCGCAGCATCACTGACTCTGACCACTGTCGATAACTGCCTGAGGGTCTGCATCAGCGCGCCGGCACCTGCGTACTGTGCAGCCTGAATCGCCACTAAGTCTTCAAGCGGAAAGGATCCATACCATGTAGAAAACAAATCCCCTCCCGCGCGGGGAAAGCGCTCGGCCCAACTGGCGCTGAGTCGACCGCGAACGCTGTGCGTGGTGTAGCGCCTGGCATCGTCCTGAAAAATATTCAGAAGTGTTTTAGTCCCTGCCGTCGCACCAATCAGATCAGATAAATAATCGTAATAATCGGCACGCTGCGCATTAAATTGCCAGGCTGCGCAACCCAACTGAAACGCTATCCATCGGCTCTGTAAAAGCAGTTTGAACGTATTCCAAAAATTCTGGTTAAACACGCGGCCGATTACCTTGTGTAATGAGCTCAAAGGATCCAAATTTTGATTCGACCTGTCGGGGATCAATCTCACCCTGAGACATTTTGTAGATCGCACATTGCATGGCGGTTTTGCCATGCATAACCGGATCAGCAAAATGGCTGCGCGGCCGCGAATGAAACCACTCGTAAAGACTTAATCCATCGTGACGCTTGAGTCCATCCAAAAATAAAGGCTCTGCGATCGGTTCGATCATTTCAGCCACCACCGTGCGGCCATGCGTACCATTCAAGGAGGATACCGGGGCGGACTGGCAGTGCTCACAACCAGACTCACGACGGAACCGAAGCCCCTGCGCGCGCACACCGAGATTGGTCTCGATTGTCTTGAGCCATTGGTGAAACCATGCGGGATCCCGGACAATGCCATGGACACACACCCAACGCCCTGCCTCAATGACTTGTCCGACATCCTGTGCGCAATGCTGGCACAGACGCGCGATCAGGCACTGATAAACAAGGAGTTTCAAAATACCGGGCGTAGACAGTAAGTCACGGGCAACGCCTATAAAACTTGATGCCAGCCGGTCAACGACCAACAGAGCAGATCCAGCGTGCACCGTGGTGTACAAATTGACGCCGCAACCAGCAAGATCCATAAACGCGCGTCCACCTGCCGTGTCACGAATCTCACCAATCAGCAAATCGTTCATTGCGGAACGCTTGATTGTTTTGAGTTTGGTGTCAAATGAAGCAGCGTCTTTTTCGTCCAGCGTGCGACAAATGGTGTTTTGCAGCGCATTAGGAATTAAATACTCCGCAGGATCTTCGAGGGTGATCACTTT
>CAINDJ010000142.1 GCA_903847325.1 uncultured beta proteobacterium | reverse complement strand
TGGGTGATGACACTCTGTATTCCGGTACCGTTGCCGCTGCGGCCGAAGGTTTTCTTTTTGGTATCCCCAGCCTTGCTTTCTCGCTTGTCGATCGTGGCTGGTCCAATCTTGATGCGGCGGTCTCGTATGCACACAAGCTCGTCGCCCATCAACTCAGCCAGCCCCTTGCATCGGCCATGCTGTTAAACGTAAATGTGCCGAATTTACCCGAGTCTCAGATCAAGGGTGTACGCACCACGCGTTTGGGTAAAAGACATCCTTCACAGCCAGTTATCCGATCAGCTACGCCCTACGGAGAGACCGTCTACTGGATCGGGCCCGCAGGTGACGCGCGAGACGCATCGCAGGGTACAGACTTTGATGCAGTCTCACAGGGGTATGTGTCTGTCACGCCTTTGCGTCTGGATCTGACCCACCATGATCAGATTACGCAGGTGTCAAACTGGATAGGTCCGTTATGCAAGGACTGAATCCTAAACGTGTTTATATGGCAGTGCGCGATCCTAAATCAGGTACGGGCGGTGGTTTTCAAAGCAGTCGTGGACTGCAGGGTATAACGACCACTAATAGCAACACCCGGATTTCGGCTACCCGTCTGCCTCGGCTGCAAGACCGCCCATCCCTGGTGCCTGTTTCCGAAAATCTTGGCCTCAATTCAGAACGCCTTCGCCTGGCAATGGTCCAGCGCTTACATGACCAGGGGATATCCGATCAACGCATTCTGGCTGCGATGCAGGCTGTACCCCGTCATACCTTTGTCGACGAGGCGCTTGCGAGCAGGGCCTACGACGATGCGGCGCTCCCTATCGGACACGGCCAAACGATTTCTCAACCCTGGGTGGTTGCACGCATGATTGCCGCCGTGTGCGAAAACGCAATGCCTAACCGCGTGCTAGAGGTGGGGACGGGGTGCGGCTATCAAGCTGCCGTCATGGCTCAGGTTTTTAATCAGGTTTATTCTATCGAACGCATTCGTGCGTTGTACGATATTGCGCGCGAGCACTTGCGCGCGTTGCACCTCACAAAAGTAAGACTCACTTTTGGTGACGGCATGGCGGGTTTTCCAACGGCGGCCCCGTATGACGCGATTATTGTGGCCGCAGCAGGCATACGTATTCCACAGGCTTTGCTTGATCAGTTGTCCATTGGCGGCATTCTGATCGCGCCTGAGGGGACGAGTGCGCAACGGTTGGTTAAAGTACACAGGACAGGTCAGTCGAGCTGGGAAAGATTCGAGCTCGAGGCTGTTAGATTTGTTCCACTCAAGTCTGGATTACAGACTTGAGTAAACAGGAGACTAGTATGCTCGCAGAGCAGGTAACAAAGATAAATATGAATTCAACTAAAACTATGCGTACTTCCCTGTCGAATTTAGGCGGTAAATTTTCTATTATTGCCGCGACTTTTGCTGGTCTGATTCTTGCTGGTTGTGCCAATCAATCGGGTAATCGTGCCCCCGTCAACGATTTGAATAGCTCTGCATCGACATCGGTAGCGACTGCCAGGACTTACACGGTAAAACCTGGTGATACGCTGACCAAGATTTCACGCAGCACGGGTGTGGACGAAAACACTATCAAGCGTCTGAATAAAATTTCCGACCCTAGAAAAATATATGCCGGCCTGATCCTTAAACTGTCCGACGGTTCTGAGTCAGCGGCTGCTCCCTCAGGTCCGACTGCGATCCCCGCCAGCACAAAGGCTGAAGCCCGTCCGCTTGACCAGTCGGGCGCCACCAATACAACAACCTCCACTGAGCCGAGCCCCCCTTCGCGCGCAACCGATGCCGGCGTGATCAACTGGGGTTGGCCAGCTCAGGGGAAGGTTATTCAGGGATATACGGCCAATACTAAGGGTATCGATATAGCAGGCAATGCAGGCGACCCGGTGATTGCGGCCGCCAACGGTACGGTGATGTATTCAGGCAATGGCGTGCGCGGTCTGGGTAATTTGATTATCGTTGATCACGACAATGGTTTTATCACTGCCTATGCGCATAATCGCGCCTTGCTCGTTAAAACCGGCCAGAAAGTTAAAAAGGGCGCCAAAATAGCCGAAATGGGTCAATCCGACGCGTCCTCTGTTAAGTTACATTTTGAGGTGCGTCGTCAAGGTACACCCGTCGATCCCATGCAATATTTGCCGCCAAAATAATTTGTTATGACACCTAGCCTGGTTTTTGACCTAGAAACAATCCCGGATATAGAAGGCCTGCGCAAGCTCCATGGCTGGGGTGACGACGTGAGCGATGTAGAGGTCGCGACACGTGCCTTTGCCGCACGTAAAGAAGCCACAGGTAGTGATTTCTTGCCGTTGCATTTACAGAAAGTCGCTGTAGTGGGGTGTGTGTTTCGTGATGATCAGGGATTCCGAGTCAAATGTCTTGGCACGGCAGACGATCCTGAGCCCTTACTGTTATCTGGTTTTTTTAAAACTATCGAAAAATACACGCCCAAACTGATCAGCTGGAATGGTTCTGGTTTTGATTTGCCTGTGTTGCACTATCGCAGCCTGATACATGGCGTGGCCGCGCCGCGTTATTGGGATTTGGGTGAAGACGACCGTGAATTCAAGTACAACAACTATCTGAGTCGCTATCACACCAGACACCTTGATTTGATGGATGTGCTGGCCAAGTTCAACGGCCGAGCCAACGCTCCGCTCGATGACCTGGCCAAACTCTGTGGTTTCCCCGGTAAGCTTGGCATGGATGGCAGCCAGGTCTGGAAATCCTGGATGGAAGGCCGTGCCGAGGAGGTTCGTGCCTATTGTGAAACGGACGTTGTCAACACCTGGCTTGTTTACTGTCGATTCAGATTGTTGCGCGGCGAGCTTGATCAGGCTTCGTATCAATCAGAAATTGATCTGGTGCGCGCGACATTGCAAGCGAGCGCAGCGCCCCACTGGGCTGAGTATCTTGCGGCCTGGCCTCAATAATTTATCTTTTTCAATGTTTGTTCAGGCTGTTTAATCAGACTGTACGCGCATCATCAGGAGTCTTTGTCATGGTTAAACTTTTTCGCTTGAGCCACCTTTGCATCGCGATTGGTTTGTCGGCTTTCTCTTTTTGCGTGGTCGCTCAACAGGCCAATCCTGCCACAACGAAAGCTACGGCAGAGCCCGTCACGCCTAAACTGCCTTATCAACCTTTTGAAAACATGTTTGAGCTGCCTGCGGGCGTACTGCAGGCACTCGCTCTGGAAACCAAGCAAAAAGAACTGCTGGACAAAGCGCATATCGCACGACGTCAATTGTGGTCGGCAATGCGAAAAGCACGTCAGGACGAATATGCAGCCTTGACCAAAGCACTGGACAAAGATGTGTTTGATCCGAAAGAGGTTATTTCCCTCAGAAAGAAAATCCGCGCCGCTGCTGATAAACGTATGGATGACGTGCAAGGCGTCTGGATGGACTTTTGGGAGACACTCAATCCTGGTCAGCGCAAGACTCTTGTGGCATACATGAAACAACAGCACGTTCAAAACGCTAATCTCTCAAAAGTACGTGCTGCAAAGGATGCCGAGGAAAGAGCCGCGCGTGCGGCTCAGGAAAAAGCTGCAAATCCTCCCGCAATGGCAAAGTAGTTCCCTCGCTTACAATCCCACCATGAATTTAAGGATGGGATATGTCTGCTGAAGTGCTGTTAATAGAGTCTCTGGATCTTGAAGCCCGTGGCGTTGCGCGTCGCGAAGGTAAAGTCGTATTTGTCGAAGGTGCGTTGCCCACTGAAAAAGTGAGTGCGCGTACTGTTCGCAGCAAACCATCCTACGAAGTCGCACGACTCGAGGTTGTCCACCGTGAGTCAGCTTTGCGGGTGACGCCACGCTGTCCGCATTTCGGTGTTTGTGGTGGCTGCGTCATGCAACACCTGGATGCGAGTGCGCAAGTCGCCGTCAAACAGCGCGCCCTTGAGGATAGTCTCGTACATATTGGTGCGATCAAACCCGAACGTGTATTGCCACCCTTGCACGGGCCTACCTGGGGCTATCGCTACCGCGCGAGACTGTCCGTTAAATGGGTCGCAAAAAAAGACACTGTCCTGGTTGGCTTTCATGAGCGTAAGAGTAGCTTTGTCGCTGACATTAAAACGTGCCATGTCCTGACGCCTCATGTGGCATCCTTGTTGATGCCACTGCGCCAGATGGTCAGAGAGTTGTCTGCGCCTGACAAAGTCCCGCAGATCGAAGTCTCCGTCGGTGATCAGGTCACTGCGTTGGTATTGCGTCACATGATGCCGTTGACGGATTCAGATACTAATGTGTTGCGCGCATTCGCCAAGCAACACAATATCCAGTGGTGGTTGCAATCTAAAGGACCGGATACGGTTCATGCGATGGAGCCTGAGCATGAGGCTCAGCTTGCCTATACGCTGCCTGAGTTTGGTTTGCGTATGCCTTACCGGCCGACCGACTTCACACAGGTCAATCACCAGATCAATCGCGCATTGATTTCGCGTGCTTTAAATCTGCTTGGTGTTCAAAAAGCAGACCGCGTGGCCGATATGTTTTGCGGTTTGGGTAATTTCACATTGCCACTCGCCACCCAGGCAGGTGAGGTGGTGGGCATTGAAGGCAGCAAAATGCTGACCGACAGGGCACAGCAAGCGGCTCTGGAATCAAATATCCAGAATGCGCATTTTCATACTTTGAATTTGTTTGAAGTCGATCTGACTTGGCTGACCGGTCTCGGACATTTTGATCGTATGCTGATTGATCCGCCTCGTGAAGGTGCGCAGGCGTTATGTGCGGCCCTCGCACAGTTGCCAGCAGCCGATCGGCCTGTCAGGATTGTTTATGTATCTTGCAATCCTGCGACACTGGCGCGTGATGCGGCGATGCTGGTAACAGAAGGAGGCTATACGCTCAAAGCTGCCGGTGTAGTGAATATGTTTCCCCACACCGGACACGTCGAATCAATCGCTGTTTTTGAGTGATGTATCAGACAGCACTTTGTGCGCGGCCTCTTTGACGCGCACGGGTGCCGTTCCACCTATATGCGAACGTGCAGCGACAGAGCCTTCGAGCGTCAGCACTGCATGAACATCCGACTCAATAGACGGATGGAATTTTCTTAATTCCTCGACGCTCAGATCCGCGAGATCGCAGCCTTTTAATTCGCACTCGCGTACGGCGTGCGCGACGGCCTCGTGAGCATCCCTGAAAGGGGTGCCGCGTTTGACCAGGTAATCTGCCAGATCGGTTGCCGTAGCGAAGCCTTGCAGCGCTGCTGCACGCATGTTTTCTGCCTTGACACGAATTCCACCAACCATGTCAGCAAAAATAATCAGTGTGTCGCGCACGGTATCAGCTGTGTCAAACAAGCCTTCTTTGTCTTCCTGATTGTCCTTGTTATAGGCAAGTGGCTGACCTTTCATGAGAGTTAGTAGTCCCACCAGATTTCCATTTACGCGTCCGGTCTTGCCGCGGGCAAGCTCAGGCACATCGGGATTTTTCTTTTGCGGCATGATGGAGCTGCCGGTACAAAACCGGTCTGCCAGATCAATGAATCCCACGCGAGGACTCATCCACATGACAAGCTCTTCGGAGAATCTGGAGATGTGCGTCATGATGAGCGCAGCGGCCGCGCAAAACTCAATGGCAAAATCACGGTCTGAAACAGCATCGAGCGAATTGCGACATACATCATCAAAACCCAGCAGCGAGGCCACCATCGGGCGGTCAATCGGAAAGCTGGTGCCAGCGAGAGCGGCTGCGCCCAGGGGTAAAATATTGACGCGTTTACGGCAATCGGCCAGACGCGAAGCGTCACGACCAAACATCTCTGCATAGGCCAGTAAATGGTGACCGAAAGTGACCGGTTGCGCGACCTGAAGGTGTGTAAATCCTGGGAGGATGGTTTCGGCATGCTGGAGTGCGACCGTCGCGAGTGCATGACGCAGTAAATTTAACAATTCAATAATCTGATCGATTTCGGCACGCAGCCATAGCCGAATATCGGTGGCGACCTGGTCGTTACGTGAGCGTCCGGTATGTAAACGCTTGCCGGCATCGCCGACTAACTCAACCAGGCGTTTTTCAATATTAAGGTGCACATCTTCGAGGTCGAGCAGCCATTCAAACTGGCCAGCGGAAATCTCTTGACGGATCTGGGCCATGCCGCGTTGAATGTCAGCGAGGTCCTGTGGTGCAATGACTTTTACTGCCGCAAGCATTTCTGCGTGGGCAAGCGAGCCCTGGATATCGAACATTGCCAGTCGTTTGTCAAAGTCAACGGAAGCTGTGTAGCGCTTGACGAGATCCGAGACGGGCTCGGAAAAGCGAGCCGACCAGGCTTCGGATTTTTTATCAAACTGGCTTTGGGTAGGGTTCTGAGTATTTTTCATGATCTGCAAATTATAGAACGCTGCGTGAATAAGCCTCTCGTGCGATAATTTTTTCTCTCAACAATTTGTTTTGACCGGAAACGACATGGCAGCGGCAAGAGTAGGAATCGCGCAAATCAATGCTTGTGTAGGGGATTTGGCAGGAAATGCAGCCAAAATCCTTGCCGCTGCACGCGCAGCACATACCGCAGGAGCACAGGTCCTGTTAACGCCTGAGATGGTTTTGACGGGCTATCCGCCAGAGGATTTATTGCTTAGGCCAGCCTTTACAGACGAAAACGAGCGCGTACTCACGCGTTTGTGTACTGAACTTGCTCAGTTTGACGGCTTGCACGTGGTGGTCGGACATGTCCGCGCGCTTGAATTTGGCCTGATGAATGCGGCGAGTGTCTTATGTAACGGTCGGGTGCTTGGCACCTATTACAAACGCGAATTACCCAATTATTCTGTTTTTGATGAAAAGCGATATTTCTCACCCGGTTCGCATACGCTGACGTTTGACGTCAATGGTGTTTCATTTGGAATCAATATCTGTGAAGATGCCTGGTTCGAAAGTGCCCCGCGCGCGGCCGCAGAGGAGGGGGCACGTTGTCTGCTGGTACTGAATGCCTCACCTTTTAATCTCGGAAAACCTGCCCAGAGAGTCGCTGTCGCAGCCAGGTGTGTACAACAAAACGGTTGTTCGCTGATTTACGCAAATCTGAGCGGCGCACAAGATGAGTTGGTATTTGATGGTGCTTCGTTTGCAATGTCACCCGATGCGCAAATCACAACACAGCTCAAAGATTTTAAAGAAGATTTAGCCTTTGTGGATATTGATACGCAAGGTGGATTGCACGCTGTGCATGTTTCGGCTCCCGTTGACATCTCAATTGATGCTTCGGTTGATCACGGCCCCGTACAGGACGGTTCTGAAGAGTGGCAGGTCTGGGAGGCTCTCAAAGTCGGGCTCAACGATTATGTGACGAAAAACGGTTTTAAGAGCGTTATTCTGGGCCTGTCCGGCGGGATCGACTCTGCTGTTGTGATGGCTGTCGCTGTCGATGTGCTCGGCGCTGATCGCGTGCATGCGGTCATGATGCCATCGCGCTATACCGCCGATATTTCTCAAGTCGATGCACGAGACATGGCTAAACGTCTTGGTGTGCATTATGAGGAAATCGAAATTGCGAGTCTGGCCGCTGCGTATGATACGGCGCTTGCGCCCATGTTCGCGGGACGCGCTCTGGATGCGACCGAAGAAAACATACAGGCGCGTGTGCGTGGCATGCTGCTGATGGCGTTGTCCAATAAGTTTGGACACATCGTACTCACCACCGGTAACAAATCGGAACTCTCGACGGGCTACTGCACACTTTATGGCGATATGGCAGGAGGGTTTGCCGTCCTCAAAGATGTTGCGAAAACGCTTGTTTACAGACTGGCACGCTGGCGAAATCAGACCACGGAAGTCATTCCTGACCGGATCATTACGCGTCCGCCTTCAGCTGAATTGCGTCCCGATCAGACCGACCAGGATAATTTGCCAGAGTATGAGGTGATCGATGCCATTATCGAACGCTACATGGAAAACAATGAGAGCGTGGCCGAGGTCATCGCTGCAGGTTATCCGCAGGCCGCAGTGGAGCAAATCGTTCGTTTAATTCGTATCAATGAATACAAACGCAAACAGAGCCCGCCTGGGCCACGGATTACAAATCGTGCGTTTGGACGCGATTGGCGTTATCCTCTGTCTAACGGGTTCAGAGAGTCAGTTTGATCCCTTTTAACTATTTCGAATTTCTACAGGACTTACCGTGAAGCAAGTTACCGCCATTATCAAACCCTTTAAACTCGACGAAGTTCGCGAAGCGCTGGCCGAAGTCGGTGTCAATGGATTGACTGTGACTGAAGTCAAAGGCTTTGGTCGTCAGAAAGGCCACACGGAGTTGTACCGTGGTGCAGAGTATGTCGTTGATTTTTTGCCAAAGATCCGCGTAGAAATGGTTGTTGCCGATGAACTGGTGGAGGGTGTGATCGAGGCGGTGGTTAAAGCCGCTCGAACCGGCAAGATTGGCGATGGCAAGATTTTTGTATCCGAAGTCCTGCAGGCCATTCGTATTCGTACAGGCGAGACAGGCGATACGGCCCTGTGATCTAAGATTATTCTTGCAACATGCATGACTGAAAACGTCCTCAAGGACGTTTTTTTTCGCCAAGTTAAATAGCTTTCAGCCAAAACTCCGGCAGGAAACACTCAGCAACCAGCAGCGGGGATCCGTACCTCCAGAATACCGAGCGTCGTGCAAGCAATGTTTGGTGGGCGCCTAGTCTGGCCCCGGAGCGCTGAATGCTGAGCGCCGTTTTATACAAGGGAATGCCATGATTGAGCCGTGCCACCTCAAATGCTGAGCGTACGATCGCGCGCTGGTTATACAGAATGTCGGCGAGTGGCCGGCTCCTGAGCCGCCGCATGCCTTGCCACACCCCATGAGAGGCCAAAAGCGGCGCCAGGCTGCGTGCAACGACGCAGTCTGTGCCATCAATGCTCATCACAACCTCGCGCACCCATACCGGGCTATACGCAGGCAATTTCAAACATCGGGATTCATCAGGCGAAAGGCCACAGGCAAATTCATTGATTACACGCAGTTTGAGCGATCCTAGCGCGCGTAAGCCTGTCGTGAGCGCTCCCGCACGCATCAGCCATTGCTTTTGGGTGCGTCGCAGTGAGGCTTCAGGCTTGAGCTTCCAATGGCTATTCGGGGTAAATATCGGCATCAAATGTTCCGGCAAACTCCGCTTTTGATGGCGGGGGAGATGTCAAGGGTTGTATTATCGCAAGTTATGGAAAAAGTTCGCATTTCAAAATTATTGGCTGAACGCGGTATTTGTTCGCGCAGAGAGGCCGACACCTATATCGAGCGAGGCTGGGTCAAGGTCGATGGTGTGGTGGCTACACTCGGTGAGCGTGCTTTACCCTCACAGTCACTTACTCTGGATCGTGCAGTGTCGACCCAGCAAACAGCTCTCGTGACGATTTTGGTACATAAACCCATGGGGTATGTGTCGGGTCAGGCTGAGGATGGGTACACACCTGCTGTCGCACTGATTCAAGAGCAGAATCGCGCTCAAAACGATCGTAGCCCAATCAGCTTTAATCGCAACCAGTTGCGTGGACTCGCCGTTTCGGGGCGGCTGGATATTGATTCGACCGGATTGCTCGTCCTGACGCAGGATGGTCGCGTCGCGCGACAGCTGATCGGAGAGCATTCCGAGGTCGAAAAAGAATATCTGGTCCGCGTACAGGGCCGGCTCGCACCGGGCAGCTTAGAGTTGTTGAATGAAGGTCTTTCGCTAGACGGTAAAAAACTCAAACGTGCCCAGGTCCGATGGCAAAACGAAGATCAGCTGCAGTTCATCCTGCGCGAAGGCAAAAAACGCCAGATCCGTCGCATGTGTGAATTGGTGGGTCTAAAAGTTGTGGGTTTAAAACGCGTCAGGATCGGGCAGATTTCACTTGGAGATCTACCCGTTGGTCAGTGGCGTTATCTGCGTCCTAACGAAAAATTCTAATTCGAAAAATTCTAATTCGACTCAATCGGCCAGGTAATCGAGTTTCCAGGCCGAGCGATCGTCCTGACTTAAGGCTTTCTCGAGGAATGGCAGTGTTTCTTTTAAGCTTGCTGCCAGAGTCCAGGGTGGGTTGATCACAAACATTCCACTGCCGTGCAGCCCCAGACCATCAGGCGCCGTCTTATGTACAGTCAGGCTAGCATGGACCCAGCTCTTTGCGCCTAATTTTTCAAGCTGTCGGGGGAGCTCCTGCGCCTCGCGACGCTGAACCTGCGGATACCAGATCGCGTAACAACCTGTCGGGAAGCGCTGCAACGCATCACGCACCGTGTCCACGACCCGGCGATAGTCTTTTT
This sequence comes from uncultured beta proteobacterium, assembly GCA_903847325.1. Taxonomy (GTDB): domain Bacteria; phylum Pseudomonadota; class Gammaproteobacteria; order Burkholderiales; family Burkholderiaceae_B; genus Zwartia. The sequence goes on along the minus strand of CAINDJ010000142.1, from coordinate 5,879 downwards.
TATCCTCATAGGACGGGTCAATCAATACGATTGCCCGGCGCGTCGGCGGTGGGATGTGGGCTTTCAGTCCGGCAAATCCGTCTGCGGCATAGAGTGTTGCTTGTTTGAGGGTCCTGCCTCCGCGCTGCTCCATATTGAGCAACAGAATCTCGGCTTCGGTAGGGTGCATTTCAAAAAAACGAAACTTGTCCTGTTCGCGGCATGCGTCCAGTGCGATCCACGGAGAACCTGGATATATTTTTAGCTGACCATCCGGATTCAGATCTTTAATGATATCCAGATACTCTCGCACAGCGGTGGGGCAGTTTTTAGCATCCCATATTTTGCCGATGCCCTCTGCATACTCCGTACGTTTTTGGGCCCACTGACCGCCCAGATCATACAGGCCAGCGCCGGCATGTAAATCGATAAACCAGTAGGCAACATCTTTCTGGTTGTAGTAATTAATAAGTTGGGTCAACACCGTGTGCTTGAGCACATCGGCATGGTTACCTGCATGAAAACCGTGTCTGTAACTGAACAAAAAACTCTCCGGGCCAGGGGGTCTGATCTTTAAAAATCAAACCGGTGAAATGCGGTCTATCGCATCCGTAATCACTGCGTCAACGCCCCAACTAAGGAGCTCTTGCGCGCGCGCGTTTTCATTAACTGTCCATACTGCGACTCTAAAACCCGCAGAATGAATGCTATTGACTGTGTCGCGTGTCACGCTGGAGTGCTTTAGATGGATTGAAATGCACTGCAGATCTGACAGTATCGAACGCCAGTCGTCAGGCAGCGTATCGGTAATCAAGCCGCGAGGCAGATCTGGAGCCTCGATCATAGCCGCCTTCAGGGCAATCTCTGAAATAGAAGATAGTAAGGGGGCAACTGTTGCCATCGCCCAGTCGTGCCGCGTTTCACGTGCGACAAGTGTTCCGGTGAGCGCCTCGAGTCCGGGGGTAGGCTTGATTTCGATATTGCAGGCAATGTTGTTTGCCTGCGCATAACGGGTAATTGCTGCGAGCGTTGGAATGGTTTCTCCGGCAAACGCGTCAGAATGCCAGCTTCCGGCATCAAGTTTAACCAATTCGCCAAGGGGGTATTCGCCCGCAACGCCTTTGCCATTTGTTGTCCGTTCCAGAGTTGTATCGTGCAGCAGGATTGCCTGCTGATCGTCTGTCAGTTTGACATCGAATTCGGCCATTTTGTAGCCCTGCGCGACACCCGCGCGCAAGGCGCTGAGCGTGTTTTCAGGGGCAAGGTCACCACCGCCTCGATGGGCGACCAGACGTGGATAGGGCCATTCAGGTAAATTTGGCATTTTTAGCTCGAAACAAGGTATAAACGGGTCAGAATTAAGGCTATTAACCCAACTCCAGCCAGCATAACGCACCGAGTGGTAAACTTGGCCGGCTTCGTAAACAGGTGTGCGCACAATTCATGTTCGATTTTATCCGTCATCATCAACGCTTGATGCAGTTAGTTCTACTTCTGCTGATCTTGCCATCCTTTGTATTTTTCGGTGTTCAGGGCTACACCAGCCTGATGTCCAGTGAACCAGAGCTTGCCTCGGTTGATGGCCAAGGCATCACGCTTGGTGAATTTGATCGTGCCCGTCGTGCTCAGCTAGAGCAGTATCGCAATGCGCTCGGTGCGCAATTCGACGCTGCAGCGTTTGACACCCCGGTCCTGCGTGAACAGCTCCTGAACTCCCTGATCGATCAGCGCACCATTGCCATCGCAGCGACTCAGGGCCGCTATTCCGTTTCCGACGAAATGCTGCGCCGTACGATTGCTTCAATCCCTGCGGTACAGGTCGATGGTCAGTTTTCGTCAGAACGTTATCGTCAGGTCCTCGCTTCGCAGGGCATGACGCCGACGGTATTTGAAAATGGTTTGCGTCGCGACCTTGCGCTTGGCCAGGTACTGCAGCCGATTGGTTTGACAGCGCGCGTCCCATCGCAGGTCGCGGAAAAAATTCTTGCGTTAGTCACTGAGCAACGTACTGTGTCGCGCAAGTTGTTTAAGGAGTCAGACTTTACCAAAGACATCAAAGTCTCTGATGCTGATATCAAGGCCTGGTATGACGCGAATCAAGCACGTCTGCAGATTCCTGAAAATCTCGACGTCGAATATGTCGTGCTCAACGAAAGCGCTGCCACAAAAGACATCAAAGTCACGGATGCTGATATAGAAGGCTTTTATAAACAAAATCAAGCGCGTTACGGTCAGCCTGAACGTCGTCGCGTGAGCCACATCTTGCTCGAAGCCCCTGCAACGGCTGACGAGGCTGCAAAAGTAAAAATTCGCCAGACCATCGATGACCTTGCAAAGCGCGCAGCAAACGATCCAAAGCAATTCGCAGCCCTTGCAAAAGAATATTCACAGGACACGGGTTCTGCATCGCAAGGTGGCGATCTGGGCTGGATCAGTAAAAATATGCTGGTGCCGCAGGTGGAAGATGCCTTATTCAAGCTCGACAAAGATGCCGTATCTGGCGTAGTTGAAAGCCCCTTTGGTCTGCACGTCCTCTACATTACGGATGTTCAGCCCGCTTCGGTCAAGCCCCTGGCAGATGTGCGCGAGGACATCACGACAGAAATCCGCAAACAAATTGCTGCCGATCGCTTTGCCAGTATGGCTAGCAAGCTGACAAGCCTGGTTTATGATCAGCGTGATAGTCTGAAATCCGTGTCTGACACGCTAAATCTCCCCATTCAGATCGGTCTCGGCTTAACGCGCTCAGGTTTGCTCAACGCAGAACAGCGCTTAGGTGCGCCAGCCCCTTCTGAGGCTGAGCAAACGGTTCTTGGCAATCCTAAAATCATTCAGGCTGCATATTCAGGCGAAGTTTTGAAAGACAAGCTGAACTCCGGTGCGATTGAGTTATCACCTGATACGATTGTTGCCTTGCGTGTTGCTGCCGTCCATCCCGCCAGCGTGCCGCCTCTTGAAAAAGTCGCAGCTCAAATCCGCTCGATTGTGACGAATGAGCGAGCACTTGCCGCCGCACAATCTGCTGGCTCGCAACTACTGGCGACGCTTCAAAAGTCAGGCAAACCGGATACAAAAGGTTTCGAGGCCGCCCAAGTCGTCACGCGTCAAAATCCAGAGTCCCTTACGCCTGAGCAACTCGAGTCGGTGATGTCGATGCAGACGACGACTTTACCCGTCTGGTCGGGCATTCAGGGTGCTGAAAGCTATGCAATTTTGCAATTAACGAAAGTTGAACCAGGCCCAGTGCCAGATGCTGCCCAAATCAAGCAGTTACAGGGTCAACTATCCCAAGCCTGGGGAGCCGCTGAAGAGCAGGCCGCACTGAAAGTCCTGCGCGGCCTCTATCAAGTCAAAATGCTGCCCGATGCAGCAAAACTCATACGCGGTGATCTGGATGCTGCCAAGCTTTAATTAATATCTTTAATAACGGGCAGAAGGACTTTCAGCACAGTTTCCATCATGATGGGCTGTGCTGATTCATTTGGGTGAATCCCGTCAGGCTGGAACATCTCATTCTGCGGCCCAACCCCCTCTAGTAAAAACGGGACTAGCGCCGTTTTCCTGGCCAAACTTACATCATTAAACATGGTCTTGAATGTCTGACCATATTCACGGCCGTAGTTAGGCGGTATCTGCATGCCGACCAAAATAACTTTTGCACCTGTTTTTTGTGCCTGCTCAACCATGGACATTAAATTGGTCTGACTCATCGATAGTGGCAGTCCGCGCAACGCATCGTTCCCCCCCAGCTCAATGATGACAATTTGAGGCGTGTGCCGGATTAGTAAGGCTGCAATCCGGCTTCGGCCGCCGCTGGTGGTGTCGCCACTAATGCTGGCGTTGATCATTTCAGCGCCGGGAGAAAGCGTTTTGAGCTTTTGCTCAAGCAAACTCACCCATCCCGTTCGTCTGCGTAAACCGTACTCTGCTGATAAGCTGTCACCAACGACTAGAATGCGTACAGGTGCGGGAGTTTGTTGCTGTGCGGATGCGTGCGTTGACGCGCCCGACAAAATGAAAGCACTGAGTCCGGCTAATATTTGTCGGCGTTCCAGAGAGATTTTATACATGCTTGGCATCAATGCAATTCAGGTGAGAGAGTTGAGTCAGAGAGTAACTGACGCAACGGGCGAGCTCGCGATATTAAAAGATATAAATTTTACGATTCCGCTCGGGCAGTCCGTTGCTATCACGGGTGCCTCAGGATCTGGTAAGTCTACCTTGCTTGGCCTAATGGCGGGTCTTGATGTACCGACAGATGGTACTGTGATTCTCCTCGATCAAGATATATTTGCAATGAATGAAGATGGCCGGGCTGCGCTGCGCGCCAGGAGTGTCGGGTTTGTTTTCCAGTCTTTTCATTTGCTGCCAAACTTGACCGCGCTCGAAAACGTGATGCTGCCGTTAGAGTTGGCTGGGCTTGAGGCGCGTGGGCTAGCCCAGGCGATGCTTGAGCAAGTCGGGTTGTCACATCGTCTGGATCATTTCCCTGCAACGCTGTCTGGTGGTGAACAGCAGCGCGTATCGCTTGCCCGTGCGTTTGTGCAAAGACCCGCATTGTTATTCGCGGATGAGCCTACAGGCAGTCTGGACGAAGCAACCGGTGCACGCATCATCGAGCTTATGTTCAGTTTGCACAAGGAATTTGCAACCACACTCGTACTGGTGACACATGATTTAAATCTGGCAGCCAAGTGCGCGAGACAACTGGAATTACATGCTGGTCAACTCGTTGAATCTAAAACCTGACGTATTAGCGTCTGTTTTGTTTCCATTCGTTCAGGCTATTAAGGATACCGCTGCTGCATATGACGGCGATGCCAATCCAGGTCACAGCATCTGGAAAATGCCCCCAAAACAGCCATCCCATGCTGACTGCAGCGATCATTTGCATGTAAATAAATGGTGCGAGTGTCGATGCGGGCGCGCGACGGTAGGCCATAGACTGAAGCAGGTGACCGGTGCCACCGGTCAGCCCCGTTGAGAGCATCAGTATCCAGTTACTGATATCTAGCTCCTTAAGGACCGGCAAGGCAGTAAATAATGTCCAGGGCAGGGCAATTGTTAGCGCCAGCGTGCCTAACCCACTGCTCCACAGACTCGTTGTGTAGGCGTGATCAGATGCCACCATACGGGTCAGCAGGTGCTGCGTAGCGAATAGACAGGCCGTCAACAACCCCGCCATCACACCTATTGGATGTAGCCCTGCTGAGGGGCGAATGACGATGAGTACACCAAGTAAACCAAATGCTGCAGCAAGCCAACGCGAGCGTCTTGGAGGTTCTTTAAGCAACCACGGCGCAATTGCGAGCATCAGTAATGGCGAAACAAATATGATTGCAGTCGCTTCGGCCTGATGTAAAAACTTAAGAGTAGTGAAAAATGTCAGCGTGGCGCATAGCATCGCGCCCGCACGGAGGATTTGCATACGTGTGTGTTTGGTATGGAACACGGATAACCCTCGCCCAGGGACCGCAACACCCAATAGCAAAAGAAAGTGCACCAAATACCTGAACCAGCAAAACACAAGCAAAGGCACGCCTGCAGCCATTACCCATTTGCCGCTAGCATCTAGCGTGGCAAGGGCAAAAACTGAGGCGAGGATCAGTAATATGCCTGAAAGAGGGCTTGACTGAATAGGAGGCAATGTAGTGATTGACGCGGTTGGTACAGCCCGAGGCATGCATTTTTCCAGGTTTTAATTTAACTTTCATCATAACCGTTCAATTTATGTTGAGTCTGCATGGCGCGTTGGTAGAATATAGAGATGAATACTTATGAAATTCGACTGATAACAGGTTTCAAGTTTTTGGCTGCATTGTTCGCATGCCTGAGCTCGTTATATGTTTCAGCGCAAGAACTACCTGCGACCCAACTCAAAGTATTGGGAGGGCTAAGTA
>CAINDJ010000141.1 GCA_903847325.1 uncultured beta proteobacterium | reverse complement strand
TCGTCGCGATCGCGGGTGCTACTTTATGGATGACCTGATTAAGTGGATGGTTAAACGGTGTGATCGCAGAGATCGCGCCTAAGAGAGGCTCTTTGAGGGTATAAACCTTTCGGCTTTTTCCATGTGGTGTTAAGTCACACGAAAAAACCTGTCCATCATCGACTAATGCCTGATTCGCAGCAAACAGCAGCACATCAGAGGCGCGACCCACTTCATACAAACTATCTTTTCTACACAGCCCCGATTCGAGCGTAATAACTCTGGAAATCTCATCCTTTTTACTGGCGACGATTTCACCCGCGCGCATGAGTATTTTGTAACGATCGTAGCGGGTGAGTTTTGATTGATATTCGCGCGCTATTTTGAACGCGCGCCTAACATCCTCGAGCGTTGCCTTAGGTACTGTCGCAATCACCTCCCCCGTGTATGGGTATGTGACCTCAATAACGCGATCGCGATATACCTTTTGACCAGCGATGCGAAGCGCCTCATGACGAATTTCTATTTTTCCGTTCGCTTGCATGCTTGCTCTCCGTTTGCTCGGTCAGGCGTGATTCAACACGAGATCCAGCACATCGAAATTTCGTAATCTTTTCCCTGCATCGACACCAGTCAATTTTTTATTACAAACAACGGGTACACGCTGCTCCGAAATCCCACCATGTGAACGCAGTGGAACATCAAGTCCGGACAGATCATGCTTATGCTTTGCCGTACCAATCACTACATGTTTAGTTGAGACAACAACAATATCGCCAATCCGCTCTGCAGGTAGCTCAAACGCATGCGCAGCCTCATCACGTGACAGGACGGACTCCATACCCTCAAGAGTTTTAATTTTTGCGATCCAGTCTTTGACTACGGTTCCCTCGGGTACATATATTGTTGCAAACGAACCAAGTGCTCCGTGATGCACAACATAAGGATCCGTGATGGGAAGAATTACGCGTGCCTGTCCTGCGCCATACCAGTCATCCAGAACGTCCTGCATATACACAACGTTGGGTGCACCATTTATATCGTGTTTGTCATTCATGCCATGATCGGCCGTAAGAATAATCGTCGCGCCCATTTCATCGAGCTGCTGCAGATACCCATCCATCATTCTATAAAAATCATTTGCCGCTACGCTGCCAGGTGCGGCCTTGTGCTGAACATAATCAGTCGTCGATAAATACATTAAATCCGGTCTGTTGCGCTCCATGAGCTTTACACCCGCGGCAAAGACAAACTCAGATAGGTCTGCGCTATATACCGATGGCACGGGTTTACCCACCATTGTCAGCACGTCATCGATTCCGTTTTCATTCATACTGACCTGGTCTGATTTTTCAGATGAGAAACATATACCTTTCATCTTATGACCAAGCAGTGTTCGTAACTTGTCTTTCGCAGTCACCACGGCTACTTTCGCACCCGCGTCTGCAAAAGCTGCCAATATCGTGCCTACTTGCAGATATTTTGGATCATTCATCATGACCTCAGCATCCAGATCACGATCATAAAAATAATTGCCACAAATTCCGTGAATCGCTGGGGGTACACCCGTTACGATGGACAAGTTATTTGGGTTGGTAAATGAGGGAACAATGCAGTCACCGAGCCAGTTCGTTCCTTGTGACATGATCTTTGCTAAATATGGAGCCACGCCTGAGTTAGCGACCTCTGTCAAATATGCTGGTTCGCATCCATCGACGCAGACAACAACGACAGGATTTTTCATCCAGTTATAACTACGCCCATTGACCTCTATCGTTTTCATTCTTCTCTATCCCTTAACTTTTCTTGCGTTCTTATACGTTTGATTTATTTCTTTCATGATCTTTGCTGAATTTTTTTCTCGTAGGCCTTGTGCATCCTTGCTCTGCTTGTCGCTACATGGGCTTTCAATGCATTACCCGCCAGGACCGGATTTTTTGACTCAATCGCGTTGACTATTTCACGATGTTCTGGTGCAGAGACATGTAATCCACCACCCTCTGTCAGCGCACGCATACGGAATAGATGCAGCTCTTTGACGAGTCTTTTATAAGTTTCAGTCAGCTTTCGACTCGCTGCTGACTGCAAAAGCATTTCGTGAAACTGCAGGTTGAGTCCCGCGTATTGCTCCGCATGTTCTTGATTTGCAGCCTTTTCCATAGCATCTACCAAACCATGCAACATTTTTACTTGTTCTTTTGACGCTCGTATCGCGACGCGTTTTCCGACCACTTCTTCGAGCGCCTCTCTCAACTCATAAATTTCATCGGCTTCGTCAAAGGAAATCTCTCTGACAAACACGCCACGGTTTTTTTCGTTTCTGACTAAACCAACCTCTTCAAGCGCGCGCAATGCTTCTCGTACAGGCCCACGACTAGTACCAAACCGTTGCGCCAACTCCGTCTCATTGACTCGCGTACCTGGCAGCATGGCCCCAGTCATAATCAGGCGCTCTATTTCTTCCTGAACCAGCATCGGCAAACTACTGGAGTTCAGTAGTGCAATCGCCGAGGCGGTTGCCTGACTTGTTATTTCGACTGCAGGCAAACCTGTGCCGATACCAATAAGCGCACCAGAAGTTTGCATTTTTAAGCCCGTTTCCATAACCCTGATTAGATTAGAAACCACACTGGTGCAAACTGTCAACGATTTACAGTTTGCAGTTGACAGTTCATTAAATGCCAACTAAATTTTGCAATGTTCCTGCGCTCTTTATTACGCGCGTTTGTTACAGCATGTTGAAAGTTGCTTTAAAAATCACTTCTACTGTCATAAATCTGTCATCAGAAGTTGTGAATATGTTCGGTTGCTTTAATCCATAAGGAAACAGTCATGAAAAAGCCTTTGTACTTTCTGGGTGCTGCGCTATCCGCCGTCACTTTTGCTTTAAGCTCTGGCGCCGCAATGGCTCAGGCCAAAACGCCGCTTGTGGTCTATACCGCCCTAGAAACCGATGCGTTGAAAATTTTTAAGGATGCCTTTGAAAAAGAAAACAAAGACATCGAAATAAAATGGGTACGCGACTCAACGGGCATCATCACAGCCAAAATCCTTGCTGAAAAGGCAAATCCTCAAGCTGACGTGATTGCTGGCGTCGCCGCAACCAGCCTGGCTTTGTTCGCTAAAGAAGGCATGTTGATGCCTTATGAGCCCAAAGGATTTAAACAACTCGATCCGCAATATTCAGATCAGGCCCGTCCACCAACATGGGTTGGTATGGATGTTTTTGCAGCGGCGATCTGCTTCAATACTGTCGAAGCGGCCAAACAAAATCTTCCTAAGCCTGAATCATGGAAAGATCTGACCAAACCTGTTTACAAGGGAAAGATCACGATGCCCAATCCCGCATCAAGCGGTACTGGATATCTAGACGTTGCAGGCTGGTTGCAGATGTGGGGCGAACAAGACGGCTGGAAATACATGGATGCCTTGCATGAAAACATCGGCCAATACGTGCACTCTGGATCCAAGCCCTGTCGCCAAGCTGGTGCTGGAGAATTCCCTATCGGTATCTCATTTGAATACCGTGCACATCAAGTCAAAAAATCAGGTGCGCCAATTGATTTGATCTTCCCTAAAGAAGGTCTGGGTTGGGACATTGAAGCCACTGGTGTTGTAAAAACCACCAAGAAACCCGAGCAAGCCAAACGCTTTGCTGACTGGATGGCTGGCAAAGAATCACAGACCATCAATTCTCAATGGTGGGCGATTGTGACGCTTCCTGGTATTGCGAAACCACTAGAAGGCATTCCAGCTAATTTTGCATCCCTGTTGATCAAAAACAACTTCAACTGGGCTTCAGAAAATCGTGACACCATACTTGCTGAGTGGAGCAAACGCTACGACGGCAAATCAGAAAAGAAATAATTTTTCATGCATGACATAAACGGGCAATCGCACTCTGCGATGCCCGTTTTTTATAATTTCATATGATCAGGCCATCATGCAATTGACGAGCGCAAGTCAAACTGACAAACACACCAACGTTGAACTTGCACTAGAAATTCGCGGCATCCAGAAAAAATTCGATGCGTTTATAGCGCTGCACAACATTAATCTCTCTGTGCATCAAGGTGAAATGCTATGTCTGCTTGGCCCTTCAGGCTGTGGCAAAACAACATTACTCAGAATCATTGCCGGCCTTGAAAGTCAAAATGCGGGTCACATCCTGCAAGGTGGTCGGGATATTTCAAACCTGCCTCCTGCAAAACGCGACTACGGTATTGTTTTTCAATCGTATGCCTTATTTCCTAATTTGACTATTGCCGACAATGTGTCTTACGGACTGGTCAATCGTCGCGCCAATCGTCTAGATATTCAAGCGCGTGTCGCGGAATTATTGACGCTGGTGGGCCTGCCTACGTCGGGCAATAAATATCCCAGCCAGCTTTCTGGTGGACAACAGCAACGCGTAGCACTGGCCCGTGCACTCGCAACCAAGCCAGGATTGTTATTACTCGATGAACCGCTCTCCGCGCTTGATGCGCTTGAGCGCGTGCGCCTGCGTGGTGAAATCCGCCGCTTACAACAAGAGGTCGGCGTAACCACGATCATGGTCACCCACGATCAGGAAGAAGCCCTTTCAATGGCGGACCGGATTGTCGTGATGAATCACGGCGTCATTGAACAAATCGGAACGCCACAAGAGATTTACGAACAACCTGCAACACCCTTCGTCGCAGATTTTGTTGGCAAGATTAATGTTCTCCCCGCCGTCTCTCTTGGCGAACAGCGCTTTCGCACAGGTCATCTGGAGTTGCATTGCGAGGGGTGCGATCACCCCGTTGGCACGCAGGTCAACCTATATCTGCGTCCAGAAGACCGGTTACTTGAAAATATCAGCGCAGACACACCGAATCGCTTAACGGCACGGGTCAACCAGGTTGAGTTTCTGGGCGGGTCCTGCATGGCTGAGGTCAGCTGCGCTGAGCTTGATGGTCAAACGCTCAGTTTTCATTTTTCCTTAAATCAGATGCATGATTACGACATTCGCGTCGGACAGTCTGTCGTACTGGCCCTGCGGGCGACTCGTATACGTGCTTTCGCGTTAGGTTCAGCCTGATGCAACGTACCAGGATCGAAAAACCATTCGCGCCAAGCGTCGAATATTTTTTGGACAAAATCAACTGGGACGGATTGCTCGCTCGTCTAGTTTTGTCTTGTATTTTGCTTGGACTGTGCGGTTTCTTACTCGCCCCTCTTTGGGCGATTCTAGTGAATGCGGTCTTAAACAAACAAGGTGATTTTGTTGGCCTGACCAACTTTATTGTGTATGTCCAAACACCCGCTCTTGTTCAATCTGCGTGGAACTCCATTTGGGTGTCCCTGGTAGTCGTATTAATTTCTGTTCCCAGCGCCTTTTTATTTGCTTACGCACTGACCCGAAGCTGTCTGTCTGGTCCTGTTAAAGCAACCTTGCGCATCATTGCGCTGATCCCCTTACTTTCTCCATCCTTGCTTTCCGCTATTTCATTTGTGCAGTGGTTTGGTAATCAGGGCCTGCTCAAGCCCTTGCTGGCGGGTGGCTCTATTTATGGCGCTCCCGGCATCATCCTCGCGGAGGTATACAACACCTTCCCCCACGCGCTGATGATTCTTGTTACCGCGCTATCGCTTTCTGATGGCAGACTGTACGAAGCCGCAAACGCTCTGGGCACTAGCGCTTTTCGAACGTTCACCACCATCACTCTTCCCGCGTGTAAATATGGACTGATCAGCGCCTCGACCGTCGTGTTTACTTACGTGATTTCTGATTTTGGTGCGCCCAAAGTGATCGGCGGCAACTTTAATGTGCTCGCAGTCGATGTATTCAAACAAGTCATCGGTCAACATAACTTTTCGATGGGGGCCGTGGTTGGCTTGTTGCTCATTTTGCCGTCCATTATTTCGTTTGTTATTGACAACGTTGTGAGACGAAAAATACGTGCGCAGCTCACCGCCCGCTCCGTCCCCTTTACACCCAAAGCGAACTGGTTAACCGACGGACTCATGGGGCTGTACTGCGTCTTCGTCTGTGTGTTCCTGCTTGGTGTAATCGGCATGGCTCTGTACACCTCGCTGATCAAACTATGGCCATACAACCTGTCTCTGACTTTGGATCACTATCGTTTTGTATTGTTTGAGAGTGATATCGCGCAAGCGTATATAAACAGTCTGGTGATGTCCAGTATTACTGCCGTAAGCGGCGCGCTGATCGTCTTCATGGGTGCCTATCTGATTGAGAAAACGCCTAAGCTTGGTCTGATGCGCCCTGTTATGCATTTTCTGGCTGTTCTTTCGATGGCAGTACCTGGGCTCGTGCTGGGTCTGGGTTATGTCGTATTTTTCAACAACCCTGAAAATCCTCTGAACTTTCTCTATCAGACCATGACATTAATCGTACTTTCAACGATTACGCATTACTACACCTCTGGCCACTTGACCGCCGTTACAGCGCTGAAGCAGATTGATAATGATTTCGAAGCGGTTTCAGCATCACTTAAAGTACCTTTCTACGTAACCTTTTTCAGAGTCACGTTACCCGTCTGTTTACCTGCCGTACTCGACATTGCGCGCTATTATTTTGTGGTCGCCATGGCAACGCTTTCCTGCGTCATCTTCATTTACACACCCGACACGATTCTGGCAGTCATTGCAATCATGCATTTGGATGAGTCCGGTGAGATCGGCCCAGCCTCGGCTCTGGCGTGCCTGATTGTCCTCACATCAATCGTAATTTGCCTCATCTACTCTTTATTTACCAGGGTATTACTTGCGCGCACGCAAAAATGGCGCAATCTCGCTCGCACATAAAATTAATGTCTGGAGACCAATATGTCCTATGCCGCCTATCCAATATTGCTGACACCCGGTCCTCTCACGACCTCAGATCGCACCAAACAAGCGATGATGAAAGACTGGGGTTCCTGGGATTCGGATTTCAATCAGATCACTGCGCGCTTGCGCGAGCAAATTCTTCGCATTGTGCATGGCGAAGACAGCCATGTGTGCGTACCGCTCCAAGGCAGTGGGACCTTTTCCGTCGAAGCAGCCATCGGGACCATCGTTGCACGCCACGGCCATGTATTGGTTCCAAGCAACGGCGCCTATTGCCAGCGGATTGCAAAGATCTGTAAATATCTTGGTCGCAAATGCACGATCATTGAGTACACGGAAGACAAACAAGTTCTTGCCGCGGATGTTGAACAAGCACTTGTAAAGGATCCTTCTATTTCGCATGTCGCGTTAGTGCATTGTGAAACGGGTGCAGGCGTTCTGAACCCTCTGGATGAAATTGCACAAGTTGTCGCCCATCACGGCAAAGGCCTGATTGTTGATGCGATGAGCTCTTTTGGCGCGATTGACATTGATGCGCGCAAAACACCTTTCGATGCCGTGATTGCTGCCTCGGGAAAATGTATTGAAGGTGTACCTGGCATGGGCTTTGTCATCATCAAGCGCAGTACGCTTGAAAAATGTGAAGGTAACAGCCACTCCCTCGCACTGGACTTGTATGATCAATGGGTCTACATGGAAAAAACTACCCAGTGGCGCTTCACACCCCCCACCCACGTTGTTGCAGCGCTCGATGCTGCGCTGCAACAGTACTGGGAAGAAGGTGGTCTGGACGCACGTGGTGGTCGCTATAGGCGCAATTGCCATGCGCTGATCGAAGGCATGGCTCAGATCGGTTTAAAAAGCTACGTGGATCCTGCGATTCAAGCGCCGATCATTGTGACCTTCCTCGCGCCGAACCACCCCAATTACGATTTCAAAACTTTTTATGCCGAAGTCAAAAAACATGGCTACATTTTATATCCAGGCAAATTAACGACCATCGACACCTTTCGTGTCGGTTGTATGGGGCACTTTGGCGACGCCGGTATACCTGGTGCGGTCAACGCGATTAAAGAAACACTGAAAGCCATGGGCATCCCGGCACATGCCTGAGCTGCCCTACCCAGGCATCTGAGAATAATCAACACAGAGGTAAAAAGAGCTGTAGAGAAAAAATCTCTACAGCTCTTTTTTTACTCGGACAGTATCAAATTTAAACGTCGAGATTGGCGGCCTGTAACGCGTGCGTTTCGATAAACGCGCGACGCGGTTCAACCTGATCGCCCATCAGTGTCGTGAAAATCTCATCCGCGGCAAGCGCGTCTTCGATCTGAACACGTAACAAACGACGAACCGTTGGATCCATCGTGGTTTCCCACAACTGTGATGGATTCATTTCACCCAGACCCTTGTAACGCTGCTTGGTGACATTGCGCTCAGCCTCTGAGCGCAACCACTGCATTGCGTCGCGGAAGTCAGTAATCATTGACTCTTTGCGCTTTTCGCCCTCACCGCGCATCACCATCGCGCCCTTGCCAATCAAACCCTGGAAAGTCGCAGCAGCACGCGCCAGCACGCCGTAATCCGAACCAAGAACAAAATCAGCATCAAGCACGGAGACACGCACGTTACCGTGATGTTTACGGCGTACGATCAGGCGATGCTTTTCGGTGCCTGCGTGATATTCGCCCGTCACCTCAACCTGATTCGGGAACAAAGGATCTTGCAGCGCGGCATGCAGACGTGCCGCAGACGTCTGCGTCTGCTCCATGTCTGCGAGCTCGAGCGTGACACCACCAACGATCGCCGACAGTGTCAACTCGTCCATAAACCGCGAGAGACGCGCAATCACACCATCGGCCATCAGGTACTGATTAGCGAGTTCGGTCAATGCCGAGCCCCCAATCGCCGTTGCGCCTTCGCTCGGCACAAGCTGCGCGTCGCGCAGAGCCAATTGCAACATATAGGTGGACTCTTCGGCTTCGTCCTTCAGATAACGCTCATCCTTGCCAGCCTTCACTTTGTAGAGTGGTGGCTGGGCAATATAGATATAACCGCGTTGCACCAGCTCTGGCATCTGGCGATAAAGCAAGGTCAGCAAAAGTGTGCGAATGTGCGCGCCGTCCACGTCAGCATCGGTCATGATGATGATACGGTGATAACGCAATTTTTCAACGTTGAAATCCGGTCCGATACTTGTTCCAAGCGCCGTGATCAACGTGGTGATCTGCTCACTCGATATCAATTTATCGAAACGCGCTTTTTCAACGTTCAACACCTTGCCGCGTAGCGGCAGGATCGCCTGAAACTTACGATCACGACCTTGCTTGGCTGAGCCGCCCGCAGAGTCTCCCTCGACGATGTAGAGTTCGCACAGGGCGGGATCTTTTTCCTGACAATCGGCAAGCTTGCCTGGCAAGCCTGCGCCCTCGAGCACACTCTTGCGACGCGTCATTTCACGCGCTTTACGCGCGGCTTCGCGTGCGCGAGCGGCCTCGACAACCTTGGAGCACAACGCTTTCGCGTCGATCGGATTTTCAAGCAACCAGCTCTCAAGCGTACGGGCGACGGCGTCTTCAACCGCAGGACGCACTTCGCTGGACACGAGTTTGTCTTTCGTCTGGCTACTGAACTTTGGCTCAGGCACTTTGACCGACAGCACGCAGGTCAAGCCCTCGCGCATATCGTCACCAGTCGTCTCGACCTTGGCGCGTTTAGCCAACTCGTTTTCGTTGATGTACTTATTGATCACGCGCGTCATCGCCGCACGCAAACCGGTCATATGCGTGCCGCCATCACGCTGCGGAATATTATTGGTAAAGCAAAGCACCTGCTCGCTATACCCATCATTCCATTGCATCGCGACATCAACACCCACCAGTGTGCCGCCAGCGCTTGACTCTGCGCTCACGGAAAACACGTTAGGATGCAGCACCGTTTTTTGCCGATTGATGTATTCAACAAAACCTTTCACGCCACCTGAATACGCAAAGTTTTCTTCTTTGCCCTGGCGCTGATCGACCAGACGAATCTTGACGCCATTATTGAGGAAAGAAAGCTCGCGCAAGCGCTTGGAAAGAATCTCGTAGTGATACTCGACATTATTAAAAATATCGGTATCAGCAAGAAAGTGAACTTCCGTTCCACGCAACTCTGTTTTACCTGTTACCGCCAAAGGCGCCACACGCTCACCTTTGCGGAACTCCATCTGATGAACTTGTCCGTTACGTCGAATCGTCAGCTTCAGCCATGACGACAAAGCATTGACGCAAGACACGCCCACACCGTGCAAACCACCCGAAACCTTGTAGGAGTTCTGATCGAATTTGCCACCGGCATGGAGTTCGGTCAATACGATTTCCGCGGCGCTTCGTGAGAACTCATCATCGCGATGAATGTCAGTCGGGATACCACGACCGTTATCCGTCACAGAGATGGAGTTGTCGGTATGAATCGTGACAACGATGTCATCGCAATGCCCGGCAAGGGATTCGTCAATCGCGTTATCTACGACCTCAAACACCATGTGGTGCAAGCCGGTACCGTCAGACGTATCGCCGATGTACATGCCGGGACGCTTACGCACCGCCTCCAGGCCCTTGAGCATCTTGATCGAATCGGCACCATAGGCGTCGAGATCTTCGGTAATGGGAGTGTTTTCAGACATGTCTAGATCCGCATGGGCATGACAACGTACTTGAAGGCATCGTCGTCAGGCAAAGTAAGAAGGGCAGAAGCGTTCGCATCGGGCATGATTGACCAGCGAATCGTTTCAGCTTTGACGTTGGCCAGAAAATCCAGCAGGTAGCTGACGTTGAAACCAACGTCTAAAGCCTCGTGGCTGTAATCGATATCGATTTCTTCCTGCGCCTCTTCTTGCTCGGCGTTGGTGGACGAAATCTTCAGGAGGTTTTGACCCAGCTGCAAACGCACGCTGCGGAATTTATCTGTCGTCAGAATAGCGGCGCGCTGCAAACTGCCCTGCAGGATTTCACGCGAAACATCAAAACTACGTGTGTAGTTAGTTGGAATCACACGGTTGAAATCAGGGAACTTACCTTCAACCAGTTTTGATACCAGCTCGACATGGCCAAACGAAAAACGAATCTGACCCGCGGCGACTTCGATCGTGACAGGCTCTTCGCTGTCATCAA
This sequence comes from uncultured beta proteobacterium, assembly GCA_903847325.1. Lineage (GTDB taxonomy): Bacteria > Pseudomonadota > Gammaproteobacteria > Burkholderiales > Burkholderiaceae_B > Zwartia. The sequence continues at coordinate 7,693 of CAINDJ010000141.1, read as the reverse complement.
GCAGACGCTGCATTTCGAGCACGGTCTTGCGCGGCACGATCACTTCGTGACGCGCGGTGATGCCGTCTGCAGGTGTCGAGCTGTGGGCGAGGCGATGGCCATCGGTCGCGACCGCGCGCAACAGACCTGGCTCAAACACCATCAGCATGCCGTTGAGGTAATAACGAATATCTTGTTGCGCCATGGCGAAGTGCGCCATATTGAACAGATGCTTGAGCGTTTTGCGCGGGAGCGTCAACGACACATCCCAGCGCTCAGGCTGCGTCATCGTAGGAAACTCGGTTGCCGCCAGAGTCTGCAAACTGAAACGGCTCTTGCCAGACTGAACAGCCAGTTTGCCGCTTGCGGTGGATAAACGCACATCGCCGGTATCAGGCAAGGCTCGCAGAATATCGAGCAGCTTACGCGCGGCAACAGTTAATGATTCCGTTTCTTCACCTACGCCAAAATCGGCGTGGGTAGTGATTTGGACTTCCAGATCTGTGGCGATGAAAGAAACTCTGCCGGCCTCTTTACGCAACAAAATGTTGGCAAGAATTGGCAGCGTATGACGTCTTTCCACAATACCAGCGACCGTTGATAACGGCTTGAGCAAAGCATCGCGTGGGGTCTGTACAAGTTGCATGGCTTATCCCTTTAAAGTTTGTTCGAGTACATGCAGCGTATGGTTGAGGTCTGTCTGTTTGGCGCGCAAATCCGAAATTTTTCGCACCGCGTGCAGTACCGTGGTGTGATCACGGCCGCCAAACAGGTCACCAATTTCTGGCAAGCTTTTTTGCGTCAGTTCTTTCGCCAGATACATCGCAACCTGACGCGGCATTGCGATATTGGCAGGTCGACGTTTGGAATACATGTCGGCGACCTTGATTTTGTAATAGTCCGATACCGTCTTCTGAATATTTTCGACAGTGATCTGACCGTTTGATACGGATAACAAATCTTTCAGTGCGTCTTTACATATTTCAACGTTGACGACATCACGGCCATGAAAGCGCGCGTAAGCCAGCACTTTTCTTAATGCGCCTTCAAGTTCTCTGACATTACTGCGCAAATGCTTGGCGATAAAGAAAGCGACTTCCTCGGGCATTGGCAAGCCTTCCTGTTCTGCCTTACGCAAGAGAATCGCCACACGCATCTCTAGCTCTGGCGGCTCAATGGCCACCGTCAGGCCCGAATCAAATCGTGAAATCAGTCTGCTATCTATTCCAGCGAGCTCTTTCGGATATGTATCGCTGGTAATGATGATTTGCTTGCGCTGAGCAACCATCGCTTCAAATGCATAAAAGAACTCTTCCTGCGTACGGCTCTTACCGCTGAAAAACTGGATATCGTCAATCAGCAATAAATCGAGGGAGTGGTAATAGCGTTTAAACTCATCGAAAGCTTTTCGCTGATAAGCCTTGACTACATCCGACACATACTGATCCGCATGCACATAACGCACGCGCACGGCGGAACCATTGCTGTTGCCTGCGGCGACCATTGCGTTACCGATCGCATGAATCAAATGTGTCTTACCCAGACCAACACCGCCGTATAAAAACAGCGGGTTATATGAGATGCCAGGATTCTCGGCAACCTGCAGTGCCGCGGCGCGGGCGAGTTGGTTTGCCTTGCCTGTTACGAAATTCTCAAACGTCAATTCAGTATTCAGTCGTGAGCGCTCATCTACCGCGCTAGCACCGGCAGCAAGCACCTGTTGTTGTTTTTTTTGTGACGTATCGACTGAAACAACATCTGTATCGCTTGCAAAATCCCGCACAAGACTACCCGCTTGAACCGAAGGTGATGACGAGATGTGTTGTGATGTTTTTGCGGCCCTCGCACTAGTCGTTGAGGCCGGCAATTCAAACTGTACCTGCACGGTTTTTTTAAACCACTGCGAGGCAATATTTTCTATCTGCGATGAGAAGTTTTTACGTACCCAGTCAAGCTTAAATCTGTTTGGAGCGGACAGGCGTAAAACCGCCTGTGATTCATCATAGGCAAGAGGGATCAGCGGACGTATCCATGCGCTGATTTGCTGGGGGGGGAACTCCTGCTCCAGTTGACTGATGCAGGACTGCCAAAACTCGTTCATGTGACTCGCTAAGTAAACCCTGATTCTACCCTGTTGCAGGTGAAGTTATCCACAGGCAATATCTGGGGTCAACCCTAGCCGCAAATCTAACCATTTGACTAATTTCAGTATTTTTGATGAAATGGAGGGCTTTTCCGGATATTCACTTTTCGGAATTCCCTAAATTTAAACTTTTATTCGCTCTTTGTTGGGCCATTCATCATGAAACGTACCTACCAGCCTTCCGTTACCCGCCGTAAACGCACACATGGCTTTCGCGTCCGTATGAAAACCCGTGGTGGCCGCGCTGTAATCAACGCTCGCCGTGCCAAGGGCCGTAAGCGTCTGGCCGTCTAATACGCCAGGTTGGGTATGTGGGGCCTCTCGCCTCGCTACCAACTTTGCCGTTATGTCACGCGCCACGTTTCCAGCGGCGGCGCGCATGCACCGCCCTACTGAATTTGCTGCTGCCCTTTCGGGCAAGCGCATTGCCCGTGGGGCGTATTTCATCGTAACTGCTAACCCTGCAAGCAATTCCAGCGCTGCTGAGGCTCTAACCAGCCTGGAATCCGTACCGCAGGAAAGCATGACAGATTCGGTGATACCAGCACCTCCCATTGCAAGATTAGGCCTGATCATGGCTAAACGCCTGGCGCATCATGCCTCAACCCGCAATGCACTTAAGCGCGTCGTGCGAGAGGCATTCCGTGCCCAGCGACTACAATTGCCTGCGGCGGATTACGTCGTTCGTCTGCACAAGCGGATTCAGGATATCTCTCTGACGCAATTGAAACACGCAGTACGTCTGGAGGCGGATGCGCATTTTTCACGGGCACGCGTATGAGCAACTCTGTCATCAGCACCCTTTTGACTGCGCCCATTCGTGCATACAAATTTTTTCTTAGTCCTTGGCTAGGTCAGTCCTGCAAATTTACACCCACCTGTTCTTCTTACGCGATCGAAGCGATCGAAACACTTGGGCCGGGTCGGGGCTTATGGCTCAGCGCGAAAAGAATCGGTCGTTGTAACCCCTGGTGTCAGGGTGGACATGACCCGGTTCCAAAAAATGATCTGTCAGAAAGCAAAGACCTCGCTCGATCGTCCCGCTGTCACACCGATTAACGCTAAACTGCGAGCCTTCACTGGTTCCTAGTATTTTTACTTATTCACCGGTTAGTTTTTTTATTGATTAGGCAAGAATGGATATCCGACGCACCGTACTGTTGATGATTTTCTCGTTTTCATTGCTCATGCTCTGGAACAATTGGCAAATCCATCAGGGTAAAGCACCATTGTTTGGTGCTCCTCCCGCAGCCACTACAGCTAATGGCTCCGCTGAGACACCTGCAGTAACCAATGGCGGCGTACCTGCGGCTGCGCCTGCAGCCAGTGCTGCATCGCCCTCAGCAGCCGTTGTACCAGGACAGACTACTGCGGCACCTGCGCAATCAGAAACAGTGACCGTCAAGACAGATGTACTCAAACTCACATTTGATCTTCAAGGTGCGCAACTCGTTCGTGCCGACCTGCTTGCTTTCCCGACAACCGATGATAAAGACGTACCCTTCGTACTGCTTGAACGCGGCGCTGGTCGAACCTACGTTGTGCAATCAGGTCTGACAGGTGCGCCAGCAGGTACGCAATACCCAACTCACTTATCTTCTTTTACGATGATAAGTGAAACAAAAGAAATTGCCGGTGACACACTCGTTGTTAAATTCGCGTCCGAATCCGCTGGTGTGCGTTTAATCAAAACCTATACTCTGCACCGCGGTCAGTACGTCATTGATGTTGCACACCAGATTGAAAATACAACGACTGAAGCAGTTACACCTTCTGTCTACTTACAGATAACGCGCGATGGTGTCGATCCAAATCAAAGTTCTGCACCCAGCTTTTTAAGTGGGCCGGCAAATTTCCTGGGTGCTGCGGTCTACTCTGAGCAAGACAAATTTCAGAAAGTAACTTTTTCAGAAATTGAAAAACACAAAGCCACCTATATCAAGCAGGCTGATAACGGTTGGTTTGGCATGATTCAACATTATTTCGTGACGGCCTGGATACCGCCCCAGGGAAAATCACGCAATTACGAGATGACGGAACTCGAAAAAAATCTGTACGCAATCCGCAGCATTGAGCCTGTCGGTGCCATCGCAGGAAATGCCAGTCAGACCATTAACGCCAAACTTTGGGTCGGTCCTCAGGATCAGTCCGAGCTCGAAAAAGTTGCGCCTGGCCTTGATCTGGTTGTTGATTATGGCTTGCTCGCCATTATCGCTAAGCCAGTATTTTCTTTAATGACCTGGTTGTATACCTTACTAGGCAATTGGGGCTGGACCATCATTGCCCTGACGTGCCTGATCAAAGCAGCGTTTTACCCACTGTCAGCTGCGAGCTATCGCTCCATGGCAAAGATGAAACAAGTTGCGCCGCGTCTGGCTATTCTTAAAGAAAAATTCGGCGACGACCGTCAAAAGCTCAACGCAGCGATGATGGAGATGTATCGCACCGAAAAGATTAATCCGCTTGGTGGTTGTTTGCCAATCGTGATTCAGATCCCGGTGTTTATTTCCCTCTACTATGTATTGGGTTCCAGCGTAGAGCTGCGTGGTGCTCCCTGGATCTTGTGGGTACATGATTTAGCTGTGCGCGATCCTTATTTCATCTTGCCAGCGATCATGATGGGCACAATGTTTCTACAAATGAAACTCAACCCCACCCCACCTGATCCAATGCAAGCAAAAGTCATGATGTTTATGCCTTTAGTCTTTGGTGGCATGATGTTCTTCTTCCCATCTGGTCTTGTTCTGTACTGGTGTGTCAACAACATTTTGTCCATTGCCCAGCAGTGGTACATCACACAAAAGATGGCGAATATTGCTGCGACACCACATCGTTAATCCGTACGCGTAATGTCTAAAAACCTAATCGATCCAATTGTGGCAATCGCCACCGCCCCTGGTAGGGGTGGGATCGGTGTAGTGCGAATTTCGGGCCCCGATCTGGGGCCTTTCATTTTCTCCTTGCTAGGTAAAAATTTACTACCACGGCATGCTACTTACCTTGATTTTCTTGATCAGCATAAACAACCGATTGATCAGGGAATCGCCATTTTTTTCAAGCATCCACATTCCTATACGGGTGAAGATGTTTTAGAGTTGCAAGGACACGGCGGCCCAGCCGTATTGCAACAGCTTTTAAAACGCTGCCTGTTCGTTGGTCACGACTACGGGCTACGCCTTGCAGCGCCGGGCGAATTTACTGAACGCGCATTCTTGAATGACAAAATCGATTTGGCGCAAGCTGAGGCGGTTGCAGACCTGATTAATGCAACGTCTGAGGCTGCCGCACGCGCGGCTGTTTCGTCACTGTCTGGTGAGTTTTCGCGCCGTATTAATACCCTCTCAGCTTCCATTATTCATTTAAGAATGCTTGTCGAAGCCACACTGGACTTTCCTGAAGAAGAAATCGAGTTTCTGGAAAAGTATCAGGCGCGGCAAAAGCTATGCGCCATGCAATTTGATCTTGATGAAATCATCGCGCAATCTCGTCAGGGTATGGTGTTGCGAGAAGGTCTGCATGTTGTGCTCGCAGGCGTTCCTAACGTTGGTAAATCAAGTTTGCTCAATGCGCTGGCCGGACAAGAACTAGCGATTGTCACGGAGATTGCAGGCACCACCCGCGACAAAGTTTCTCAAATGATCCATTTGCATGGTGTACCGATCACGATTATCGACACCGCAGGTTTAAGAGATGCAACAGACACCATTGAGTCCATCGGTATTAGTCGTAGCTGGGATGAAATTTCTCGTGCAGATGTTGTATTGCATTTGATGGATGCGACACAACCTCTTTCAGATTTAGATGAAAAAATTGAAAGTAGACGCGCTCCGCAAAGTGTCGTATTGCAAGTTTTCAATAAACTAGATCTTTTACCTGATACCGCCGCAATTTTAGATGAAGCGATTTATATTTCAGCCAAGACTGGTGCGGGTCTTCAGGAACTTCAATCAAAACTATTAGATATTGCTGGTTGGAATCCCGGACAAGAATCCCCGTGGCTTGCCAGACAACGACACATTGATTCTCTGGAGCAATCGCGCATGCATTTATTACTTGCTCAGGTGCATGCGTCTGAAAATGACCGCGTTCTTGATTTGTTTGCCGAAGAGCTCAGACTCGCTCACGACAGTCTGGGGAAAATCACCGGAAAAATGACACCCGATGATTTACTCGGTGAAATTTTTTCCAGCTTTTGTATTGGCAAATAAAAAAATTATTTTCATATCATTTTTTATCTTAGTACATACAATCACTTGATCGTGTGACCACCATCGACCGGCAAAACCGCACCTGTTATGTCTTGGCCTGCTTCTGAACATAAAAACACTACAAATCCAGCAACACTCTTTGCCGAGACAAAGCGTCCAGTTGGATGTCTTGTCGAAATATAGTTTTTCTGTGCCTGCTCTTCTGAAATACCTTCTGCTTGTGCAATCCCCGCGATTTTGTCAAGAATAGGTTTAGTTGGTACCGTACCTGGACAGAGGGCATTACAAGTAATACCGGACTTTGCACAATCCATCGCAACGCTTCGCGTCAAACCAATCAACGCTGTTTTGGTTGTAATGTAAGAAATACGATTTTCTGAAGCCGTCAGACCAAATACAGAAGACATATTGATTACACGGCCCCAGCCAGCCCTGCGCATCGCCGGGACAGTTAGCCTGATGGTATGAAAGGCAGCAGATAAATTAACCGCTAGAGCGTCATCCCAGCTTTCTGTGGGCAATTCATCGACTAAGCCAACACTTCTAACTACCGCATTATTCACAACGATATCTACCTGACCAAAAACCTGACAGGCCTCGCGAACCATAGACTCGATCTGGTCAACATGTTTAAGATTTGCATGGCTGACAAGCACGCCTGACTTGAACTGTTCCTCGAGCTGTTTCTTTGCTTCAGCGGCAACCTGAACTGATTCAAGACCATGCAAAATAACATTTGCACCTGACTGGGCGAGACTGCGTGCAATTTCAAAACCGAGTCCTGTAATGGATCCCGTAACTAAAGCGGTCTTACCTTTTAACATGTCTATTCCAAGTTTTTCTTAATTGTTGTGTTGTTTTATTATGCTTGTTACAAAATTTTATAAAAATATTTACCTGTGGATAACTAGGGGAAATTGATTGTGAATAAGTTGTGCAGTTTTAACTAACAAGTCTGACTTATTTGATCCACTTAAAAACTATCCAACTTGATCCCCAAATCCAAACAGACGTTACGCACACATTTTTTATTATGTAACTTATTGATTTATATATTAATTTACAACTTAATCTACTTATCCACAGGCTATCTTATCCATTAGTCTTTATATATAAAAAATATAAATACAAGTAAACAAGTATCCAGATCCGATTTCAAAAATACTTAAAAGTTAAAGAATAAAAAAACATAAAAGCTGTGTTTAAATTCATTCATCGCTTCATTCATCACTTCATCCAACAATATTTATTCTTTACTAATGCTCTTAAATTTTCATTAACCTTTCAATCGCGTTATCGAGGGTTTCTTCTTTTTTAGCAAAGCAAAAACGCACAATTTTATGATTTGATTCTTTCGCTTCAG
>CAINDJ010000140.1 GCA_903847325.1 uncultured beta proteobacterium | reverse complement strand
TTTGATGGGATGGTCAGGATATGTGTCTGCGATGGCGGATTGTGTGCTTAAGCAAAGGCTCGCAATAAAAAAAAATCTTTTCAGAAATGAATATTGCATGATGTTGTCTCGTTTTATTTTTAATCATTTTTAATCGCTCAGATTCAAGTCTGAGCTGATCCCCTGCTAGCAGCTATGTCTAAACACTTAAAGCTGAACTGAAGTTTTACCTATTCCATCAAACTCTGCAACAATCAAATCTCCTTTTTTAGCAAAAGGCATGCCGCACCAGCTACCCGTTGTGACAATAGTGCCTGCAGGAACAGTCTGTCCATTGGCCGTTGCGTGCTTAAGCCATGCCGGCAGCACGTAGGTCGGATCTTGCAGTGTATGCGTGCCTAGAAATTTTGCTAAAGGCTGATCGCCGATCCTGACGCTGCAGTGCTGATTTTTCCAGTCTCGATTGTGGTCAGAAGCTGTGTAGGCGATCCACTCACCCAAGACTAAGGTGCCGTGTGATTGCATGTCGGCAAGCTTAAGTAATGCTTGCGCCGCACCTGCTTGCTGCCACCGAGAGTCAACAATTTCGATTGAAACAGTCATCGCATCGATCAGTTGTTTGCAGGATTCGTGGGATAGGGTGGCTGCAGCCTCTGGTGTGACAGCATGATTGAGGCGTAAAGCGACTTCAATTTCTACAATCCTGATGTTCAAGGGCCATTGCCCCATATCCGCACCGTTATTGAGAATGCCTTCTGGAAGCAGGGCCGCATGTGTTTGCTCGCTGCTTCGGTTTGGACCGCCAGATTTCCAGGCTTGTGCCAGCGGTGCGTTTGCACCTTGTAAGGATTTAAACACCACCTCTTGTACTGCATAGGCATCGGCAGTTGTCTGTAATTGATCAGTAAAACGATTTGCGTCAGCGGGCTGATGGTTTTTTCTCGCTTGCACAAGTGCAAGGGCAATCTCGGAAATAGCGGCTTGATTCATGTGATTACGCTCAATTAACAGGAATAAAGGATAATCCCCTATCTGCAGCTCAACACGCAAGTCTTTAATTCAATATTCTTACCTATGGCCCTCAAAGCAACAATCTACAAAGCTGAACTCAATGTCGCGGATTCCGATCGCCACTATTACGGCACGCATGCACTGACACTCGCCCGCCATCCCTCCGAAACCGACGAGCGGATGATGGTGAGGTTGCTCGCTTTTGCTTTGAATGCCAGCGAGGATCTGGCATTTACTAAGGGATTGAGTGATGTCGATGAGCCTGATGTCTGGCTGAAAGATCTGACAGGGGCGATTGATTTGTGGATTGACGTGGGCCAACCCGAAGAGCGTCGCATCCTGCGTGCCTGTGGTCGGGCCAAGCAAGTCGTGATTTATTGTTATGCAGGACATGCCAGCAAACTTTGGTGGGATGGGGTTAAAAATAAAGTTGAACGCGCACGTAACTTGAAAGTCATTTGTCTGCCCTCGGAGCAAACGAAAGAATTAGCCAGGCAGGCAGAAAGAACGATGCAGCTGCATGTGAACATTCAGGATAGCGAAATTTTTGCGTCCAACGATAAGGGGCAGGTCACAATTGAGCAGGAGGTCTGGAGGTAGTAGATAGTAGGGCATTAATTTAAAATAAATAATTAAAAAAAATAAAATTCAGGATGACAACATGAACAAAAAAATGAAAATTTTTAGCAGAATGCTGACGATTTTTTTTATATCGGTCTTATTCAATTCGTTAGCGTTTGCAGCGTACCCCGATCGCTCCATCACGTTGGTCGTGCCTTTTCCACCAGGCGGATCGACCGATGTGGTTGCACGCATTCTCGCGAATAAAGCAACTGCCTTGCTCGGGCAGAAAGTAGTTGTAGAAAACCGACCAGGCGCGGGAACCGTGATTGGTTCAAAGCTTGTTGCCAAAGCGGCTCCGGATGGCTATACCTTGTTGATGGGTAATACATCCTTTACGGTGAATGCCTCTCTGCTTAAAGATTTACCTTACGACACGGTTAAAGATTTCACGCCCATTGCGTTTATTGCGAGCACTCCAGGTGCGTTCCTCGCACAAGCTCAGAAGCCTTACAAAACGTTTAAAGAGTTTGTTGACTACACGCGTGCGCATCCTGGGACCGTTGTGTATTCGTCGGCCGGCATTGGTAGCTGGCCACATCTTTCCATGGAAATGCTGGCTGATACGGTTGGTCTAAAAATGTTGCACGTGCCGTATCAAGGGACGGGACCGGCCAAGGCAGACCTGATTGCTGGGCGAGTGGATGTCAAAATCGAAGGTTATGTGACCTCTAAAGATATGGTACAGGATGGTCGCCTGAATGTTTTAGCGGTGACAGGTGCAAAGAGGGCCCCGTATTTGCCAAATGTCCCGACGGTTGCCGAGCTAGGTTATCCAGAGTATGAGTCGATTTATTGGTTAGGGATTCTTGGGCCAGCAGGGATGCCTGCAGATGTCGTCGCTACACTCGAAAAAGTGATGCTTGATATTTGTAAAGACCCGGATTTCGTGAAAGAAATGGTCGATCGCGATGTGGATGTTGAGGGTCAGTCCGCGCAAGGGTTACGTATTGAGATGGATAAGCAGATCGCTAAATGGAAGAAAGTGATTGAGCAGGGAAATGTCCAGGCTCAGTAGCTTAAAACCCTTTAAGCCATTTTTCTATCACATTAAAATCAACGGTACCTCTTAACCGTTTGATTTCACCTTTTGGACTGATGAGTAATGTGAGGGGGAGTTCTCCCCTCCAGCGAGGATCGATCTCAAAGCGCATGTATTCATCGAAAATTGTCACGCTCGTGCGGTTGTCCGCACGTTCAAGGCGTGCGTCAGTCAGTGTCTGGATTGAGAGTTCTGGTGGTACATCATCTACCTGAATGAATATGGTTTTTAAATCGGGGAATTGTGCGACAAACTCTCCCCAGCGCGGTAACTCATCTAAACAAGGGGCGCAGGTAAACCCCCAGAGATGAACCACAAGCGGTTTTTTATCGCTGCTTTTCAACAGCATTTTCCAATCGCCTGATTGGTACGTTTTTAATTCTGTTGCGTGAAGGTTTACTGAAAGAATACCTCCCCACATCGCCATGAAGACGTGCAGCATAAAGCGATAAAGTCGGACTTTAGACGTCATGCGTTTCATCTATTTAATGTATCGCATCAAGTAGTATCAGGCGATAGCCTTGCGCAGAAGTTAACCATGAAAGATAAACATCATGCTCTTTTTGAATGAGCAAGGGATGGTCTGAATAACCAAGCGTTTCAGCAATCTGCTTTGGTTTGGACCAGTTGGCGCCGTCATCTGTTGAGTGTTGCATGAAAATAGCTGCGCGCTTGCCATCGAATTCTTTCCATACCATCCAGATCGTTTCGTTTTGTGCCAAGAGATATGGTCTTGAAGGCTGTGCCTTTGGATTGCCAATGATTTGGGGTGCGGAGTAGTGTTTACCAGCGTCCGTCGAGCGGGCATAAAACGCCCCGGTTCTTGCAGAGCCTTCTGTAAACCAGGCTGCATGATAGGTGCCGAGGCTGCTGACGGCGATGGCTGGACCATGATGCGGGCAACTATCTGTTTCCCAATTGTCACGGGCAACGCGCTCAGCGGGACCTGTCTGTGTTTCATTGAAGACCAGCTGGGTCGCGTGATCTCTGACAGTGCCATTAAAAATGGCACGATAAATCATCACAGGCAAACCCTGTGGTGTGAGTGAGATACCTATCCTGCAGCATTCACAGCTATCGGGTTGAGCGATTTTTTCTGGTGAAAAGGATTTGCCCATGTCGCTGGACCATGCAAAGGCAATCGAGCCGCCCAGTGATTTTTTGCCTGATTTTTTGGCTTCAGCAACTAATCGTTTATCAATCCAGGCTGCAAAGAGCTTGCCCTGTGGATCAACGGCGAGCGAAGCAAAGCGTTGACTCGCGGCATCTTTTGAAAGCGCTGTCGGCGCGGAAAACGAATGACCCTGATCAATTGAAGTAGATGTATTGACTTGAGCATTCCATTGCTTATCTTTAAAAAAAGCATAGGCAATCGCCATGTCACCTGCTTTGTTCCCAACAAGTTGTGGCCGTGCGTCTGGCCCCGTGTCGAGAAAGCTACCGTGTTTTGCGATTTCGATGGATGACTCAAAACTTTTGCCCATATCCCCCGAACGTGCCAGCGAAATGACACCGTTTGATGCCCATACGACCCAAAGCGACCCGTCTGGCGCAAAGTAGGGGGTGGCTGCGCGGGCGCAATTTAAGGAAGGTTCTTTGCACGGTGTCGCAGGCGATGACGCGCTGTGATTGTGTGATGTTTGATGTGTATCGTGGTGTTGGGCAAATGCGCCGCTAATACCTGTGCAGAGCAGCAGTAAAGCTGTCCATAACTTATTCATCAAAACGTTTCCTGTGTGACGAAATTCCGTCAATGTTTAGTCAGTATGGTGTAAGCTAAATTTTAACATCCAAGGGCATAAGACAAGTTTTGATTGTCTGTGAGACGCAGATTGTCCTATCATTAACTTATGAACGAACGAATCGGACTTTTTGCTGACGTACATAGCAATCTTGAGGCACTTGAGGCTTGTCTTCTGCGTGCCCAGGAGTTGGGCGTGACGCGCATGGTGTTTCTGGGTGATCTGGTGGGTTATAACGCTGACCCCAGTGCTGTCGTTGATCGCATATCCGCTTTGGTTGCCTCGGGAAAAGCCGAAGCACTCATGGGTAATCACGATCAGGCTGTTTTTATGGATCATAGCCGCCTGATGAATCCTGTCGCTTGGGCTGCCATACAGTGGACGCGTGAGCAACTGAGTCCTAAGCAAGTGGATTTTCTGAGGCACTTGCCGATGATGATCAACGATGAAGATACATGTTACGTGCACGCCTCAGCCTATCAGCCTGAAAACTGGCGGTACGTAAATGAGGATACCAGTGCCTGGCAATGCGCCGAGCACTCCGGCAAAACATATACCTTTGTTGGTCATGTGCACGACCCCATGCTTTTTTACCAAACAGAAATTGGCAAACTCAGACGTTTTGCACCTCACCCGGGCAAGCATGTGCCGATTCCGCATCATCGGACCTGGGTGGGCGTGGTGGGCTCGCTGGGGCAGCCACGGGACGGCATTCCTGAAGCCTGTTTTGCAGTGTTTGAGCCACAGGCGCAAACAATCAGTTTTCAACGCGTGCCTTATGACTTTTATGCTGCGGCTGAAAAAATTCGTCAAGCAGGATTGCCTGAGAGTCTTGCTGACCGATTGATTACTGGACTTTAAATCGATGGGATACGATTTCCTTTTATGACTGAGCGCACCACGATCCAGTCTGTAGGTGAGGCCTTTCAGTCTGGAAATGTGATTGATGGGTTTGTGCTGCATGAGCAAGTGCATCAAGGGGGAATGGCCGTACTATTTTCGGCGACACACCCCGATATTGATTTGCCTATTCTGATAAAGATTCCTCGTGTCGGTCGCAATCAACCCGTAGAAAGTTTAATTGCCTTTGAGACAGAATTAAATATACTGGCTGCACTGGACACACCCTTTGTGCCTAAATATTTGGGCGCAGGTAATCTTGCCACGCATCCCTATATTGCGATGCAGCGTATTGACGGTAAACCCCTCGATGACTTAATTAAGGAGAGAGGGAAATTTCCAATCGATGAGGTGGTAAAAATTGGTGCGGCACTGGCGCAGGCTGTTCAAGCCTTGCACACGCAGCATACGATCCATCTTGATCTGAAACCTGAAAATATTCTGGTTGGAACAGACGGAAAAATTACGCTGATTGATTTTGGTTTGGCGCATCATGCGCACTTTCCTGATCTGCTTGCCGAGCAAATGAGAAAAGGGGTTGGTTCTGCACCTTATGTATCGCCCGAGCAGATTATGGGTATCAGGGAAGACAGTCGTAGCGATATATTTTCTATCGGTGCCATTCTCTATGAAATGCTGACGGGAGAATTGCCGTTTGGTAATCCTCAATCAATGGGCGGGTTGCGCAAGCGTTTGTGGGCACAGCCTGAACCGTTGAGAATGCTCAGGCCGGATACACCCCCCTGGTTACAAGAGGTTGTGTTGCGCGCGCTCGAAGCCCGTGCTTCTGATCGGTATCAAAGTGCAACGCGTTTAAGGCAGTGTTTGCGTGAGCCTGATAGCGTCAAGCTTACTGAGCGTGCTGAGCGCACAAAACCGCTTGGTTTGATTGTCAATCTTAAGCGTTGGTGGCGCGCCGCCTCTTACATACCATCTCCATGTATCGACCCAAGTATCGGGTATGAGGATGCACCACTCATTATCGCTGCGATCGATACACGTCAAACTGATATGTTGTTACGAGAGCGTATGCTGCAGGCGGCGAGGATGATTTTGCAAGTCATGCCTGAAAGCCGGCTAGTCTGTTTAAGTACGATCGCGGGGACTCCTGCGATAGATGGTGCCCTCGAAGCTGATACGGCGAGTGGCATTGTGCGCAATCATCTGGTGCAGCTGATGCAATGGGCTCAACCGTTGGGGCTACCTGCTGAACGATTGTCTTGCCATGTACTGGAGGCCATGGACCCTGCCTCTAGAATCGTCGAGTTCGCTGTAGATAACGAGGCGACACTGATTTTGATTGGTGCGTCTCACAAAATCCCGAACATGGTTGCTCCCTGGAGGACCTCGATGACTAAAATCGTCGAGGAATCTCCTTGTAGTGTGCACATCGTTCGGGTTTGATGATCGTCTTGTGAGCCTGAAACGCAATCACACACCCATCTGATGCGCAAAATCCCTGATGTCCTTTGCAACGATGTCCCATTTTTCTGTCGCAACCAGATTTTTGGTCTGGCCAGGGCCATATTCAGTTGGGCGTGGCCAGAATGCTGTTTTGAGACCGACATTGCGCGCGGCAAGCAGATCATCATTGTGTGCTGCACACATCATGACCTGGCCTGGTTCGAGCTGCAGGATATTACACACTCCGAGATAGGATTGTGGCTGAGGTTTATAGCAATGAAAAATTTCTGTTGATAAATTTAAATCCCAGGGCAGGCCTGTATATTTTGCGATATCCGTCAGCAGCGACACGTTGCCGTTAGAAAGTGGCGCAATAATGTATTTGCTTTTCAGGCGACTTAAGCCACCGACTGCATCAGGCCAGCCATCCAGACGGTGCCAGACGCGATTGACATGAACGCGCTGTTCTTCATTCATCGCATCGAGCCCGAATTCTTGAATCAAGACCTCGAGCGATTCGCGATGCAGCACGTCAAGTATCGTCCATGTGCGTTGGCCATTGCGAACTTGTTCCATAGAGGGCTGATACATGCCTCGCCATTTGTCTGCGAATGCTGCCCAATCTGCCGAAAAGCCATTTTCCTGACCCCATTGAGTCAAGTCGCGAATGATGCTGCTGCGCCAGTCAACGACTGAGCCAAAGGTATCGAACACCATCGCTTTGACGTTAGAAGTAAGGGTTGTGTTTGTGATTGTCATATTTGCCGCTTCTTTTTGTATTGTCTGATTAATGGTGTTTTAGCAATGAACTGGGACGGGGATATTTTTAATCGTTTATTGCTCAACAGTTATTTTTGCCGAATGAACAATGAATTTCACTGTGTCTGATTCAGTTTGCATCAGTTGCGCCAATTCTTCAGGCGTTCCACCTGTAGGTGTTGCAGCAAATTGTGACAGATTTTCTTTGAATACTGGTTCTTTGAGTACTTGATTGACAACAGTATTGAGACGTTTGATTATTTCCTTTGGTGTGTTTTTAGGTGCGGACAGGGCCAGCCATGAGCCCATATCAAAATCTTTTATGCCAGACTCTTTTAACGTCGGCGTATCTGGAAAATAGGGTGAGCGTATCGCTGAACTGACAGCGAGTAGTTTGATCCGTCCACTTTTTATAAAACCAACAGATGAGGTCAGTTGATCGATTGTAAAGTCGGTTTGGCCTCCTATTAATCCGGCGAGCAAAGGGGCTGCGCCTTTATAGGGCACTGGCATCGCGTCGGTTTGCGTTTGATGCAGAAAGTACGCTGTGGTGAGATGACCATTCGCGCCGATGCCCGTTACGCCGTATGACATTTTCCCAGGGGCCTTTTTTAATCGATCGATGAGAACCTGGACACTATCTACCCCGAGATCATTTCTAACAACCAGTGCATTGGGCATAGAGACAATGCGTGCAATCGGTTCCAGATCTTTAATCGCATCGTATTGCGTCCCGGGATAAAGAATCATATTCGTAGCTAACGTTGCGGGCGTCCCCATCAAAAGTGTGTATCCGTTAGGAGCGCTGCGTACGACCGCCATGGCACCGATTGCGCCATTTGCACCGGCAAGATTTTCAACAACAACCGTGGTGTTGAGTGAATCGCCTAGTGATTTTGCCAACAGGCGTGCAACGATATCTGTAACACCACCCGCTGGGTATGGAACAACTATGCGAATTGCCTGTGCGGGCCAGGGTTGATTTTGCGCAAGCGAGATATGTGGCAGTAAGCCACTTAGCATGCAGAGGCCTAGAAATTTCAAAAATATTTTTTTCATGCGGATCAAATCCTGAAGAGGAATGGATTGCGGGCTTGAGCATCCAGGCTATCGCCCGTAATGCGTGAGCAGATGCTCGGTAAACCATGCACACGCTTTGCCAGCAGTTTCTTCTAGTCTGATGCTATAGGGTTCGTAATGACCACCTTTAAATAAGTGTAATTTTTTTGGTTCGTGCGCAGTCGAATATGCAGCTAATTGGTCATCGGTCGGACACCGCGTATCGTGCGTGCCGAGAATCATTAATAGCGGTGTTGGAGCGATGCGGGGCAGGTAGGTGCCTGGCTCATATCCCATTCGTAAATCACGGGTACGAAGTGTGACCGAATTAATGTAATTCGTGCCTTTGGCTGCAATCATGCTCCATGCGTAGCTCTCTGATCCCTCGGTAGATATAGGAACCATTTTTGGTGGCAAACCCTTTGCGCGATTGATGCGATCTTCGTCAATATCTCTAAGAAATGCGTCGAATTTGTCAGTCGGTATGGATCGTAATGTATTTTTAAAACCGCTCACAGTTGGCACTTGCGAAACAACGCATTTGACACGACGATCGGTTGCAGCGACCACTAACACATGACCACCTGAATAGCTCGTACCCCATAGCCCGATACGTTCTGCATCCACCTCAGGTTGCATGATTGCATAGGTGATCGCATCGCGCATGTCAGAGATCTGTTGCCAGGGATCAAGTTCACCGCGCGGTTCGCCAGCGCTAGCTCCTGTATTGCGATGGTCATACACGAGACAGGCAAAGCCAGCTTTGCAAAATATTTCGGCGTACCCGTCCAGTGCCATTTCTTTGATGGCGCCAAAACCATGACTCATGATGAGAGTTGGAAAGGGTGCCTGTGTATTTTCAGGGGTATAAAACCAGCCGTCTAGCTCAACGCCATTTGCATGGAATTTGATATTTTTTCTCATGTTGTCTCTATTTTTTATTGTTGCGTCTCAATAGCATACTTGAGCTAAATCATCTTATGATGAGAACAGTATAAAAACTATTAAAAATCAGAGACAAATGTATATGTGTAATCAACGGCGCAACAGCTTACGCTCGGGCCTTAAATCAATTGGTCTTTTATTTTTTATATGGGTTTCGCAAACAGCGATTGCGCAATCCTATCCCTCCAAGCCCATCAAAATCATCGTGCCTGTCGCAGCTGGCGGCGGTACGGATTTTTCCGCGCGTTTGATTGCACAAAAACTGACCGAGTCCTGGAATGTCCCCGTGATCGTGGAGAATCGTCCTGGCGGCGGGGGGAACGTAGGCGTTGAGGCAGCAGTCAAGTCTGATCCTGATGGTTACACGCTGGTGATGCCAATTACTTCATTCCCGGTGAATCCAGGGATGTATCCAAAATTACCTTTTGATAGTGAAAAGGATTTGGCGCCAATTGTTTTAGTCGCCTCAGCTCCACTAGTATTAGTCGTGAATCCTGCGGTACAGGCAAGCTCGGTCAAAGAGTTGATTTCGCTTGCAAAGGCTAATCCGGGTAACTTTAACTATGGTAACTCCGGCGTTGGAACAACTGCGCATCTCGCGGCAGAGTTGTTCAAACATTCGGCGAATCTGGATATCGTTAATGTTCCATACAAAGGGGGCGGGCCTGCAATTGCAGATCTGATCGCTGGCAATATTCAGATATATTTTTCAACGATCCCTGCCGCGCTGTCGCAAACCAAATCCGGACGCATTAACGCGATCGCAGTCACGGGATTGAAACGTGTTTCCGAAATCCCTGAAGTCCCGACAGTCGCGGAGTCAGGGCTGCCTGGCTTTGAGGTGGTTGGGTGGTTTGGCTTGTTTGCGCCTGCTCAAACCCCAACAGTGATCATTAGTAAGCTGAACAAAGAACTTGTCAATATTCTGCAAATGAAAGATGTGCAGGAGAAATTTGCTGGCCATGGGTTGATCCCTGGTGGAGGATCGCCCCAAGAGCTTGGCCAGTTTTTACATGCAGAAATTGCTAAGTGGAAGAACTTGATTCAGACGGCCGGAATCAAGTCCGAATAACAAGTCTGCGTAATGGATGTGTTTTTGTTTACATCACTGCAGAGGCGCCGCCGTCCAGATTGATACTGCTACCGGTCACAAAGCTCGCAGCCTCTGATGAGAGAAATGCTGCGACGTTGGCGACCTCTTCGGCGCGACCCACTCGTCCCAGTGGAATATTTTTACCCATCGTTTCATACATTTGTTCGACAGGAACGCCTGCTGCAGCGGCTTTCTTTTCGTGTTGGCCAGCTTTGATCAAGCCAATGCAAATGCTGTTGACCAGAATGTTATTAGGTGCAAACTCTTTTGATAAGGCCTTGGTCAATGCTAGTCCGGCGGCGCGTGTCACAGTCGTGGGCATTGATTTGGCAGCAGGTTGTTTGGCGCCAATGTTCGTTACGTTGATAATGCGACCCCAGCTGCGTTTTTTCATTTCCGGTATGGCCAGACGTGCCAGGCGAATCGCGGCAAAAAGTTTCAGATCAAAGTCTGCTTGCCAGGTTGCGTCCAGCGCTGATTCAAATTCTCCGGTTGCTGAGGTGCCTGCGTTATTGATCAGGATATCGATCCTGCCAAACTTCTGAACAATATCGCCAATCAGTCGGGTGCAGTCCTCTTCTTTGCTGACATCTGCCTGCATGCCTACGGCTACTGCGCCTGCTTTAACAATTTCGCCGACGACCTGATCCAGCAGTTCGCGCCCGCGAGCAGCAATAACGACTGTCGCGCCTTCCTGGGCGAGCTTGGCTGCGATGGCTTTGCCAATTCCCTGTGAGCCACCCGTCACAAGTGCTACGCGTTGCGTTAGTCCTAGATCCATTTTTAGTCTCCTTGTTAGTTTTAGGTATCACCCGCCGCCATCTTCAGTAAAAAAGGCTATTTCTTTATTGAATTTGAATATAAAGAATGCTTTCTAAATTACCTGAGGGCAGCATATTTCAGATAGAATCATCCAACAATACACAGGAGTCAAGCATGCGTCTACGCCGCCTAACTAGTCTTTTTCTGTTTTCTTTTTTCACAGCTGCATTTTCTCCCGCTCAGGCCGCTGATTTGAAGATCGGCGTAGGTGCAGACATTACCTCGATGGACCCACATTTTGTGAGCTTGTTCCCCAACAATAATGTTGCAGAACACGTATACAACAAACTCACGACCTTGGATCCTGAAGCGCGTTTGATTCCTGATTTAGCTGAATCGTGGAAAACGGTTGATCCCACTACTTGGGAATTTAAATTACGCAAGGGTGTGAAATTTCACGATGGAAGTGATTTCACAGCAGAGGATGTGATTTTTTCGTATGATCGTGTGGGCAAAATCCCAAATAGCCCCGGTCCTTTTACTGTTTATACAAAAGCGATCATTGCTAGTGAAATTGTAGATGCGCACACTATTCGTTTTAAAACAGCTGCGCCTTACCCTTTGCTGCCTAATGACCTGTCAACGGTCTACATCGTCTCAAAGAAAGCTGCAGAAAACGCTACTACCGAGGATTTCAATGCTGGCCGCGTCAACATA
>CAINDJ010000139.1 GCA_903847325.1 uncultured beta proteobacterium | reverse complement strand
GGTGTTTCTTTAAAACCAAACATCGCACGCACCAGATAGAGCCCGCCACCCATCTCTTTCAGATTCAGGCGCTCCTCGTCTTTTACATAAGGTACGTCCCAGACACTTATTTTTAGAAAGATCACGCGTTGATGCAGCACCTGGTTGTGTTTCAGGTTGTGCAACATCGCGACTGGCACATAGTCCACGTGTGCGGTGAGGAATACGGCGGTGCCATGAACACGGATAGGTTCGTGGGCCAGCAGTGATGTCACAAAGCCCTGCAGCGGGATGCCTTGCTCAATGGATCTGGCACGTAGGAGTTTGCGCCCTTGATACCAGGTAATGAGCAATAAGAAGCAAAACGCACCAAGCAATAATGGGAACCAGCCGCCTTCAGCGATTTTAAGCGCGTTGGCGGCAAAAAATGCAAAGTCTACAAACAGGAACAGTCCGATGATCAGCGTGACCAGCAATGGATGCCATTTCCAGACAACACGCATCACGACTGCTGCGAGAAGCGTTGTGATGACCATCGTGGTTGTCACAGCAATACCGTATGCAGCAGCCAGGTTACCGGATTCTTTAAAAGCGACCACCACTGCAATCACAACAATCAGCAGCATCCAGTTGATGGTAGGGATGTAAATCTGACCAACCTCTTTTTCTGAGGTGTAGGCGATTTTCATTCGCGGGACAAAACCCAGCAAGATCGCCTGGCTAGTCATCGAGTAGGCGCCCGAGATCACGGCCTGTGAAGCGATCACTGTTGCCAGTGCAGCTAATATCACGAGAATCAGAGCAAATGATTCAGGCACCATCAGGAAAAATGGATTGGATATTGCTTCGGGGTGTGACAGGAGCATTGCGCCCTGCCCAAAATAGTTGATCAGCAGGCAAGGCATGGTGACAAAAAACCACGCATAACGAATTGGTTTGATGCCGAAATGACCCATGTCCGCATAGAGTGCCTCAGCACCTGTAAGTACCAGAAACACGGCACCCAAAACGATAAATGCCTGCAGAGCATGCTCAGTCAGAAAGCGAATGCCATGCATGGGATTGACTGCCCCCAGAATGCTTGGGTTATCCACCAGGTTGTAGATGCCCATCGCGGCAAGGACAAGAAACCAGATTATCATCACGGGGCCAAAAAACACGCCGACAACTGCGGTGCCCGATTTTTGTATAAAAAACAATCCAACCAGAATCACAATGGTGATCGGGACAACATATTTAGTGAATTGTGGTGAGACGATTTCCAGTCCCTCCACCGCGGATAAAACGGAGATTGCAGGGGTAATTACCGCATCTCCATAAAACATGCACGCGCCGAAGACGCCAAGCATCATGATCGAGAGTGCACGCTTGGAGCCGGAAGGAGCTGTTCTGAGTGCCATGGCCATTAGCGCCAGGATTCCGCCTTCGCCATGGTTATTGGCACGCATCACAAACATGACATATTTGAGGGATACAACGATCAAAAATGCCCAGAATACGAGCGAGATGACGCCAAATACTGCTTCGGTCGAAAACGGAATCCCGTGTTCCGGGCTGAAACATTCTTTGAGAGCATAAAGCGGGCTTGTCCCGATGTCACCAAACACGACGCCCATTGCTGCAAGCGTCAGGGCAGGCATACTACCTTTATCGTGGTGATTGACTGCGTCGAGGGTGATGGGGCGCAGGATGCTGGACTTTGAATATTCTGGGTTACTAAGTGCCATGATATACCTCGGTTCAAGGCTAGCTATTCTACTCTTGAGCGAGCCAAAGTCTTGTATTCTGGCTTGTGTAAGAGTTTTTGAGGAATAAAGGCAATGAGCGACGTAACCATTTATCACAACCCAAGATGTAGCAAATCACGCGAGACGCTCGAGTTGTTGCGTCAGGCCGCGGTTGAACCTCAAATCGTTTTATATCTTGACCACCCGCCGAGCACAGCGACCTTGACCAAGATGGTTGCTGATCTTGGAATCGATGCGCGCGCGCTGTTGCGTTCAAACGAAAAGCCTTACGAAGAGCTAGGACTGGCTGATCCAGCATGGACCAATGAGGCACTCATTGGTTTTATGCATGCGCATCCTATATTGATGAATCGCCCCATTGTGGTGACGGCCAAAGGGACTCGCCTGGGGCGCCCGCCGGAGTCCGTCCTGGAGATACTTTAGAAAACTAGTGACCACCCCCAGCGGGATCAACAGAACGTGTTGGTTTCGGCGCAAGCCAGATGACAGAGGCAGCAAATATAAATGCGATACCCATGGTCAACATGATTTGATTGGTCGCTAACATCACACTTTGACTATTGATCATGAGTTCAATACTTTGCAAAGCTGCTTCGCCCGTCATGCCGGCACTTTCAAGTCCCAGGCGCAGAGATTGATCCACATCTGTCAGGCCAACGAGTTCGGCCCGGTTGCGCGTGGTTTCGTCTTCCCAGAAAGTTGTTACAAGCGAAGTTGCAATCGCGCCTGAAAGTGTTCTCAGGAAATTCATCAACCCCGCAGCAGAAGCGGTTTGCGCAGGTTCAACGCTTGCAAGAGCCAAACCCGTCGAAGGAACAAAGAAAAATGGCAGGCCAACGCCCATGACCAAGAGGGGTAAAGAAATATTCCAGTAAGTCATGTCGGTCGTGGCAAAGCTTCTCCAAATCGTCACGGTACCGAGCCAGAGCACGCCAATAAACACAAGCTTTCGCGGATCAACTTTGCTTGACAGGCCTGCAGCGATTGGCGCGACCATGATTGCGAGCACACCAGACCAGGCCGTTGTCATGCCGGCCTGGGTGGAGGTGTAGCTCATAAAACTCTGTAACCAGAGCGGGGTGAGCACGTTAGCGCCAAAAAATGCAGCAAAGGCCAAGCTGATTGTTAACACACTGATCGTAAAACCTCGGTGTCTGAATACGCGCAGATCAACAATTGGATGCGCTGTGTTTAATTCCCAGATCATGAAAGCCGCAAAGCCAATGATCGCAACAATCGCCAATCCAATGATGTAGCTTGATGCAAACCAGTCCAGCTGTTTGCCTTCGTCGAGCATGATCTGCAAGGCGCCCACCCAGATGATCAGGAGCACAAGGCCTACGGTATCAATCGGATCCCTCAGGAGTATGTTTTCATAACGTTTGAGTAACTGCCATGCAAAGAATGCGCACGCCAGCGCGATCGGCATGTTGATATAAAAAATCCATGGCCAGGAGTATTCGTTGCAGAGATAACCCCCGAGTATGGGGCCAACTACTGGTGCGACGAGTGTCGTCATTGCCCACAGGCCAATCGCTGCAGGTGCTTTTTCAGGAGGAAATATGCGCAGCAGCAGCGTTTGAGAAAGCGGCATGAGCGGACCACCTGCTAACCCCTGGCACACGCGCGCTAAAACCAGCATGCCCAGTGAATTTGCGAATCCACACAGCACTGAAAATATACCGAACAACGCCATCGAAGTAGCAAACACGCGGACAGCGCCAAACCGACTTGCCAGCCATCCCGTTAACGGAACACTGATTGCTTCGGCGACCGCATAAGAGGTGATGACCCAGGTGCCCTGGCTCATGGTTGCACCCATTGAGCCGGCTATGTTTGGCACCGAGACGTTTGCAATGGTCATGTCGAGTACGGCAATGAAGTTTGCCGCGGCAAGCAACATGGCCGCGACCCAAAGCATGCCACCGGTCAGGTGGGCCTGACCGTTTGCGAGAGGTTGTGAATGTGTCACGTATGGATCCGCATTCAGTGATTGCTCGTATCAATTTTGACGGACATCGACAGTCCTACTTTGAGAGGGTTTTTCTCAAGTTCTGCAGGATCCAGACTGATTCTGACTGGTAAGCGCTGTACAACCTTGATCCAGTTGCCAGTTGCATTCTGTGCCGGGATTGCAGAGAAGGCTGCGCCTGAACCTCCAGCGATACCTTCGACTTTGCCGTGATAAACGACTGTGTCACCATAAATATCTGCATAGATTGTGGCAGGCTGACCGACACGCACTTTCTCAAGTTGCACTTCTTTGAAATTTGCATCGACGTGCATATTCTGTATCGGCACAACTGTCATTAAGGGCATACCGGCCTGGACGCGTTGACCAAGTTGCGCCTGGCGTTTAGCGATGACGCCATCGATCGGAGCACGGATCACGGTACGTTCCAGATCTAGCTGCGCTTGTTCAAGTTTTGAACGGGCGAGAGCAACCTCTGGGTTATTTTCTTCATTTACGCCTGCGATGAGCACAGCATTTGCTTCTTTAGAGCCGAGCGTAGCACTGCGATTGGCGCTTGCTTGCGCAACGGCCGCTTTGGCTGAGGTCAGGTTGGCTTTTGCGGATTCAAAGGCGTTTTTTGCACGCGTGAGTTCATCACCAGAAACTGAGCCTGAGGCTTTGAGGGCCTCTCGACGTGTCAAATCAATTTTGGCACGTTCAAAATCTGCCTCTGCAGAGCTGAGTTTTGCTGCAGCGCTTTTTTCTTCTGCATCACGCGCTGCAACTTGAGCGGTCAATCCCGTATCGTTCGCAACAAATGCTTTCACGCGTCTGGATGCTCGCCCAAGCTCAGCTTCTGCCTGTGCGACGGCAATTTTTGCATCTTTTGGATCAATGACAACGAGCACATCATTTTTCTTGACAGACTGCGTATCCTTGACGAGTACCTCACCAATCGTGCCAGAGATAGAAGGCGTGATTTGTGCAATTTCTACTGCTGCGTATGCGTTATCAGTCGAGACGAAGTGAGAACCATAAAAAATCCAGTAGGCTGTTGCGCTAAGCGCACCCAATGCAACGACTGACGCCAGCCCAGCTAAAAGTTTGGTGCGTCTTTGTTTTGCTGCAGGATCTGGTACCAAGGCAGCGCTTGTTGAGTCAATATTTTCAGTCATGTTGGATTCCATTTTTATTCTGCGATTGCCGTATCGTTTTTGTATCCGCCACCTAGTGCTCGGGTCAGCGCAATATCAAGCGTGAAGGCACGCGATTGCAAATCAGTGAGCAAGCGCATGTTGTTGAGCATTGCATCCTCGGCGGTTAACACCTCAAGGTAACTGGATAGGCTACCTTCGTAGCGCTCGCGCGCAACGCGATAGGCATCTGTTGCGGCAGCAACGGCTTGCTCAATTTTTAAGAGTCTTGGAGAAAGGGATTTTTTACTTAACGCTGCATCCGCCACATCTTGTAATGCTTTCACAATGGTTTGGTTGTAATTGCCGACGGCTTCTTCGTATTGTGCTCTGGCGCCCCGCAGCTCCCCCGTTAATCTGCCACCTGTGAAAATTGGTAGATAAATCGCTGGGCCAACACTGCCGACTGTAGATCCGTTTTGTGTCAGTACGTTCAGACCAAGCGACTGAAAACCGATGAGCCCCATCAGATTGACGTTCGGATAGAAGTCCGCTTGTTTTTGATCAATGCGGCTTGCTTGTGCTTGCGCCTGAAGTCTAGTTGCAACAATATCAGGACGTCTGCCAAGCAAATTAGCACTTAACTCTTTAGGTAAACCAAAATCACGATTCAGTTTCAATTTTGGTTCTGTAATCGATAATCCACGATCAGGGCCAGCGCCCATTAATGCAGCGAGTCGGTTGCGCTGCAGTCCTATTTGCTCTTCGACAAGTAACAACAGTTGCTGTGCATCCGCCAGCCCAGCTTCAGCCTGACGCACGCTGCCCAAGTTTTCCATACCGTTTTGATAACGTTCGGTAAATAGTTCAGCTGTTTTTTTTCTGACTATGACAGCTTGCTCTGACGTTGCACGCGTGGCGAATAGCCTCGCTAATTCACTATAGCTACTCGCCACAGAGGTTGAAATCATGAGGCTTGCCTGCGCCTGATCGGCGCGCCTGGCTTCGAGATCAGAGGTTGCCGCAGCTAGACCAGCCCGGTTTTTACCCCAGAAATCGATTTCCCATTTCAAGTCGAGTGCAGCCATTCCATAATCGTTCCAGCCCTGAGGTGTGAAGGCGGCGGGGCTGAGGTAGTTATAGCTTTGTTGTTGTTCTGTGACCGAGGCAGTGGCACCGAGCTGAGGTAAAAGTTTTGCTCCAGATATTTGCGTGGATGCCTCGGCTTGGCGCACCCGAGCGAGCGCGATTGCGATGTCAGGTGATGCGCTCAATGCTTCTTTAATGAGTGTATCGAGTTGCGGATCGCCATATTGTGTCCACCAGTTTGCTTCAGGCCAGGCGGTCGGTGTAGCGTTAAAGGATGCGGAGGTTTGATAGTCTCCGATGTTCTTTGGCGCTGAAAGATTTTTTTCGTCGGGTGGAATTTGTGCACAGGCCCCGAGTAGTACAGTGAGGAGACTGATAAAAAGCGTCCGGTTGCCCGAATATGACTTGGCCCGATTCTTGACGCTGGAGGGCATAATTAATCCTTAAATGTGCTGCTCGATACTATTTGCAAAGACTATCAATTTATCATGTCAGGATAAGACTAATAATTACACAGGAGCAAGAGTATGGTGAATGATCGACCAAACCCGCGCAAAGACATCGAATCAATAACCCAGACGGCCACCCGCGCGCGCCAGATAAAACCATTCCTGACCTGGTAGTGATTTCATGTTGGGAAATACAATTAAGCAGTCTTGTTCTGCCTTGATGATGGTGCCATCGGCACGCGTGCCGATCAGATCACCTTGCGCGATCGCATCAAAGCTTTTCCAGGGACTGGCAAACGTATCGTTTTCATGAAAACGATCGAAAACAGTATAGAGCCCGAGGACCTGAGGATCCTTTGCTGGAGCCGGTGACGGGCCTGCTATCAGCCCAGTCAGGACGAGAGTATTGATGATCGCCTGGTATGCGACCTCGCGGCCATTGATATCATCATGCTGGCCACACTCAAGCGTGATGGCCCAGCCGCCTTTGGATCGCATGTATTCGGTTGTACCGACGCCATACATTGGATCAATATCAACATTTTTTGCATCAAAGCGACCTGCTTGTACTTCAGCCTTGCGGCGTTCAATACCCTTGGCGTAGGTGTCTAGCCAGCCATATACAAAGCGGTTGCATCCGAGGCGTTGCACGATTGACTCTTCAATCGCTGCTTGTTCAAAGGGCTCAAGAGGGCCTTGATTGTTTTGTGGACCAAATAACGCAAACGGCTGATCGCCGCTTTGAAACGTATGCAGATCGAGTAATCCATCGTGTTCGGCGAGAATCGGGCACAGCCAGTTCGCGATGTGGTCCTCGTATTGCTCTGGACTATCTACGGGCGCAAGACGGCGGTTCAGGTTTCGATCTCCCGCCCGTCTTTGCAGGCGATAGGCTTTAGGATTGGTGACAGGGATCAGCGTCAATGCGCCACCCTGCAGTTGGATCTCGCCCTGTTCAATTTGCTCGATGAGCCGCGCCATAGCAAAAGTGCCTGCTGTCTCATTGCCATGCACTGCTGCCGTAATCAGAATATGCGGCCCTGGCAGCGGGCTCTTAAAGCGCACGACCTGGAATGGTCTTTCCTGAGCAAGAGGAATGTGTTCGGGCAATGCAGTCAGCTTAGGGCTGGGGAGTGACATATTGTTAGCTCTGAAAGAATTAACTATGAAAATTATGAAATCGCATCATTTTTAGCACTTTAAGCGCTAAATCACGTTCGATTTTAACGCTTCGGTTGGATCCAAACTTTATCCCCATCCATTGCGTTACCATTGCGCATCTTGAACGCGACTTGTTGTCGTTTCAACGGCTGTATTTTTTATTTCAATATGCTTAAACATCTGATCGCTTGTGTGCTTTCAATATTTACATTGACGGCTGCGCAAGCGGAAATTGCTCATATAACGCGCTACACCATTCTTCTTGATAACGGCACAGTCGCGGGCGAGCAAATTGTCGAGCGTATCGGACAGGATCTCATCAAAGTTCATTTTGATTTTAAAGAAAATGGACGTGGTCCCACACTCGACGAAGTCATTAAAATCGCACCTGATCAAACCCTGCTTGAATATCAAGTCACGGGTACTTCAGAGATGGGGGGCGCAGTGGATGAGCGGTTTACCCGCAAAGGTAATCTGGCAGAGTGGAGCTCCAAATCTGAACGCGGTAGCAAACGCATAAGAGGCAAGGCTTTTTATTTACCTCTGGATTCATCCTGGGAAATTAACTCGCTCATGATATCGGCGCTATCTAATTCCAGGCCGGCTTCTTTACCGCTGCTGCCTGAGGGCACGTTGGTGCAGCAGCGTCTGGACGAATTAGTGGTCACCAATAATGATCAAAGTCAGGTTGTGCAGCTTGTGATGCAAACCGGTATCGGCCTGAGTCCGCAGTTTTTCTGGGCTACGACGGATAGTGATAGTCATTTGTTTGCCGCGATTTTGCCGGGTAATTTTGCAGTCATCAAAGAAGGCTGGCAATCTAATCTCAATGAGTTGAAAAAAAGTCAGGAAGAAGCCTCAGCCAAAATTTTGGCTACACGCGCTGAGCAATTGCAGCATGCGATGCCGGGATTAACCGTGATTCGTAATGCGCGCGTATTTAACTCTGAAACCGCGAAGCTGAGTCCTCCCTCTGATGTGTATGTATTGAGAGATCGCATTACCGGAGTATTTCCGGCTGGGTTGAATCTGACCCCCGTTGATAACGAAATCAATGCTGCAGGACGGGTGTTGTTGCCAGGCCTCTTCGATATGCATGCACATGTCAATCGCTGGTCTGCGGCCTATCACTTAACTGCGGGGGTCACCTCTGTACGTGATTTGGGAAATTCTAATTCGACCCTGCAGCAAATGCTCGACGAAACCGCAGAGGGGCGCTTGCTCGCGCCGCGTCTGATCCCGGCAGGTTTTGTAGATGGCGACAGTCCTTTTGCCTCCCACGATGGTTTTTCAATCACGGATTTAAGTGATATCAAACATGCCATCGACTGGTATGCCTTGCGTGGTTATTCTCAGTTAAAAATTTATAACTCTTTCCCGCGTGAATTAATTACCGAGACTGTCTCATACGCACACAAGCGTGGTCTTAAAGTAAGT